>QQNC01000166.1 GCA_003402695.1 Verrucomicrobiota bacterium | reverse complement strand
GCGGAAACGCTGCGCCGGCGCGCAGCGGGGGAGCGGCATTTCCAGAATCAGCCGGCGACGCAGAACCCGTTCGACGACTCGGACGTCTACAAGGTCATCGAGGGCGCGGCCTACGCCCTGAGCATGCAGTCTGATGCGGCCCTGGAAAAACACCTTGATGGGTGGATCGCCCGCATCGCGGCGGCGCAGGAGCCGGACGGCTACCTCTACACGTTCCGGACCATGCACCCGGATAAGCCGGTGCACGTTTGGATCCACCCGGAGCGCTGGCGCAACGATCCGGACCTGAGCCATGAGCTCTACGATCTGGGACACCTGTACGAGGCGGGTGTGGCGTACTACCAGGCGACCGGGAAACGCACGTTGCTCGACGTCTGCCTGAAGAGCGCGGGATTGGTGTGGCGGGACTTTGGTGATGGCCGGCGGCGGATCGCGCCGGGTCACCAGGTCATCGAGATGGGCTTGGCGAAGCTTTACCGCGTGACGGGGGACCGGCGCTATCTCGACCTGGCGCGGATCTTTATCGAAGTGCGCGGCCCGGGCGGAAAACTCTACAGCCAGCAGGATCGCCGGGCGGTGGACCAGGTCGCGGCCACCGGGCACGCGGTCCGGGCGAATTACATGTATTCCGGCATGGCGGATGTGGCGGCGCTGGGGGGCGATGTCCGGTATGCCGCCACGATCACGACGATCTGGGAAAACATGGCCGGCCGGAAGCTTTACCTGACCGGCGGCGTGGGCGCCGACTCGCATGGGGAGATGTATGGCGCCGACTACGACCTGCCGAACGAAGCCTATAACGAGACCTGTGCGGCGATCGCGCTGATGATGTGGAATCACCGCATGTTTCTGCTGACGGGTGAGTCCAGGTACATGGACGTCTTGGAGCGCACGGCCTTCAACGGCTTCCTCAGCGGGGTTTCCCTCTCGGGCGACCGGTTTTTCTACACGAACCCACTCATCTACAATGGCGTCGCGCGGAACAACAACGGCCGCGCCGGCCGGGCGCCGTGGTTCGACTGCGCCTGCTGCCCGACGAATGTGATCCGCACGCTGGCGGACTTTACGGGCTATTTCTATGCGGTGCGGGACGCCGCGCTGTACGTGAATTTCTACGCGCAGAGCGAAGGCACGGCGACGGTGGGCGGCACGGCGGTGAAGCTGACGCAGACCACGGACTATCCGTGGTCGGGAGCGGTGCGGCTCGCAGTGACGCCGGCCAATCCCGCGACGTTCACGTTGCGGGTGCGGATCCCCGGCTGGGTGCAGGGCCGTCCCGTGCCGACCGATCTCTACCGCTATGATGACGCGACGGCCGCAGGTTGGAGTGTGCGGGTGGGCGGCGCCCCCGTGAGCGGAGCCCCCGAGCAGGGTTACATCGCCATTACGCGCGAGTGGCGCACCGGCGACGTCGTCGAACTCAACCTCCCGATGCCGGTGCGCGCGGTGCGGAGCAATTCGCAGGTGGCCGCGTTGCAGGGACGCGTGGCCTTTGAGCGCGGACCGATTGTTTACTGTGTCGAGGCGAAGGACCGGAAAGGCCTGCCGTCCGCATGGGTGGCCCCGTCGATCGGGGAAATTTCCGCCGAAGCCCGCCCCGACCTGCTGGGTGGCGTTACGCTGTTGACCTCCAGAGAGCCAAAGCTGGGTCCGGCATTCACCGCGATTCCCTACTTCGCGTGGAACAACCGGGGACTGCAGTCGATGGCGGTGTGGTTGAAGCGGCCGCCGTTGGGGTCAGTTAAATGACTGTCTGGAGTTCGTCTTGAGATAGCTCGCGATCTCGGCGGCGAAGGTGGCACCGAATTCGGCGCGTTTCTTTTCGCCCAGGCCGGGGATGCCCTCCATCGCACCCGGCGTGGCGGGGTACGAGCGGGCCATGGCGCGGAGGGTGGTGTCGCCAAAGACGATGTAGGCGGGGACCTTGCGCTCGTCGGCGAGTTTCTTGCGGAGTGAGCGCAAACGCTCGAAAAGGATTTCGTCGCACTCGATGTCGCCTTCGCGACGGACGACGCGCTTGGACTTGGGCAGGTCCATGGGCTTTGTCAGCGTGAGCGGCGTGCGGGCCCGCAGGAGGGCCATGCCCTCCTCGGTGAGTTGGAGCGTGGCATATTCGCCCTCGGCGACGGTGACGAAGCCGAGGCGCATGAGCTCGCGGCCGACGGCGGACCATTGGGGGCGGGAGAGTTCGCCGCCGATGCCGTAGGTGGTGAGCCGGTCGTGGCCCCAGCGGCGGATCTTGTCGGTGTCGGCGCCGGTGAGCACCTCGATGATGTGGTTCATCCCGACGCCGAAGCGGCTGTTCTGGGCGATGCGGTAGACGCAGGAGAGGAATTTCTGCGCGACGACGGTGCCATCGTAGGTGGCCCGGGGCTCGAGGCAGTTGTCGCAGGCGCCGCAGTTATCGAGTGGAAACTTCTCCCCGAAATATTCCAGCAGCTCGACGCGGCGGCAGCCGGAGGTCTCGGCGTAGTGGACGATCTGGCGGAGTTGGGCGCGGGCGACCTGCTGTTCCTGCTCGTTGGTGATCTCGTCGAGGAAGTGCGTCTGCTTGGCGATGTCACCGGCGCTAAAGAGCAGGAGGCAGTCGCCCGGCAGGCCGTCACGGCCGGCGCGGCCGGTTTCCTGGTAGTAGCCCTCGATGTTTTTTGGGAGGTCGTGGTGGATGATCCAGCGGACGTTGGGCTTGTTGATGCCCATGCCGAACGCGATGGTGGCGCAGATGATGCGGGTGTCATCGCGCAGGAAGTTCTCCTGGTTGCCGTTGCGTTCCTCGGCGGTGAGGCCGGCGTGATAGGCGCGGGCCAGGAAACCGCGGCCGGCGAGAGCCTCGGCCACGCGCTCGGTGGCGGCGCGGCTGGCGCAGTAGATGATGCCGCTCTCGTGTTCGCGCGGACGGACGAAGTCGATGATCTGCTTGAGCGGCTGGTCCTTGGGGATGACGCGGTAGGTGAGGTTGGGGCGGTTGAAGCTGGCGACGAAGGTGGCCGGGGCGCGCAGTTTCAGGTGGGTGATGATGTCCTCGCGCACGCGGCCGGTGGCGGTGGCGGTGAGCGCCATGAACGGCACGCCGGGCAGGGCGGTCCGGAGCTTGGCGAGCTGGCGGTACTCGGGGCGGAAGTCGTGGCCCCACTCGGAGACACAATGGGCCTCGTCAATGGCGATGGAGACGACGTTCCACGCCTGTAGGTTTTCGACCCAGCCCTCGAGCATGAGGCGCTCGGGGGCGGCGTAGAGGAGTTTGTAATCGCCGCGGTGCAGGCCGCGCAGGCGGGCGCGCGACTCATCGGCGCCGAGAGTGGAGTTGAGGAAGGTGGCGGCGACACCGCTGGCCTGGAGGGCGTCAACCTGGTCCTTCATCAGCGCGATGAGCGGCGAGACGACGACGGTGAGGCCGGGGCGCGCGAGGGCGGGGAGCTGGAAGCAGAGGGATTTCCCGCCGCCGGTGGGGAGGAGGGCGAAGACGTCCTGGCCGGCGAGGGTGGCCGCAATGATTTCGCGCTGGAGCGGGCGAAAGGTGCCGTAGCCGAAGGTGCGCTTGAGCAGTTGGTCGAGATTGGGCGGGGCAGCGGTTGGCATCGGGCGGGTTCAGCAGAGACTGAGAAATTGGGCGAGGGCGCGCACGGCCGGGGCCACCGAGTGGCCGCGGCGGACCGAGCGGGAGACGACGCGAAGTTTTCTGGCGTCGCGGTCGGCCTTGGGGTCCACGTGGCCGACGAGCTCGTGGCCGGAGAGAATGGGGAGCGCGTAATAGCCGCGGGTGCGTTTGTGAGGCGGGGTGTAAACTTCCCACGTGTAGTCGAAATTCCAGAGCTGGCGGCTGACGGCGCGGTCGTAGATCAAGGGGTCGAGGGGCGCCAGCAGCAGGCTGGCGCTGATTTTCGATTTTCGATTCCCGAATTTCGAATCGGCGGCGGCGGCGTGGAGGAGCGGGAGGTCGGTGGACAAGCAATACAAGGTGGGGCCGGCGCCGATGGAGACGGGCTGGACGACGTCGGTCACGAGGGCGAGCTCGGTGCGTTTGAGCAAGGTGAGGCGGCGCTGCCGGAGTTTGAGCAGGACGCTCCAGCGGGCGGTGGTGGCGGCGGACGGCTCGGGGGCGGCGAGGATTTTGGCGGGGAGGATGCGCTCGGGGAGGTCGTAGAGGCGGCGGTTGTGGTCCCGCTGGGCGATGAGCACACGCCCGTGGAAGAAAAGTTTCTGTAACGTGGCTTTGGCGAGCGTGGCGGTGCCCCAGGCCCGGCGGCCGCGGCGGTCGTCCTCGATGTGCTCGGATGAAAGCGGGCCACGGGTGGCGAGTTCGCCGAGGATATGGGTGGCGAGGTCGCGCTCGCGCGGGGTGAGCTTGCCCGACCAGGCGCTGGGGATCTTGGTTCGGCCGCGCATGGCGCCCAGCAGGTGGGGCCAGGCGTCGGGGGTGAAGGCCACGAGGACGTGGGTCGCGGGGTGGTGGTGTTCGAACGCAGTGCGTTTGGCCGCCGGGAGCGGCGAGGTTTCGCCGTGGAGATGGCGCATGAGACCGCCCTCGCGGTAGCCGGCGACGCGGTTGCGCAGGATGAGGTCGTGCATGCGTCCGCAGACGTTGATGGGGTCGATCTGGATGTAGCCGTGGTGGGCGAGCGCGGTGGCGATGTCCGGCACGGGGGCATCAAGCAGCAGGGCGCGGCGCATGAAACGCCGCGCGGCCAGGGGGGAGACTTTCAGGGCGGGAGGCACGCGGTCTCATTCAGGGGAGCCGGCGCAAAAAAACAAGGCCACGCAGGAATTTCCCGCGTGGCCCTGTCGCACTAACCAAACCAACGAACAAAATCAGGCGCTGGCGATCGTCGGGCGGCCGTAGGACGAGGGCGTCGGGATGAACCAGTCGGCCGGGGAGGACTCGGGCGAAAACTCCGGGCAGGCCTCGGCGAGGAGGGCGCGGAGATTCTCGCGGGCGCGGGCGATGCGGCTCTTGACCGTGCCCACATTGATGCTGAGGGCTTGGGCGATTTCCTCATAGGAACGGTTGAGGACGTTGCGCAGGGTGAGGATTTCACGGTGGCGGGAGTCGAGTTTGTCCATGCAGGTGTTGATCAGCTGGGTGAACTCGCCCGTGGCGGCCTTCTGGGCCGGGTCCGGTGAGACGTCGGCGACGAGGTCGGAAAAGGTGCCGGTGTTATCCTCGCTGAGGGCGCAGTTGAGCGAGAGCGAGTCCTGCCGGCGGCGGCGGAAGAAGTACCAGTAGCGGTTGCGCGCGAGGTTCACGGCGATGCGGTAGAGCCAGGTGGCGAGGGAGGAGTCGCCGCGGAAGCGGGCGAGGCCGCGATGGGCGCGGATGAAGGTGTCCTGGGTGATCTCCTCGGCGTCGGCGTGGTTGCGGAGCAGGCCGAGGGTCACGGTGAAAATCTTGGCGCGGTAGCGTTCCATGATCAGGACGAAGGCGGCGTCTTCGCCGGCGTTGAAGCGCTGAACCAGCCCGGCATCAATGAGGGCCTCTTGGGCAGACGGGCTGGGCGTCTTGGAGGTTTTGTCGGCGGCGCGCCGGGCCTTGACCGGGGTACCGAGGGCGCAGGTGGAAGAGTACATAAGGATAGACTAGTTGAGTTAGAGATCGGCTGATACGGGGTCTGTACCTACCTCGAAGCGTGCCAACAGCGTTAGATTAATTCACAACTATCATAACAGCATATACTTAAAAATATTAATGGCCGAGTGGGACCCGAGTGACCGGCCCCGTTTCGTGCAGAATGAACGACGGCGGACAGGCACTCCGTGCAATACGCATGCGGCTGAATCCCGCGCAGATGACGGAAGGTGGAGCGCGTTGTCCCTCACGCGCCTCAGGGCTGAGTCGGAGCT
>QQNC01000165.1 GCA_003402695.1 Verrucomicrobiota bacterium | reverse complement strand
GTGCTCGCCGCCGACGGCCCAGAATTGCTGGGGCTGGGTGAGGTGAATCATTCGGGCGGGGGTGGCGGTTTCCAGCATCGCCTGGCCGTAGGGCGTGGGCGCGTGGGGGCGCAGGTGGGAAGAGAGGTAGGAGATGAGGTCGTCCACTTCCTTGGGATCCTTCGCGCGCCGGCCGAGGTTCATTGTGAACATGCGGCGCGAGATGCTGCCGCCGAAGGAGGCGTGAAGGACCCGGTGGTTGAAGAGGAGGACATCGCCGGGCTCGTTCTCGAGCGGGAAGTGGGGGATGTCGCGGCCGTGGACGCCGAAGTTGCCCTCGGATTCGGCGGTGCTGGTGCCGTCGAAGAGCTTGATGTTGGCATCGTGGTGCGAGCCGGGGATGACGCGCAGGCAGCCGGTGTCCTTGGTCACGCGGTCGAGGTAGAACGCGACTTTGATATAGCTGCTGCTCTGGTAGAGGCTGTCGCGGTGCCAGCCGGTGTCGCCGGTGTAATAGTTGCCGTCGCTGCCGACGTAGTTGAAGTCGGGTCCGATCAGGTTGCCCACGGCGTCGAGGAGGCCGGGGTGGTCGAGCAGCGCGGAAAGTCTCGGGCGTTGGTCAATGAAAGGCACGAAGTTACGGCGCTTGGAGCCGTCGGGGTTGGGCCCGACCTGGGGAAACACGGCCTCGAACTCGGAGATGATGCCGGCGATCTCGTTGGCCAGGAGACCGGGGAGCTTGAGGAAACCGTAGGTTTCAAAGAAGGCGCGCTGCTGGGCAAGAGTGGCGGTGGGCATGCTTGGGGAGAAAAGAGGGCGGCATGGTTCGGGGTGGAGTACCGCCACCGCAATCCATGAATTTTTCCTGCGAAACGCGCGAAATGGCGCGAATTCCAAACCCTGCCCGATTCGTTCCATCCGAATTCGCGTCATTTCGCGCGTTTCGCGGGCACTCCTCGACCGTTCATCCAAAATGCCATTGCCCGCGGTCAGGCGCGGCGGTGTGGTGGCCGGATGAATCGCTTCCTCCCCCGTGCCGCCCTGGCGGTACTGTTTACCCTGCTCGCCGGTGCCACCCGCGCCGCTACGTACACGCCGGAACAGATCGCGGCTGAGTCCGCCAAGGCCAACGCGTTTTTCGAGCGCGTGTTCAACGAGTCCGTGGCCCGCAGTCCGGAAATGGAGTCGCAGCTCGGCATCAAGCAGGATCAGGACAAGTGGGACGATGATTCCGACGCGCACCAGACCGAGGACCTCGCGCTGACGGTGGAGCACTTCGCGGAACTTAAGAAGACGATCAATTTCGCGGCGCTGAACCACCAGACGCAGCTGAGCTACCGGCTGTTCGTCAGCCGCGCCGAGCGCGGCATCGAGGGCTTCAAATGGCGGCTCTACAACTACCCGGTGAACCAGATGTTCGGCGTGCACTCCGGCACGCCGGCGTTCCTGATCAACATCCACCGCATCGGCGACGTGAAGGACGCCGAGGCGTACATCGCGCGGCTCAACGGCATCAAGGCGAAGTTTGACGGGCTCGTCATCGGACTCGAGGAGCGCCGCGCGAAGGGCATCATCCCGCCCAAGTTCGTGTTCCCGCTCGTGATCGATTCGGCGAGGAACATCATCACCGGCGAGCCGTTCGATACCTCCGGCAAGCCCAGCACGCTGCTGGAGGATTTTTCCAAGAAGGTCGCGAAGCTGCCCGACGCCGACCAGGCGACGAAGGACCGGCTGGTGGCCGGCGCAAAACTGGCCCTGACCGGCTCGGTCAAGCCCGCCTATGACGAGCTCATCGCTGAGCTGGTGGCGCTGGAGAAGGTCGCGACGACGGACGACGGCGTGTGGAAGTTCGAGAACGGCGCCGACTACTACAATTACGCGCTGCGCCGCACGACGACGACCGACCTGACTGCGGACCAGATCCATGCGATCGGGTTGAAGGAAGTCGCGCGCATCCACGCCGAGATGGAGCAGGTGAAGGTGCAGGTCGGCTTCCAGGGCGACCTGCCGGCTTTCTTCAAGTACATGCGCGAGGACAAGCAGTTCTATTTCCCGAACACGCCGGAGGGGAAGGCGGCCTATCTCGAGGGCGCGATCAAGATCATCGACACAATGCGCGGACGCCTCGACGAGCTGTTCATCACCAAGCCGAAGGCGATGATTTTCGTGAAGGCCGTCGAACCGTTCCGCGAGCGTGAGAGTGGCGGGGCGTTTTATGAGCGCCCGGCGCCGGACGGTTCGCGGCCCGGCACCTATTACGTGAACCTCTACCAGATGGACTCAGTGCCGAAGTACGAGATGGAGGCGCTGGCGTACCACGAAGGCATCCCGGGCCACCACATGCAGATCGCGATGGCGCAGGAACTGACGGGCATCCCGAAGTTCCGGAAGTTTGGCGGCTACACCGCGTACATCGAGGGCTGGGGCCTGTACTGCGAGCGCATCCCGAAGGAGATGGGTTTTTACTCGGACCCGTATGCCAACTTTGGCCGGCTCTCGATGGAGCTTTGGCGCGCGGCGCGGCTGGTGGTGGACACGGGCCTCCACGCGAAGCGCTGGACGCGTCAGCAGACGATGGACTGGCTCCGCACGAACACGCCGAACAGCGAGCGCGACATCCTGACCGAAACCAACCGCTACATCGTCATGGCCGGCCAGGCGACCGCCTACAAAATCGGCATGCTGAAGATCCTGGAGCTGCGCGAGCTGGCGACGAAGGAACTCGGCGGCACGAAGGCGCAGGGCGGCAAGTTCGACGTGCGCGAGTTTCACGACGTGGTGCTGAAAGACGGCGCGGTGCCGCTCGACATCCTCGAGGAAAACGTGCGCGCCTGGATCGAGGCGAAGAAGAAGGCGTAAGCTGAGCCGGGCCTCTTTGACTGGAGTAGGGCGGGTCTTTGACCCGCCCTTTCCGTGGGTGGGCCGGGCGCTCCGCGCGCAGCAGCCTTTCGTGGGTTGAGCGCTGGCGTGCAACCTACAGGCGGGATCAGCGATCCCGCCCTACAATTTTCCCACCGGCCGCGGCGGCGGGTTTTCGGAGTACTCGTGGCCCTTGCCGCCCCACTTGTCGCAGCCGCCCTGGCCGCTGGGGCGGACGCTCGGCGTCTGGATGCTGGTGTAGCCGCGGTAGGCATACGGGTCCTTGCCGGCGACGATGATGATATCGCGATAATCATAATGCGCGTTGTGCTCGCCCTCGGGGGTCTTGCCCCAGGGGAGGTGCGATTCGCAGCTCATGAAATGGTTCACCAGCGAGCGCCGGTAGGTGCCCTGTGGCGCGCGATTGGGCAGCGACCGGTGGAGGAGGTAGCCGTTGAAGAACACGACGGAGCCCGCTTCGACCTCAACCGGGATGGACTGCTCGTCGGTGTACGGGAAATCCACGGACTCCTGCGCGCAGTCGAAGCGGCGGTCGGCATGCCAGCGCTGCTCCCAGAGGATGCCGTGCCGGTGTGAGCCGGGCACGACCCACAGACAGCCGTTTTCCTGGGTGGCACGGTCGAGGGCGATCCACGAGCCGGTGAGCGAGCGGTCCCGCGTCGGGATGTAGTCCTCGTCCTGGTGCCAGGCCTGGCCGGGCTTGCCGGAGGACTTGATGAAGAGCATGGACTGCATGCACTTCACGTTCGGGCCGATGATCGTGGTCAGGGTCTTCACCGTGGGCGCGCTATGGACGGTGGCCAGCATCACCTCAGAGCACTTGTGCGGGAAATGGATGCAGAGGAACCGCTGCAGGACGTCGGCGTCGGACTCGGTGGGCGCGGCCTTGGGGTGGTCCGGCAGTTCGCCGCGCTCACCGCGGCAGATGAGGGTCGTCTCGCGCTTGAGCGCCTCGACCTCGGAGGGGGTGAACCCGTTCTCAAGCACGAGGTAGCCGTTGGCCTCGAAGAACGCCTTCACGGCGGCCGGGTCGGCGTCGGGTGAAAAATAGCCCGGCGGGCGGACCTTCGGAAAAGTGCCGTGGCGGGTGCCGGCAAAGCCGCCGGTAACGCTGACGAGGGAAGGGGTGTCGAGGGTGGCGGGGGTCATGCAGTATGGAGGATATCCGTTAACACATAACCATGTCTCCTGCCAGTCATCAGCCGCTGAAACTTACCCCAAAGGCTAAGCCCGGAGGAGGCGTTTCATTGCTTGCGGTCGGTGCGGTGCTCGGGGTCGCGCCGCGCGCGCTCCGGGCGAAGGCGTGGGAGCGGTCGAACCGAGCCGTTTTGCAGGAGGAAGCGGAGTGAGCGGAGGAGGAGCTCGAAATCCTCTCGCTGTTTCCCCTGTTCCCTCCGGTTAGAATCCTGTGTCAGGTCTCCGCGGCAAATACTCGCCAAGCGGGCGGGAGTTCTCCAAGGTGCCGGGCCATGAAGGCTTTCCTCAAGACCCTTTGGTTCCTCGCGATGCTGTTCATCGTGCTCTACGTGGGCATGAACAACCTGCAGGTGATCGACTTCAACTTTCCGATCGCCGGGACCACGGCCAAGAATCCCCTCCATGCCCAGGCAGCGCTGATCTTTTTCGGCGTGTTCGCGATCGGCATGATGGCCGGCATGGCGCTGCACACCGGCGGCGGCTCGAAGAAGAAGATGGGCAAGGACTGAGGGCGGACCAACGGAGGGCTTCACGCGGAGCTGCAAAGCTCGATCCCTCCGCGGCTTCGCGTCTCTGTGTGAGACTCAGACTTTGGCCGATCGCCGGAGGTTGTCGCACACGATGGCGGCGGCGACGGCGGCGTTGAGGGACTCGGCTCCGCCGAAACGCGGGATGGTGACGAAGCGCGTCACGCATTTTTTCACCGCCGCCGACAGGCCCGAGCCCTCGCGGCCCACGACGATCACGGCGTCGCGCAGCGCGGACATGCCATGGACATCGTCCCCGGTCAGGTCGCAGCCGAGAACCGGGACCTTCGTCGCGGCCAACACGACTGGCAGATCGGCGGTGTGGGCGGACACGCGGGCGAACGAGCCCATGCTGGCATTGATGACCTTCTGGTGAAACAGGTCGGCGCAGTCCGGCGACAGCACCACGCGGTCGAGCCCGAACCAGTCCGCAATGCGGAGGAGGGTGCCGACGTTGCCGGCGTCTTGTACGCCATCGAGCGCCAGAGTGAGCCCGCGGTCGAGCGCGCCGTCCGCGAGGGGGGCGCGGGAGATTTTTCCGACCGCGAGTGCGCTCGAGGGGGCGGGAAAATGACTGGCGCGGGCCATCTCTTCGGCGGTGATCTCGATCGGTTGGAGCCGCGGCGCCCCCGCTGCGGGGATGGCGAAACGAGGCGCGGGCGCCCCGTCCCCGGCCTTCACCACATAGATCTCCTCGAATGGAAAACCGGCCGCGAGCAGCTCGGCCACGACCTTTTCGCCCTCGACGACGAAGAGCCCGAGCGCCTCGCGGTGCTTCTTTTCGCGCAGGGAGCGCAGACGCTGGAGTCCGGCCTTGGTGAGCGGCATGCCCCAGCCTCAACCGATGCGACCCACCGACGCAACCCTCACTCCTCGCCCCCGGTGAACCGCGATCCAGTGTCACCCAATAGGTTACACTGGCCCTCTGTCGCGGAGTGCGCCATGCGGCGTGATTGAGTGTAACCTATTGGGTTACGCGGGATCGGGGCATCGGCGTGATTGCATTGGCGGCGCGGAGTCACCTAGTTTGGCCGGACATGACCAAAAAGCTTGGCTGGGGAATCTTGAGCACGGGCCGCATCGCGGGGATTTTTGCGCAGGGTCTGGCCCGCGCCGAAAACAGCCGCCTGGTGGCGGTGGGGAGCCGCACGCCGGCCAGCGCCGCGAAATTCGCGGCCGCCAACGGCCACCCGCGCGCCCATGGCAGCTATGAGGCGCTGCTCGCCGACCCCGAAGTCGAGGCCGTCTACATCGCCGTCCCGCACCCGCAGCACGTTGAGTGGGCGGTGAAGGCCGCCGAGGCGGGGAAGCACATTCTCTGTGAGAAGCCC
>QQNC01000164.1 GCA_003402695.1 Verrucomicrobiota bacterium | reverse complement strand
GTGGGCTCGGCGCCGCGGGCGGGGGCGTTCTTCTTCTTGTTCACGCGCACGACCTCGACGGAGGAGTCGGCGGCGGCGGGGAGCATGTCCCAGTAATGGAGGAACGCGTTCTTGGTGTAGCCGATGTCGACGAACGCGGCCTTGAGGCCCGGGTCGAGGTTCTTGATGCGGCCCTTGTAGATGCCGCCGACCATGCGGTTGTCGGACTCGCGCTCGATCTCGAACTTCTCGAGACGGCCGTCGATGAGGAGCGCGACGCGCTTCTCGAGGGGCTCGGAATTGATGATGAGCTCGCGGTACGAGCCCTTCTCCTTTTTGAAGACCGACAGGATCTTCTGCAGCAACGGACGCTGCGTGGCGCGCTCGGCGGCGCCGGCTTTCAGTTCCGTGGCGCTGATGGGTGCGCCCGAAGTGGCGGGCGGGGGATTGACGAGCTCGGCGTCATATTTTTGGGCGACATCCGGCGGAACACCGGGTGTGGGGGGGGAGGAATCGCTCATGGCGGGTGGTGTGGGTTGGTTTCACGGGGCCCCGGGGTGCGGCAGTCGCGGCGCAGGAAATTCCGGCAGAGCGGTCGGTAGCGCGAAGAAGCGATTTCATGCGAAATCCTTCCTGAAGCGATAGACGCTCTGGACCAGTCCTTGCAGCAAGCAGCAACTAAGCACGAAGGAGCCACCGTAGCTGATAAAGGGAAGCGGTATGCCCGTGATGGGCACGAGCCCGATGGTCATGGCGATATTCCAAAACACATGCACCGCAAACAGCACCGTGACGCCGATGGCGAGCAGGGTGCCGAAGCGATCGCGGGCGAGGCCCGCGATGCGTATGCCGTTGAACAACACCAGACCAAACAGGCCGAGAACCGTGAGGCTTCCCAGAAATCCTTTTTCCTCGGCGATGACCGAGAAGATAAAATCGTTGTGTGCGACCGAGCGGGGCAGGTAGCCGAGCTGGGCCTGCGTGCCCTCGGTCCAGCCCTTGCCAGTGAGACCGCCCGAGCCGACGGAAATGAGCGACTGGCGCTGGTTCCAGCCCACGCCCATCGGGTCGATTTTGTCGGGCCAGATAAGCGAAATGATGCGGTTGCGCTGGTAATCGTGCAGGGGGATCCAAGACTGCGCCTCGTAGTTTCCCTTGTCGTTCATGTAGGAGTAGTTATGCGACTCCATGAAGCTCTTGTAACTCCAGGTATCCACCGCCACGACGCCTACGATGAGCAGAAAAGCGCCCAAAGCCGCCGCGAAAAACCGCGTGGAGAGCTTCGAGACATAGAGCATGGAAAAGACCATCGGGGGGAACACGATCGCCGACTTCAAGTCGGGTTGTAAAAAGATCAAGAGCACGGGTGCACCCACCGCAAGGGCCAATTTCCCCAGCACCCCGAGGGACTGCTGGACGGTGCCGATCTCGGACCGGACCAGCAGGCTGGCGGTCATCAGCAGGACGGCGATCTTGGCGGTCTCAGACGGCTGGTAGGAGAAGAACCCGAGGTTGATCCAGCGCTGGGAGCCATAGACGGTGGTGCCGATGCCCGGCAGCAGGACGAGCACCAGCGTGATCATGCACAGCGCGTAAAACCAGTGCGAGACGCTCAGCCAGAAGCGGTAGTCCACGAGCGAGACCCCGATGTAGATCGCCGCCCCGGTGGCCAGCCAGACGATCTGGGTCATCCAGTTGTTGCCGTGCACCGTCAGCTGCGCGCTGTAGATGAAAGCCACGCTGAACAGGCTCAGGCCGACGATCGCCAGCGGCGTCACCGCATCCCAGCGCCCGCGCGTCGTCGTTTTGAAGACGCTGATGTAATCGGTGGGCGAGGGTAGGTTCACGGCGAGGCGGCGACTTCATCCGCCGGGAGGGCCGGCTGCAAGTCCGCAACGGGGATGGCTTCGTCCGCCTGTAACTCCGCGAGGTGGCGGTTGGCCAGGCCGAGCGCGGTCCAGAACACCACCGCGCCCATCGGGCCCTCGAGCACGACGCCGACGCATGCGCTGAACCAGAGCACCCAGGCGATGCAGATGAAGCCGAGGGCATCGGAATCGCCCACTTGGAAGCAGCGCTTGGTCAGGGCACCCATGCCGACGGCCACTGCCAGCCACAGCGCCAACCCCACCGCGCCCATCCGGCCGAACACGGACATGATCATGCTGTGCGGGCTGCGGGTGGTGAAATCCTCGGCGCCGAGCAGCTCATACTCGACGAGGAAGCGGGCGGCCAAATCGTAGCCGAACCCGAGGCCGAAGACGGGGTTTTGCGCCATGACATCGCGCGAAACCGTGTTCCACCAGGTCAGCCGGAAGCGGTTGTTCTGGCCGGGATTGCCACTCTCCTCGTTGACGTAGGTCCCCGTGCCGCGCAGGTCGAAGATCGAGAGGGCGTGCTCGTAGGTCGAGTAAACCGCCGTCTGCTGGAGGTTCCGGTTGCTCAGGGCGGCAACGAAAATCACCGCACTCACCGCGGCCCCGACGATGAGCGTCTGCGCCAGGGCGATGCGCCAGCGCCGGGCGGCCAGCCACATCACCGTCACCAGCACGAGCGCGACCAGCGCGGCGCGGGACGAGGCCGTGGTGCCGAGCATCAGCAGGCTGGCGGCCGCGGGCACGAGCCAGAGCTTCACGTGGGTTTTCTCGTAGCGGGTCCAGAGCCAGAAAAATCCGGCGGCGAGGTACGCCGCAAGCAGGTCGCTCTTGTGAAAGACGAAGGGGATGCCGCGGAACGTGAAATGGACGAAAAAGAAACCCGGGGCGAGCTGCTCGATGGCGGCGATTACGGGCAGCACGACAAAAGTCACGGTCAGGGTCGACCGCAGCAGCCGGACCGAGGTCGCATGGCCGGCGCAGGCTTGGGCCAGGAAGAAAAACCCCGCGTAGTACACCATCGCAAAATCGCGGAGCGCGTAAAACCCGTGCGCGGCGAAGTCCAGCGGCAGCCGCGCGGTGCCGAGGAAGATCCACGCGAGCAGGGCATAATTGAGGCCGTCGCGAAACACCGCCTGCGCCTGCCCAAACGCCATGCGCGCGGCCATGGCGGGCACGGCGACGAGCAGGACGGCCTCGGCGGGCAGCAGCGGCACATCCGCGGACAGACTGAATTGCGCAAAGCCCCGGTTGCCCACGATGTACCCGAAGACCGCCCACGCCATCAGCCAGGCCTCGGGCAGGGCACCGCGGACCCATTCCATGGTCGCCCAGAGGAGCACGCCCACCACGAGCAGGCTGAACAGCAGGTGCTCATCGGCGATGCCGAAGCCCATGATGATCGCCGCCAGCGCCCCCACGGCGGCCACCAGTACGGTACGATGGGAGGGGTTCATGGGCTCAGAGGTTTTCCGCGGTCCGCGCGAGGGCCGCCCGGCAGGCGGCTTCGACGGACTCGACCGACCAGCGCTGCATGCAGGCCATCGGTTCCGCGGCATGGAGGCAACGCCCGGGTGAAAAGGGTCCCTGCTCGCACGGCAGGCAGGCGAGGCCCGGAGTGCGTAGGATTTGAAACCGCGGCGCATTCCAGGCGGGATCCCATGCGTAGGCCGAGGGCCCGCTGATCACCACGCCCGGCGTGCCGAGGGCGGAGGCCAGATGCATCGGCCCGGAGTTGTTGCCGACGAACAGCCGGGCGCCGGCGATTGCCTTGACCAGCTCCGCGAGCGTCCGGGTCTCAGGCCGGGCAACCCCGCGCGCCAGGGCGGCGCTGGAGGTCTCGGGCGTATCAATCCAGCTCACATCAAACTGCCGCGACAACCGGTCCGCTAGCGCGACAAAGCGCTCCAGGGGCCACCGCGTGTGGACCTGCTTGGAACCGGCATGAATCACGATCCGGCCGGGCGCCGGCTGGATTTCACTGACCAGATGGTCGAGATTGGGTGCGGGAGGTTCGGCGGGCCAGCGGTTGGTCGGGTCGAGCCGGGTCACGAGCGCGCGCGCGGTTTCCCAGTTCCATCGCGCCATGCTCCATCCGGGCGCGAGCGCCACTTCCGACGTGAGGGTATTGCGCAGGCGGATTTTCAGATTGGCGGCACCGACGCGGATCGGCGCGCCGGTGAATTTCGCCAGCCCGTGGGCCACGCTGCCCTGATCGTAGCTCACCAGCGCGGCATCGAAGCGCCGCGCCTTGAGCCGGGCGGCCCACGACACCAGTTCCCACGGCCGCTTCCACGCGGTGTTGAACCGATCCGGCCTGACTAGCAGCAGGTCACTCTCCGCCACGTCCGCCTGATACAATGCCGCGACCTGCGGGGCGGTGACGACCGTCAGGCGCCAGTCCGGGTACAACCGGCGGAGCGTCTGCACCACCGGCAGGAAGACCACGTTGTCGCCGAGGTGGTTGACCTTGAGGATCAGCAGATGCATCGCGGGCGTCAGAGCTTGGTGACCACGGCCTGCGTGAACCACAGGGGCACCACCGTCTCCGGCTTATCGAGGAAGAACTCGTCGAACGCGCGTTTCACGCCCGGCACGGTCGTGTCGCTGTAATCGTGGGTGACGATCAGTCCCCCGCGCACCATCCGCGGGTAGAACCACGCCAGGGCGTCGCGCGTCGAGGCCAGCAGGTCCACGTCGAGATGGACGAACTTGAAGCGCAGTCCGGACTCGCGCTCGAGGATCGCACCCGACGCGGGAAAAAATCCCGGGTGCAGGTACACGGCGGGATAGGTCGCGAGATAAGCCCGGACGTGTTCGACGCTCGTGTTGCCCGATTCGCCTTCCCGGAAGGCGCCATCGGTCGCGGAATTGACGGGGGGCATGCCGGCGAAGGTGTCGAAGAGGTGCAGGTCGGCGCCGCCCTTGGCAGCGGCGATGAACTTGGCGCTGCCACCGCGATACACGCCGACCTCGGCGAGCGCGCCGGGCAGGCGGGCCACGCTCTGCGTGAGAATCCAGAGGTTATAGCGTTCCTCGAGCACCTGCAGGCCCTCGCCCTCGCGGAGGCTCTGGGCCTGCAGCGCGAGGAAGCCGCGGTCAGTGCAGAGCCGGTGCTTGCCGATCTTTTTCCAGCGGAACCAGACCTGCGGGTGGCGCTCCAGCAGCCACGCGATGAAATGATGCCGGGCCCGGTTGAACATGCTCAGAGGATGACGGCAGTCGCGCCGGGCGTCGAATTCTTCCGGGCCAGATCCTGTGCCGCCGCCACACTGGCGCGGAAGAACAACGGCAGTGCGCCGAAGGTGGCGCCAGCCGCGAGCGCCGCGACCACGCCGGTGCCGCCAAAATAGCTTCCGAGCCCACCCACCGCCGCGAGGGTGCAGATGTGGGCCGCCGCGACCGGCAGCGCCACCCGCTCCAGCCGGCCGAGTCCCAGTAGAAAATAACTCAGCGTCTGGCCGAACATGGCGGCGCTGATCCAGGTTGCGACCAGCCACGCAGTGACGGCGCCCGGCACGGCCGCGCCGGCGCCGAGCCAGAGATGGATGATCGGCGCCAGGCCGGCGGCCACGAGGGCCAGCCCGGCGCAGAGCGCGGCCGTGAAAACCAAGGCCAGCCGCAACGAGTGCCGGACCCACGGAAGCTCACCGCGCCCGGCGGCCTCGGCCCACGCCGGCCACAGCGGAGCCAGGGCGATGGCGTGTGCCTGCTGGACGGTGCCGAAGAGCCGCTGCAGCACGGAAAACGCGGCACTCACGTCATAGCCGCCGAACCGCGCGACGGCCGCGGGCGCGGCGGCGGTCAGCAGGGCGCCGGCGAGGTTGGGTGCCGCGAATTTTTTACCCGCCTGCCAGATTTGGCCGACCGTGGCGGAGTCTGCCGGCGAGGGGCCGGACCAGCCGAGCCGGCGGGTAACGTGCCACGCGGTCAGCGCACTGGGCAGCAGCTGTCCGAGGCAAAGCAAGGCCACGACGGGCACGAGGCCGGCACTGCCGGTCCGGGCAAAAAGCCAGAGGGCGAGCAGGGTGCCGACATTGGCCGCGGCGGTCCAGCCAGCCGCGATCCATCCGAATTGCAGGGCTGCGGCGAGTCGCGGACCGGCGGAAAG
>QQNC01000163.1 GCA_003402695.1 Verrucomicrobiota bacterium | reverse complement strand
CTCCACTGTGCGCGTGATGCGCACGTCGAGCAGGGCCTGGGCGAAATCGGGCACGACATTGGTGGCTTCGCTGCCGCCGCGGATGAGGCCGATGTTGAGCAGGACGCCCGGCATTTCCGCGGGGATGCGATGGGCGCCGACCAGGAATTCCGCGAGGGCGGCGATGGCGTTGCGCGCGTCGCTGGGGGACTTGCCGGCATGACCGGCGCGGCCGCGGGTGGTGGCGACAAAGTTGCCGGTGCCCTTGCGCGATTGTACGAGGTTGCCGTTGGGCCGGGCGGGCTCGAAGACGAGCCCGAGCCGGTGGCGCTTCGCCGCCTCCGCGAACAAGGTCGCGCTGCCGAAGGAACCCGTTTCCTCGTCGGGGGTGAGCAGCACCTCGAAGCCGAGGGTGGGTGGCGGGGTGGACGCGAGGTAGGACTGCAACGCGGCGAGCATCACGACGAGCCCACCCTTCATGTCGGTGACGCCGGGTCCGCGGAGGGTGCGGTCATCCACGAGTTCGCAGCGTTGAAAGGGATTATCCGCGCTGTAGACGGTGTCGAAGTGCCCGCTCAGCAGCACCTGGTGTGGCGCCTCCGGCCGGTAGCGCACACGGAGGGCTTGCGCGGCGGTGTTGGCGCAGGGGACCCGCTCGGTCTTCACGCCGGGCAGGGCGGCAAAGTCGGCCTCGAGCAGACCGAGCATGGCGGCGAGACCGGCGAGGTTGTCGCTGCCGGAGTTTTGATTCGCCCAGCGGATGAGCCGGTCGCGGAGAGGCGGAAGAGCGGAAGTCACGGGAGCGGGATAATCGCGTTTCCGCGAGAGGGATTGGATGACTCAGCTCCGGCCGTTGATGACGGCTTCGATGCGGTAACCGTCGGGGTCGAAGACAAAGGCCGCGTAGTAGTTTTTGCCGTATTCGGGATTTAGGCCTGAACCGCCGTTGTCCTTGCCGCCGTGTTTCAGCGCGGCCTTGTAGAATGCATCCACGGCCTTCCGCGAGCGTGCGACGAAGGCGAGGTGGAAGCCGTCGCCCGTCATGATCTTCTCCCGCTTGCGCAGTCGGAGGGCGAACTGGTCCTGGTTTTTGACGAGGCCGTAGCCGATGACCCGCTCATGCGTGTACACCCGCTTGTAGCCCAGCGCCTTCATCACCGGGTCGTAGAACGCGGCCGAGCGTTTCAAGTCTCGGGACGGCAGCGAGAGATGATGAATGAAACGCATGCGGGCGGCCTAAACGTAGGCGATGCGCTTGGCCTTGGGCCGCACGCCGGATTTCGACCAGTCGTAGGGTACGAATCCGAGTTTCAGGGCGGGGGAGTTTTTCGCGAGCCGCCAGGTCCGTTTGCCTTCGGTGAGTTTCGGGTCGGCGACGATCGTGAGCTGGTCGTGTCCGGCCTTTTTCCACGCGGCAAAGCTGAGCTTGTGCGGGTTGCCCTCCTTGAGGTGTGTCTCGGGGTTCAGGCTCGGGGCGAGCGGGCCACCGGGAAACCAAATGCAGTTGGCGTTGGCGACGAGAGCGCCGGATGCGATGTTGCCCTTGTAACCGCCCTTGTAGAGCGACGCGCTGGGGCCGAGCAGGATGTTGTTGAAGAAACTCGCGCTGAAATGCCCGGGCTCGATGCGCGAGACGGAGCAGAGCGCGTTCTTGCCGCGCGCGAAGATGTTGCTCCGGACGATGTTCTCGTGGCCGTAGTGGATGTTGAACGGGGCATCCTTCGTGTCGTGGACGAGATTGTGCTCCACGAGAATGTAGGAGCTGCCCTCGTCGAGGTACACGCCCCAGCCGCCGTAGTCGTGTGAGTAGATGTCGTGCAGGTGGTTCCCGCGCAGGACGGTGCCGGGCTGGATACCGAGCGTGTAGATGCCACCCATGTCGCTCAGGATGCCGGCGCCGATGTGGTGGATGTGGTTGTTCTCGATCCGGTTGTTGCAGCTGATCGTATCGCGGAACCCCCACGTCCAGCCGGTGGAAATGCCGGTGTAGCACGTGTCATGGATGTGGTTGTGCGCCACGACGCAATCGGCGGCATGGGCGAGCAGCACGCCGATGCCCTGGTGGAAAATCCGGCCGATATGGTGGATGTGGTTGTCGGTGATCCGGAGATTGCCGGTGCGGCGCTCCGCGAAACCGTCGAGGTCGGCGCCGCCGGCGCGGATGCCGCCCGCGCCGAGGTCGTGCAGGTCATTGCCGATGGCGGAGCATTCGCGGCAGCCAGGCCCGAATTCGAGGCCGTACAGGCCGACCAGCTCGATCGTGCAGTCGGTCACGGCGCAGTCGCGGGCAGCGCGGAACGTCAGCGCGCCCGGCACCGCGATGGCGGCCTGCGGGCTGCCCCCGATGGGGGCATCGTTCCCCTCGAGCAGGAAGTGGCCGAGGATGTGCGCCTCGGTCAGCGGCGAATACCAGTCGGCGTGACGGAAGGTGAGGCC
Organism: Verrucomicrobiota bacterium; assembly: GCA_003402695.1. Lineage (GTDB taxonomy): Bacteria > Verrucomicrobiota > Verrucomicrobiia > Opitutales > Opitutaceae > Opi-474. The sequence continues at coordinate 3,554 of QQNC01000163.1, read as the reverse complement.
GGAGAACTCCAGACCGCGCACGGGCAGCGTGCCAAAGACATCGAGGCGGTCGCCGGTCTCGCCGAAGAGTTTGCCACCGGCCCGGATAAAAGTGTGCAGGCGCGGCGCGTAGATCGCGGTGTTGGCGGGGGTCTCGCCGGGACGCGGCAGATAGTAGAGCCGGCCGGTCTCGCGGCTGAGGTACCATTCGCCGGGCTCGGTGAGCGCTTCGAAGAGATTATCAATGTAGTAACGGGCGAAGTTACGTCCGCCGGCGGAATTGACGTAGGCCTCGTACAGGGTGAACGCGGAGCGGCGCGCGAAACTCAGCCAGCCGGTGCGCGGGTTGAGCGCGGGCTTCGGCAGGCGCTCCTCGATCCAGTAGTGCAGCAGCACGAACTCGGCGTCGGGCAGCGAGGCCCACGCAGGGGAGACGTCGCCGGGCTTCGGCTTGAACGTGTCGCGGCCGTCGCCCAGGCCGACCTTCTCCGGCTCGAGGATATCGCCGATGTGAAAAACGTTCTTGGTGCCTTTTTCGTCCGGGGAGAATTTTGGCAGGCGGGCGCGGGGCGCGCGTCGGCCGTTGACGAAGAGCGAGCGGAAGTAGCGCTTGCCGGCCACGACGTCGGGCAGATCGAGCGTCCACTCGGTCCGGCCATTGCGCGTGCCCACCTTCCAGCCGGTGAGCTTTTCGCCGCCGTCGAACACCGGCGACGCGCCGGGCGCGGCGGCATAGCGCGTGTGCGAGTCGGTCTGGTCAAATACGAGCATCTCGGCCTGTTCATAGCGGCCGGCGTGCACCTGCACCGTGACGGGGTCGGACAGCTTGCCGGCGGCGCGGAGCTGGCGGAGGTTGTCACGGGCGCCGGCCAACGTGGCCCAGGGGCGGGTAAGGGAGCCGGGCGCCGAGTCGCGGCCACGGGGTGAAAGATGGTAGACGTGCATGGGGAAAGCAGGGCGAGCCAAGCGCGGCTGCCCCGTCTTGCGAAGGCAAATCGGGCGGGGCGGCCGACTATTTCAAGGCGCGGACCGCGGGGAAAACGCCGCGAGCTTGGCCTCGTTGCGCACGTCGTTCGTCCGCACGCTGCTGCAGAGGTCGAAGCCCTGCGCCTCCACCTAGGCGGAGGCGCCGTGGGTGACAGCGGTGCGCGCGGCGGCGGCGGACTTGATGCAGCCGATTTTGACGACGGGCAGAGAGGCCATGGCTGCGAAATATCGTCTGCCGGGGTCCGGATCAGAGCACGATGACCGGCGCGCCCTTGCCGGCGGCAATGAGTCGCACCACCACGTTCTGCCCGCGATGCGTCCCCGTGATATCCCAAGCGCCCGAGCCGGAGGTTACGTGGAGATTGCCATGACCCTCGCCCTCGGGCGCGGCGGTGCAGACGGTGAGCAGCGAGTGCTCGAGCGCCGCGGCGGAGCGGATTTCGGCAAAAGGATACACCCCGCCGCTTGCGGGCAGCGCGAGCTTGCCGGTGGCCAGCGTGCTGGGGGTGGCGGTGACGACCCGGGCGCGCAGCGTGGCGTGAGGGCGGGTAATCGTGAAGGTCGCGCCTTCGACGGAGACTTGGCCGGCGCCATCTTCGTTGAACACCTGGAAGCGGGCCGACACGGGCAGCGGGTCGGTCAGGAAGATGCGGTCGAAAATCACGAGCACGTCGGGCTTCACGTAAACGAGCGTGCGCTGCACCAGCTTCGCCGGCAGGCCGGCACGGTGGTAGGCACCGGCCGCGTCACTGGTGACGGCCATCCAGTTGAGCCCGGTGCGGTAGTCCTGGATCGCGGCGTCGGCGGTCGAGGAATTCACCCCGTCGCGGCCGTCGTGGTAGATGTGGCCTTGGCCGTTGATCAGCACGGCGGTATGGGCCTCGGTCTGGCGGAGCAGCCATTTCGGGTCCTTCGTCGAGTAATTGGCGTGCAGCGGATCGTTGAAGAGCCGCTCGCCGTGGGCCTTGAAAATGACGCTGTTGCGGTCGGCGTGCTCGTGATTCACCGGGCGGCCACTGCGCAGGGTCACGACGGTGTCCTTCTCTTCCCAGCCGGTGCGGGAGATGATGATCCCCAGGTCCGTCTGACGGTCGAGCAGGGCCGTGGCCGGCAGCTTGGCGGGTACGGCCGGATCATACCAGATGGCGGCCAGACAGGTCAGCCAGGAGGAGCGGACCGCACCCGGTTGGAGCGCGAGGTATTGGGCGCCGGTGTCGCGGAACTCGCGGGCGATCCACATCAGGGGCACGGCCCCGGCGGCGGTGGCGGCATCGCCGATGCTGATGCAGTCGTCGGGATGACCGGCGGTCGGCATGCTCATCTCGAGGGCGTAGCGAGCCTGCGCGGGAAAATCCACCAGCGCGCGCTCATCCACGCCGAGTTTCCGCCGGAGGAGCTCGAGGGCCAGGGTGTAGTGGGTGAACGTGTAGTCCCAGTAACCGATGCCCTCGGGGAACGAGCCGTCCTTGGGCAGGCGGGAGGCGTAGAGCTGCAGACTGCTGCGGGTCATCTCGAGCCACTTCGGGGCCTCCGGATGGCGGCCCCACAGGTGGCAGGTGGCCGCCGCGAGGCCGGCGGTGCAGGTGATGCGGAGATTGGTGTCGTCGAGGATGGTGGGCCAGTTGCTCACACTCATGGGCGGCAGGCCCTCCTCGCCGGGCTCGAGGCTCCACGGGCCGACCTCGGTGTGGTGGGTCATGTCGTGCAACCCGCGGTATTGGGCCGGGGCGCCTTCGTTGCCCATGCGCGCGGTGATGGCGGCCTGTTCCGCGGAACTCAGGTCGGCCGCGAGCCATTCGGCGGCGAGGGCGAGGGCGATGCAGGTGCCGCCGCCGCGCATGACGCCGACCGGACGCTGCTGGCTGTCGCGCAGCCAGTCCCAGCGCGGATAGCCCAGGATCTTGGCGAGGGCGGTGCGCGCCAGGGCGAGATGCCGGGCATCGGGAAACAGCAGATGCACGAACGCCGAGCGCTGCATGATGACCTGGGCGCGGGCCAGATCGACAACGTGGTTCGCGAAATGCAGCTCGTGGTTCAGGAATTTCTCCTCCGCGGCGAAATCCACCTGGGTCATGAACGTCCAGAACTCGCGGAATTCCGGGCGCTGTACGTTGGCGCGGAGGCGCGGCAGGTCGGCAGGGTCGAAGAGCAGGCCGCGGGGCGCGGTGACGGAGGTGGGCGCGATCAGCTCGGCGGCACGACCGGTGCCGCGCAGGGCAAGGAGAGCGCCGAGACCAAGGCTGTTTTTGAGGAACTGGCGGCGGGGGATGGGCATGGGCGTGATCTGCTTACGTTGGCGGAGAATCCAGCGGGAGTTTGTCGGGGGCTTCAGCGATATCCAGAATCTTTCAGGGGGCAGAGAGGAGGAAGTAGGGAGCAGGGATCAGGGAGCAGGAGAAAACACAGGATTCTGATCGTGGACAGCTTTCTCCCGTTTGCTTCTTGCTCCTTGCCCCCTGCTCCTCGCTCCGACCGCCTCGATGAGGCGGGCTATTCCACGTCCGGGGGCAGCGGGGTGGGGGCGGAGAAGACCACGAGCGCGACGCCGGCGATGACGAGGGCGCTGGAGGCGTAGAAGAGCGGGCTGG
>QQNC01000162.1 GCA_003402695.1 Verrucomicrobiota bacterium | reverse complement strand
TTCGCGGCCGTGGTCCGGAGCGTCCCGGCGGTGTTCAGCTGGGGTTTGCCGCTGGCCTGCGCGCTGCTGGCCACCGGGGTGTCGCTCTGGCAGCTTTGGCGGCTGCGGCAGCACTGGGACGACGCCAGTGCCGGCGCAGTGGCCGTGATCACCGGCCTGGCGATGCTGGCGCTGCCGCAGGTCTTCCAGTTGCGCTGGCTCGGCCTTTCGCCCGGCCTGGCGCTGGGCCTGGCCGCGGCCGGCGTGACCGTGGCGGCGGTGGTGATACTGCGCCGCCCGCGCCGCTGGGGTCCGGTCTGTGCGCTCGACACCGGACTGAGCGCGGAGATTGCCCTCGCGCTCGGCCTGGTGCCGCTGCTGCTGCTGTTTGCCGTGGGCGTGGCGTGGGGGCCGGAGCTGCCAGCCGCCGCGGTCGCGGGGCTGACGCCGCCCAACTGGCTGGGCGACTATGACTGGGCGAAGCCGGCGATCATGGGCATGGGCCTGTGGGCCGCTATCGGTTCCAACAACATGATCCTTTACCTGGCCGGTCTGAGCAACATCCCGCCCGAGCTCTACGAGGCGGCCGACATGGACGGGGCCTCATCGCTGCAGCGCTTCTGGCACATCACGTGGCCGCAGCTGGCGCCGGTCACGTTTTTCATCGGCGTGATGGGGATCATCTACGGCTTGCAGGGCGGGTTTGAGATGGCGCGGGTCATGACGATGGGCGGCCCGGCGGGTTCCACCACGACTCTGAGCTATTTCATCTACATTGAGGGCTTTGAAACCGGCCGGCTGGGCTACGCCTCGGCGGCGGCCTGGGTGCTATTCGCCCTCGTCTTCATCCTCTCGCTGTTGAACTTCCGCTTCGGCAACCGCTCCGCCAATGACTGAACCGGCCCGCAACTCCCCGTACCAGGCCCCGCGCTCGGGGCCGGGTCTGTCCCTGCTGCTGGCGGTGCTCAGCCTGCTGATGATCGCGCCGTTCGTCTGGATGCTGCTGACGAGTTTCAAGTCCCTGGCCGAGTCGGGTGATCCCGAGTGGCTGCCGGGGGCCGTGCGCTGGAGCAACTATCCGGAGGTATTCAAGGTCATCCCGTTCCTGCGCTTCGCGGCGAACAGCCTGGTGGTCGCGGGTTGGGTGACGATCCTGCAGGTCTTCACGAGCGCGCTGGCCGCATTCAGCTTCTCGCGGCTGGAATGGCCGGGGCGCGACCGGGTCTTCTTCCTGTATCTCGGCACGATGATGCTGCCGGGGCTGGTGACGCTCATTCCGACCTTCCAGCTCATGGTGCGGCTGGACCTGGTGGACACGTACGCGGGACTCGTGCTGCCCGCGGCCTTCGGGGCGTTCGGCACCTTCCTGCTCCGGCAGTTCATGATGGGGATCCCGCGGGCGCTCGACGAGGCGGCGGAGATCGACGGGGCGAGCAAGTGGCAGATCTTCTGGGACGTAATCCTGCCGCTGAGCCGGCCGGGGCTGGTGACGCTGGCGATCTTCACCTACATGGGGAATTTCCAGAGTTTCTTCTGGCCGCTGGTGATGATGAAGTCGGTGGACAAGTTCCCGCTGCCCGTGGGCCTGATGTTTTTCGACACGGAACACGGCCAGGCGACGCACCTGCTGATGGCGGCGGTGACGATGTCGGTCGTCCCGCTGATCATCATCTTTGTCCTGCTGCAAAAGCAGCTGATCCGCGGCATCCAGCTCGGCGGCGTGAAGGGGTGAGGCGGCGACGGCCCAGCGGCAATTTCAGGCCGGAACGGACGGAGCCCGAAGCGTCGGGCCGTCGATCCACCGGCCGCTGATCATCACGGTGCGCGGGTCGGCGGGCGTCCCGCGTTCGTTGCGGTGGATTTGTGCCGCCTGCGTCTCAACGGCCACAACGCCGTGCAGTTCCGGGCGGAGATCGAGTCCCGCGCAAGCCTGCGTGCGTTCGTTCCAATTCAAGTTGAAGAAGCCCATGTCCTTGGGCACGCCGATCCCGGATCGTTTCAGCCAGACGAGCGCCTGATCCATGTGGCCGATGACGAGGTCGGGACGGTAGGCGCGCTGCCAGACCATGAATTCCGCGCGCGTGATGGCTTCGCGCGTCAGCACCGGCACCGCCCCGATGCCACCCTGGTTTTTCTGAAACGAACGGAACGCGGCGGACCATTTGTGCGTCAGCCGCTCATCTTTATGCCGGGCGATGAACAGCCCCACGCGCCGGTAGCCGAGTGCCCGCAGGCGGGCGAGGGCGCTGATCAGGGTGAAATGATGGTCGAGCGACACCGTGTGCTGGACGAGGTTGGGGGAGTCGTAGTCGATTTGCAGCGAGGCGAAGTGCTCCCAGGGAAATCCGGCGGTCGTGTCGTTGGAATTCGGCTGGAGAAAAATCACGCCCAGCACCCCGCGCGCCCGCAGCACCCGGCCCAAGGCGGCTGGCGCGGCGGTGCCAGCCCCCAGACTGAAGGTGTCAATCTGGAAGCCCAGCTCGCGGGCGCGATCCGTTGCTCCATCGATGATCCTCTGCTGCATGGGCAGGATCGTCGGCTGCCTGGACGAGGGGACGTGAACGACGGCGAGGTTGCCGATGAAGGGACTTGTGCGGTCACCCCGCACATGCGCCATGAGGGCGCTCACCAGCTGGTTGCGCGTATAGCCGTGCTTCCGGGCGAGGGTCAGCACGCGTTCGCGGACGCCGGGCCGGACGTTGGGATGCCAGGAAAGGGCACGCGAGGCGGTGGCGGAGGAGACGCCGCAGAGCCCGGCGAGGGAGCGGAGGGTGATTTTCGCCGGTGATTGCAACGCTTCCAATAGAGGGAAAGCGACTTCCCGGAACAAGCCCTTACTTCTCACCTCGACGAGTTACTCCGGTCCGTTACCCCACCTTTCCCCAGCGTTCGAAACTACCCCTTCGATCCTCTTCGCAGCCGATGGACTGCCGCGAGGATTGTCCGTCCCCGGTTAAACCCCAATCCGACCCGCTGCCGCCGAGGCAGTCCCACCCCTTTTGGTATACGCGTCCGACCTCGGACTCCCGCCAGAAACCCCAACCCAATGAACCTAAATCGAACCCACCTCATGCACCGGACCAAGTACCGCTTGGCTACTTGTATTGCGGTCTTATTTGCGCTGACCGTCTCCCTCGGAGCGGCCGCGGAAGATAGTGCCAAATCGTTCCAGCAGGATAACGCGGCACTCCGTCAGGAGAATGCCGACCTGCGCGCGCGTCTCGCCGAAATCGAGGCCCGCCTCGCCGCGAAGCCCGCCCCCGCGCCCGTAGTCGCCGCATCCGCCCCGGCCCCGGCCGTGGCTGGCTCGCTGGCTCCCGCGGCCCAAACCGATTCTTCGATCGTCACGATGTCCGCCTTCGAGGTGAAGAGCGACAAGGACTTCGGCTACCTGAAGACCAATGCCGCCACGGCCACCCGCATCGGCATGGAAATCCAGAAAGTGCCGATGGCCGTGTCCGTGCTCTCGCGCGAGTTCCTCGACGACACGAATGCCAGCTCGCTGATGGATGTCCTCCGCTACACTGCCTCGGCCTCGGGCGACACCCGCTATGCGATGCGCCGCCCCGGCAACGAGGCGACGGCCCAAGGTGCGTTCACGCTGCGCGGCTTCGCCGTGAACACCATCATGCGCAACGGCATCTTCAGGTACATCTCCTACAACATGGACAGCGTGGACCGCATCGAGATCGTGAAAGGTCCGGCCGCCGTCTTCTTTGGCCAGGGATTTCCCGGCGGCGTCATCAACTACACCTCGAAGCAGCCGTCGTTCGTGAAGATCCCGGAAACCTTCAAGTACTCGATCAACAACAATGGCGGGGACAAGGTCGTGACCGATACCAACGTCGTGCTCAACAAGCAGGCGGCCTTCCGCGTGGTGGGTGGCTGGACGGATGACACGGGCGAGCGGCGCTATGAGTTCCGCAAGAACCTCAACCTTACGCCCAGCTTCACGGTCCTGCCGTTCGCCAACGGCAAAGTGAAGATCAACGCCGAGCTCGAGTATCTCCACGAGAGCTTCAACCAGAACGACTATGACTGGATCTACAGCGACTTCGCCGGCTGGAAGGCCGCCGCCGTCGGCGGCGCCAAGGTCGCCAACTCCATCAACACGCCCAGCCTGGCCTATGGGACCTACATCAACAACAAGCGCATCGCGGCCGGCGACTACACGCTGCCGGCTTACACGAAGGTGGAGCGCGGCGCGTATTACACCGACGCCAGCGGCAAGTTCATCCACGACGATGCGTTTAACTACACCAGTCGCGGCGCGCGCACGATGAACGACGTCAACGTCTTCACGACGACGACCGATTTCGCGCCGTTCGATTGGTTTGAGGGCCGCTATGTCTATCAACGGGACAACAGCCGCTTCAACAACATCGAAGGCCTCACGACGCCCTACGCCGACGGCACCCACTGGAACGTCGGGGCCAGCGCCACGTCGGGTTACTACCGGGATACCACGGTCCACCAGCTCGACTTGATCTTCAAATTCAACGTCCTCGGCGTGAAGAGCAAGCTGCTGACGGGAGTATATCATTCGGACTACCTGCAGAATTACCTGGGTAACGATAACAAGTTCTCGCCCTACTACGGCCACGTCCCCGGCGCGACGAATCCCACTGCCAACCCGGGCTACGGCACCACGGGCGGCACCCAGGTGGCGGACAACCTCGTGGGCGAGGCCCGCGGCCACGACACGGGCGTCCCGACCGTCAACCAGGTCGTGCGCGACCGCAACGGCGTCATCAAGCTGGTGAAGGCCGTTTACAGCGACTTCGACCCCGGTGCGGAAATCTATCCGACGATTGACAAGCTCTTCCCCCTCGATCGCGTCTGGCTCGATGGTTACAAGCCGATCAACGAGGCGGGCTATGTCAACTATCAGGCCGCGCTCATGGACGACCGCCTCAATATCCTGGCGGGTTTCCGCCGGCAGTCGTTGCAGGAGAAGGGCCAGTATCTCGAGGCCAACTATCCGTGGTTTGAAGTGCCGGTTAACGCCTATCTGGATCCGACGACCTATCCGCCCGACGCTTGGGGCTATGGCGCCAATTACATCAAGACCCAGCGCGTTTACAAAAAATACGGCAATGCGTGGATGGGTGGAGTGTCCTTCGCCGTCACCAAGGCGATCAATGTCTACGCCTCGATCTCCAAGACCTTCCAGTTCAACGTGAGCAACGTGGGCGGAGTGTTCGTCGGCAATGAGCGCCCGGTCGTCCAAAGCGCCCTCGATCAAAAAGGCGGCTCGTTCCAGTATCTCGGCAACACCGTCACTTCGGTCGACCAGTTCGTGGCGATCGAGGCCGCCCGGGGCGCCTACGCCCCGGTCAAGGATGAGAACGGCATGAACTGGGAAATCGGGGCCAAGATGTCCTCGGCCAACGACAAGATCGTCGGCACGATCTCGCTCTTTCGCGGCGAACGCACGAACCAGATGCTCGACGATCCGGCCAAGCAGTCGAACCTGGAAGAGCCGCTCAACTACAATACCACGCTCTTCGCGCCCGGCACCGTGGGCTATAACACCCGCGTGTACCGCTGGCGTACGACCGATCTGAAGAACCGCATTGAAGGCACGGAGGGCGAAGTCATCTGGTCGCCCACGTCGAACTTCCAGGCGGTGGTCAACGGCTCCTGGCTGTGGACGGCGAAGACGGTTTACGACAAGACCCGTGCGAAGCCCGGCAGCGACGCTTACGCCCTGCTCAGCCCGGCGTCCAAGGTCGCGTCGGACATTTATTACGGCGCGCGCATCGAGAATGTGCCGGAATTCAAGTTCACGGTGTTCGGCAAGTATACGTTCTCGGAGGGTGCGGTGCGCGGTCTCGGCCTCGGTGCCGGTATGCGCTACTCCTCCAAGACGGTGATCAGCCGCAGCGTGGACTGGAATCCCCTCGCCGGTGGCTATCAAGCCGGCGACGCCATGGTATTTGACGTCACGGCCAGCTATCCGTGGACCGCCAGTGGCTTCCGCTTCTACACGTTGTTCGGCCTCTACAACTTGACGGACAAGCAATA
>QQNC01000161.1 GCA_003402695.1 Verrucomicrobiota bacterium | reverse complement strand
GGCAGCTGCCAGGGCTCCAGGCGAGCGAGGCCGGTGGCGACGGTGGCGAGGGCGCCGCCAATGGCGCCGACGGCGACACCGAGCGCGGCGACCGTGCCGATGTCGATTTTCTTGGGCGCGGCGGGGGCGGCCGGTCCCGGGGGCGTGCCGGCAGCCTGGGCCGCGGCGGCGAGTTGCACATTGGCCGCGGCATCCGCGGCGGCGGCGCGCTTGGCCACCTGTTCCTCGACCATGCGGATGAACTTCTTGTACGGCGACCAGAACGCCTGGCGCAGGCTGATGGGGCTATCCACGATCTTGGTGATGGTGGCATCCCAGTCGCGCCCCGCGCGGTCGTAGAAGACGCCGTTGCGCCCGACAAAGAGATAGTCGCTGTCGCCCTGGGTGAAGCAGGCCGCGAGCTTCATCGTTTCACCCCCCGCCCGGCGGCAGTCGACGTAGGTGATGTAAACCTTGCTCGTGGCGGCGAGGACGGAGTGGGCCGCGGGGTCGTCCACACGGATGCAGAGTTTGCAGGAGCGATTGTCGAGGTAGAGCGTGCCGGCCTGGAAGACGGCGAGGCGTTCCCCCGAGTAGAAATCCGCGAAATTGATGAAATTGTGGAGCAGCGGCCGCAAATCACGGTGATAGCGGACGAGACGATCCACGGCGGAGATGGCGTTGAACTCCGGCTCGAGGGCCTTGTCCTGGGCGAGCAGGCCGGTGAGGACAGCGCGGCCCTTGCCGACGAGGAGGGCCTTGGCGCGGTCGAGTCCGAGTTTTTCCACGCCGGACCCGGCCTTGCCGCCGAGCCAGTTTTCGTAGGCGGCGAACTGGGCGTTGAGTGCGGTCCAATCCGTCTCGGTGAGCGTGGTTTTCGTGGCGCCGTATACCGGCGTGATTGCGGCGGTATGCAGCGTGGCGAGCGCGCCGGACCAGGCGGGATTGACCGAGTCCAGCAGTGGCAGCGCCCGGTGGGCCTCGATGCGCGCGAGGGGAAAACCGGCGACCTCCTCAGCGGTGATCTTCAGGTCCTTGGCCGCGATGGCGAGGTACTCGGTTTCCTGGCGGTTGAGCGCGGCGATGGCGCGGCTGTCGAAGGCTGCCAGCCGGCAGCGGGCGAAATAGTCGTCCACCTTGGCGCGGACGGCGCGGATGGCGGAGCAGGCGGCGGCGGTGCCGGTGCCGAGCACGGCGATATCCTTGGCCGCGCTTTTTTCCAGCCACGCAACATAGGCGGCGAGCTCGGTGAAAAACGTCTCGGTCATTTCCGCGGTGATGCCGATGGCGCCCGTGCGATCGGCGACGCCGCCGAGGCAGGCGAGGATATCCGCGATCAGGGCCTGCGCCTCCACATCGGTGGTGGCATCGGGCGGAATCACGCCGTCGCCATTGAGCGGGCTGGCGGTAAAGAGCTTGGAGGTGTCCGCGGTGGCGGAGACAAAGATGGAACCGGCGCCGGCCTTGCCGAGGCTGGCGAGGATCTGCTTGGCGCAGGCGAGGATGGTCTTGCCGTCGAGGGTGGTGTCATCGATCGCCTCGAGCGGGAGAGAGTCGGTGCCCTGCAGCAGTACGGCCGGGTTTTTCAGGCGGGCGGCGGCCCAGTTCACGGCGGCAATCAGCTCCGGGACGCGGATGCGGCCGTCGCCATCGGAATCGATCAGTGCCAGGGTTTTCTCATCGAGCTCGAGGCCCTTGACCGGGCAGGACAGCGCGACCCACAGCTTCTGGTCCAGCCGGTCCAGTGCGAGGAGGTCCTCGGCCGTGGTGAGGGCGACCTGGTCGAGGCCGCCGGTGCGGAAAAAATTCCAGGAGTGGGAGGCGGGTGAATTATGCATGGCGACGCCATCAGTTTGGAAAAACGCCGGGTTTTGACAATCCGCGAAACAGGGGGGCTTAAGGCCGGCGGAGGGTGATCACGCACTCCAGATGCCGGGTCTGGGGAAACAGGTCGAAGGGCTGCACGGCGGAGAGCACATAGCCAGCGGCGAGGAAATCTTTCAGGTCGCGCATCTGCGTGGCCGGGTCGCAGGACACATACACCACCGCGCGCGGGCCGAAGGCAAAGAGCTGGGCGAGGAAGGCGGCGTCGCAACCTTTGCGCGGCGGGTCGATGATCACGGCGGTGTCGGCGGCGGGAAAGGCCAGGCCGGCGAAAATCGCGGAGGCGTCACCGGCTTGGAACGTGGCGTTGGTGATGTTGTTGGCCGTGGCGTTTTGCCGGGCGAAGGTGATGCTGCTCTCGCTGATCTCGATGCCGGCGACGCGCTCGAAAGCCGGGGCGGCGGTCAGGGCAAAGAGTCCACTGCCACAGTAGGCGTCGACCAGGAAACGCGCCCCGCTGGCCGCGGCCTGCGCGCGGACATAACCGGTGAAGGCCGGAAGGATGAACGGGTTGTTCTGGAAGAAATCGCGGGCGAGGAAGCGGAGTTTCAGGTCGCCGACCGTTTCGGTGACGATGGCATCGTAGTTGGTTGTCACCTCGCCGCTGGCCTCGCGCAGCAGCAGCGTGCCGCCGCGGGAATACGTCGCCTGGCGGGCGTGGGCCTCGGCGCGCACCGTGGGGAGCCGGGTGTTGATGGCGAGGGTGGCGATGGGGCACTGCGGCACGTCGAGGATGTCGAAGCGCGTGCCTTGGCGCAGGAAGCCGATGGGGATCGGCCGCTCGTCGCGCGGCGGATTGAAGTGCGGCGTGATCTTGGAGCGGTAGCCGAATTCGCGGGGTGACGCGATGACGGGGGCGACGGCGAATTCGACGCCAGCCATGTGCTGCAGGAGTTCGGCGACTTGGCGCTGTTTCCAGGCGAGCTGTTCGGGATAGGCGAAGTGCTGGTACTGGCAGCCGCCGCAGCGGCCGAACAGGGGGCAGGAGGCGGTCACGCGGTGCGGGGAGGGCGTCAGGACCGCCACCAAGTCGGCCTCGGAGAAATTCTTGTGGTTGCGAAACACGCGCACCCGGACGCGCTCGCCCGGCAGGGCGAACGGCACCATCACGACCCAACCGCCGCTGGAGGCGGCGGGGGTGCCGGGCGATGGGTCGGGGGCGAGGGTTGGAGGCAGCGGGACGCGACCTAGGCCGGAGCCGAGGTTGGTGAGCGTGGCGATCTCCAGCTCGAGCTCGGCGTGATAAGGGAAAGGGAGGTCGTTGAATTTCTTTTTACCCACGGAACACACGGAATACACGGAAAGCCCCCAAACCAACAAAAAGGATATGGTTTTTTTCCTATTCCGTGTGTTCCGTGTGTTCCGTGGGCCTTCCGGTTGAAAAAATCACCAGTCTCCAGAATCCGCGTGTGAAGCAGCTCGTGAAGCTGCGCGACCGGCGTCCGCGGGACGAGGCGGGGGTTTTCCTCGTCGAGGGGTACCGGGAAATCCGGCGGGCGCTGGAAAAAAAGGTGGCGCTGACCGAGCTGTATTTTTCCCCGGAGTGGTTTTTGGGTGAGAACGAGCCGGCGCTGATTGAGCAGGCCCGGGCGGCGGGGGCGCAGGTTTTCGAGCTGACCAAGGACACCTTTGCGAAGGTCGCGTATCGCGAACGACCCGACGGGCTGCTGGCGGTGGCCCCGCAGTGGCGGCTCGCCCTGGAGGAGCTCAGCCTGCCAGCCGTGCCCTTCCTGCTCGTGGTGGAGGCGATCGAGAAACCCGGCAACCTCGGCACCATTCTGCGCAGCGCGGATGCGGCGGGGTGTGACGCGGTGATCGTGTGCGACCCCGTGACGGATATTTTCAATCCGAACGTGGTGCGGGCCTCCACTGGCGTGCTGTTCTCCGTGCCGCTCGTGGTCGCGGAGAGCGCCGCAGTGCAGGCGTGGCTCAAAGGGAATAAAATCCGCACCATCGCCACAACCCCGGCGGCGGAGACCCTCTACACCGCGGCGGACCTGCGCGGACCGCTGGCGATCGTGATGGGAAGCGAGCAGTACGGATTGAGTGAGTTCTGGTTGAAAAACGCCGACCTGCCGGTGCGGATCCCGATGGCCGGGCAGGCGGATTCGTTGAATGTCGCGATGGCGACCATCATCACGCTGTTTGAGGCCGTGCGGCAGAGAAGCGCCAAGCCGTAAGCCCGGTCAGGAGCGCGTCAGGCGCGTGACGAGGACGCGATACGGCGGGAGGAGCAGGAGAGCCATCGTGAGCTTCACGGCGAGATCGCCCGCGGCGAGCTGGAGCCAGGGAAACCGGCTGCCGGCGAAGGCGAGGCTGAAGAAGATGGCGGTGTCCACCACCGACGCGGCGACCGAGCCGAACAAGGGCGCCTTCCACCAGCTCTGCTGGCGCAGGCGGTTGAACAGGGCGACATCGAGCAGTTGCGAGACGATGAAGGCCGAGCCCGACGCGACGGCGATGCGCACCGGCGCGAGCAGCGATGAGCAGATCAGGCCGGTGGCAAAGCCGCACCAGGCGACCCGGCGGGCGAGTTGGGGGCCGGCGACGCGATTGCAGACATCGGTGACGAGGTAAGCCACCGGGTAGGAAAAGGCCCCCCACGTCAGCCAGGCGTTGAGGGGAAACTGCACCAGCAGATTGGAAACCAGCACAATGGCCGCCATGGCGAGGGCCGGCAGGATGATCTGGCGCGGATTCATGAGTTGCGGCGGGCTTGGTGTTGATACCATGCGACCAACTCAGCGGTGCCGGCGGCCATGCTGATCCGCGGCGTGTAGCCAAGATCGCGGCGGGCGGCGGAGAGGTCGAACCAGTGATCCTTCGCCAGCTCGGTGGCGATGAAGCGGGTCATGGGCGGCTCGTTGGCCACCGGAAGGATTTTCCAAATCGTCTCACAGATCGCGCCCAAGGTGGAAGCGGAGCCGAGGGAGATTTTCTTGGTGACCGGTGGTTCGCCGAGGGCGCGCAGCAGGCCGTTGATCCAGTCCCAGAGCACGACCGGCTCGCCATTGGTGATGAAAAACGCGCGTCCATCCGCGCGACGGGCGCCTGCGGCAGTGTAACCCAATAGGTTACACTGCCGCAGGGCGGCTTCGGCGAGGAGGTGGGCGTCGACGACGTTTTCGACCTGGACCAGGTCCACGCGGTTTTGGCCGGAGCCGACGATCCGCAGCCGCCCGGCGCGGGCGCGGGCGAGCACGCGGGGGACGAGATGCGGGTCGCCCACACCCCAGATCAGGTGGGGGCGCAGGGCGATGGTATGCAGGGTGGCAGAATTGGCGGCGAGGACCTCGCGCTCGGCGATGGCTTTCGTGAGGGGATAAGGCGACGGACAGTCGGTCGTGAGCGGAAGCGACTCATTCGCGTTGGCAAGGGGCTGGCCGTTGTACACGACACTGGGCGTGCTCGTGTAAATCAGGCGCTGGACGCCGTGGGTGAGGCAGCCGTCGAGCAGCGCGCGGGTGCCGAGGACGTTGGGGCGGTAAAAGTCATCGTAGCGGCCCCAGACACCGACTCTGGCGGCGGTATGGAAGACGGTTTTGATCCCCGCGCAGGCGGCGCTGACGGCCGTGGCATCGTCGAGCGAGGCACGGATGAAGCGAACACCCTGGGCCTCGAGTTCAGGCGCGGGCGTACGGCCGAGGACGGTGACTTGGCGGCCTTCCGCCAGCAGGCGTGCGACGAGTCGCCGTCCGAGAAAACCGGTGCCGCCGGTGACGAGGGTGTTCATCGGGCGGGGACCTCGTAAAATTTTGCCGTCGCCGCCCAGCGCGTGAGCGTGAGCCGGTGGATCTTGGCGTTGTGGCGGACATCCACGGGGAATTTCGGGTGAAAATAGAAGCGGCTGATGGCGGCGGTATGCGCCTGCGACAACGCGAGCGCGCGCAGTTCGCGGGCGAAGACCTGGCCGGCGGCGGCGTTTTTGGGGCGGGCCTCGATGACGAGTGCGGGCTGCTGCCGGCCGGATTCGCCCAAGCCGATGAGCGCGCAGCGCGAAACTTGAGGATGGGCGCGGAAGACCTGTTCGCAGGGCTCCGTGAAGAGCGGACCGGCAGCGGTTTCCACCCGCTCGGCTTTGCGGCCACAGAACCAGAGGCGTCCGGCCGGATCGAAGTAGCCGCAGTCGCCCATGCGGTGCCAG
>QQNC01000160.1 GCA_003402695.1 Verrucomicrobiota bacterium | reverse complement strand
TAGCGCCGCCGGCCGTCCACCGCGACATCATGGTACGACCACAGCCAGCGATGGGCGGGCACGTTGATCACCACGATACCGCCGGGCCGGAGCACGCGCGTCATTTCCCGCAGCGCCGCCTCGTCGTCATCCAAATGATAGAGCACATCGGCCGAAACCACCGCCGCAAATTCCCCGGCCCGAAAAGGCAGCGCCGTGACCGACGCTTCCGTCACGTCGCCCGCACCCCGCTCCCGTGCGAGTTCGCAGGCAAGCGGTGAAACATCCACCCCGGTCCACGTCCACTCCGGCCGCAACGGCGTCAGCCGCCGGATCAGGCCGCCGGTGCCGCAGCCCGCATCCAGGATCCGGCCCGGTCCCGCCGGCAGGTGCGCCGACAGTTCCCGGCCGACATGCGCATGCAGCGCGCGGAAATACCACATGGCATCTTCCACGGCGGCCAGCTTGCGATATTCCCCGGCGTCCATGAGCAGGGCATGGAAACCGCGGGATAAAGCTTTGCCAAGGCAAACGCGTGCGCTTTCGCTCCTGCCCACCCTTCATGTGCGCCGCCCGTTCCACCCTATCTGGTGTCACCCCTGCGTGGCGCGCCTCGCACGCCACCGGGCTGTTTTTTGACGACTTTGATTCGTCCTCCGCTTGGATCAAGGAGACCGCGGAGCTCCGCCTGCCCCCCGTCGGCCGGGTCCGCACCCTGACCCTGCGCGGCCACTGCCAGCCGCATCCCGCGGTTCGCGGGCTGGAAGTCTCCGCCCCGGATCTCGTCGTCCGCCTCAACGGCGGGTTCGCCGGCGAACTCCGGCAATTGCCGCCCGGCCCATTCGCGCTCGCCCTCCATCTGCCCGACGACTCCGCCGACCATGTCGCCGTCATCTCCCTTGCCCTGCAGGGCGTCGGCCGCGCCAATTTCCTCGCCTGGCTCGGGCGCATCACCGGGCTCAAGTCCCTGCGGCGCTTCCGCGCGCAGAATAAAAACCGCCAGCTCCGGCTCACCACCCTCACCGACGACACGGGCGAGGTCATTTTCGACTTCTCCATCCGCCTCGCCCCCTACTCCATCGCCTACGCCCGGCAGCATGCAGGGCGCGGGATCAATATCGCCGGCTTCCTCACCGCCGACCTCGGCGTGGGCGAATCGGCCCGCTGCATGGTCCGCGCCGCCGACGCCGCCGGCATCCCGGTCGCACTCGTGCCGCTCAAGCTACACTGCAAGAACCGACTCGGCGATCAGACCTACGCCGCCCGCCTCCAGGACACGAATCCCCACCCGGTGAACATCGTGCACCTCGACCCGCCGGCCACCCACGACCTCGAGCATCACCACGGCCAAAAATTTTCGACCGGGAAATACAACATCGCCTATTGGGCGTGGGAACTGCCCGAGTTTCCCGACGCTTGGATGACGGCCTTCGATTACTACAACGAAATCTGGTGCCCCAGCGATTTCACCCGTCTCGCCATCGAGATGAAGTCGCCCCTCCCCGTCATCCGGATGCCCCACGCCATCGCGTTCGACCGCCCCGCGGGAAATTTCCGGCCACGCTTCCAGCTGCCGGCGGACAAGTTCCTTTTCCTCTTCATCTACGACCTCAACTCCTACTCCGCGCGCAAGAATCCCGGCGCGGTGATCGCGGCCTTCCGCCGTTCGGGCCTCGCCGGCACGCATTCCGCCCTCGTCGTGAAGGTCCAGAACGTCGCCGGCAACGAGGCCGACTTCGCCGCGCTCCAGGCGGCAGTGGCCGACCTGCCGGGCACGGTGGTGATCTCCGGCACCCTCACCCGCGCCGAAATCTACCAGCTCGAGTCCGCCTGTGATTGTTTCGTCTCCCTCCACCGCGCCGAGGGCTTCGGCCTCGCGGTCGCGGAGTGCATGTACCTCGGCAAGCCCGTCATATCCACGAACTGGTCCGCCACCGCCGAGTATGTCACCGCCGACAACGGCTGCCCGGTGGACGCCCGCATCGTCACCTTGGAACAGAACCACGGGCCCTACATGAAGGGCTCGGTCTGGGCGGAGGCCGACGTGGACCAGGCCGCGTCATGGATGCGGAAAATCTCGGGCGACCCGGCGCTTGCGGCCCGGCTCGGCGCCGCCGCGCGGGGCACGATGGAGCAACGGTATTCACCCGCCGTCATCGGCGCCCGGTACCGGCAGCGGCTCGAGAATATCGTTTAGTTTATCCCCATGGTCTGACGGCCATCTACGTTAACGCTTTCGCTTGTGCAGAGGTGGATCGGACGGGATATTTCACCGGCATTTTGCCTCGCCACTAGTGTTTATCGGCTCCGTATTTGTCTTCTTTAATCACATCCCGCCCAGCTGCTTCCACCGCCGCTCGATAACCTAAATGGTCTTCGCCTCGTTATTTTTTCTCTACGCTTTTCTGCCGCTGTTTTTGGGCTGCTATTACCTGGCCCCGCTGCGCTGGCGCAATGCGGTGGCCTTGGTCGGTAGTGTGGTTTTTTACGCCTGGGGTGAACCCGTCTTTGCCGGGATCCTGCTCGTCGCCAGCGTGGTGGTTTATCTCATCAGCCTCGGGATTCAGCGCCTCCCGGTCACGTCCCGCCGCCCGCGCCAATGGCTGCTGGCCCTCGGGCTCGTCGCGAGCCTCGCGCTGCTCGTCTACTGCAAATACAGCAATTTCTTCGTCGCGAACCTCAACGGCCTGCTCGGGCATCTACAGCACGGCAGCATCGTCTGGACCGCCGTGGCACTGCCGATCGGCGTGTCATTCTTCACGTTCCAGAAGATCAGCTACCTGGTGGACGTCTACCGCGGCACGTCCCGCCCTGCGCGCAACCTCCCGGATTTCCTGCTGTACGTGATGCTGTTTCCACAGCTCATCGCCGGGCCGATCATCCGCTACCACGACATCGCCGGACAGATTGAGCACCGCGACCACACCGCCGACCGCTTCCTGGCCGGCGCGTGGCGCTTCCTGCTCGGCCTCGGGCGCAAGGTGCTCTTCGCCAATCCGCTCGGCCTCGTCGCCGACCGCATCTTCGGCCACGACCTCGCCAGCCTGCCCGCGGCCTACGCCTGGGTCGGCATCCTCTGCTATACGTTCCAGATCTATTTCGATTTTGCCGGTTACTCCGACATGGCCATCGGCCTCGCCCGGATGATGGGCTTCGAGTTCATCGAGAATTTCAACCGGCCCTACACCGCGCGCTCGGTGACCGAGTTCTGGCGGCGCTGGCACATCTCGCTGACGAATTTCATGCGGGACTACCTGTACATCCCGCTCGGCGGCAACCGCGCCGGGTCTTTCCGCACCGGCCTCAACCTCTGGCTCGTCTTCCTCGTGTCCGGCTTCTGGCACGGCGCCAGCACGAGCTTCATCGCGTGGGGCGCCTACCACGGCTCCCTGCTTTCCCTCGAGCGCGGCCTTGGTCGCCAGCGACTCGAGCGCCTGCCGGCGGTGCTCGGCACCGTCCTCACATTCCTTCTCGTCCTCCTAGGCTGGGTGCTGTTCCGCACCGCGACCCTGGCCGACGCGATCACCTATGCCGGCCGGCTCTTTGACTTCGCCCACTGGAACGCGGTCAATCCTCCGCTGGATTTTGTCTGGCCCGAAATCATCACCCGCCGCGCCACGGCCGTGCTGCTGCTGGCCGCGGTGATCAGTTTCCTCCCGGACCGATTCTGGACGCGCTTCGGCTGGGATGACCCGCGGCCCCGCAGCTTCCGCGGCGGCATCCTGCGCACCGTGATCGCCGCGGCCTGCCTGCTCCTCGCCTCGGCCGCCCTCGCCGGCCAGAGCTACAATCCCTTCATCTATTTCCGCTTCTGAGCGCCGCCCCATGACCCGCCGACCCTGGCCAACCCTGCTCGTCACGCTTTTCACCGGCACCCTCGCGCTGGTGGGCCTGCAGGCCGTGTGGCCGTTCCTGCCGCAGGGGGAAAAGCTGCGCGGAGTCAGCGCCGAGCCGCCGCCGGTGAAATGGGATTGGACGGAGTTCAAGGCCGGCAAAACCGCCCGCGAGATCGAGGCCTGGTACAACGTCCGCGTCGGCCTGCGGAACTGCTGGGTCATGCTCGACAACCAGGTTTCCTACACGTTCTTCGGCGAGGTCAACCCGCGCTCGGAAGGCTCGCGCGTCATCGCCGGCGAACACGACTGGTTCTTCGAATACCAGTACATCGAGACCGCGGTGACCCCCAGCCTGTGGCGGGCCGCCGTGCCCACCGTCGTCCAGCGGCTCAAGTCCGTGCAGGAGAAACTCGCCCGCCGCGGCATTCCGCTGCTCGTGGTCGTGGCCCCCAGCAAGGTGGAGGTTTACCCGGAGCACGTGCCGGCGGCATATTTCGGCAAACGCAAACCCGCGGATAACCTCTCGGACTTCGAGCTGGCGCGACCACTCATGCAGGCGGCCGGGATCAACTACTACGACGGTCCCGCCCGGTATGCGGTTTGGAAGGCCGCCGGCGAACGCAATCTCTTCGCCCGGGCCGGCACCCACTGGAGCTACCAGTCCTCGCTGCGCGTCCTCTCGGAAATCCGCGAGCGGCTGAACCCCGCCATGCGCCACCCGCTGCCCGAGTTCATCGTCACCTCCACCCCGGTGGGCCCGCCGCGCGTGACCGACCGCGACCTCCTCGATCTCACCAACCTGCTGGTCACTGCGCCCTACGCGCACTCCCTGCCCTATCCCGTGCTCAAGCCGCAGCAGGCCGTCCCCACCGACCAGCTGCCGCGCATCCTCTGGGTGCATGACAGCTTCGGCTGGGTGCTGATTGACCAGCTCTACGCGGCTCACGCCATGCAGCCCTCGGAGTCGCTGTATTATTTCAACACCGTCTACCGCATCCCCGGTGCCGTGAAGCAGGATACCGACCTGAAAAAAATCGACTGGGAGGCCCGGCTGAAATCGTATGACGCCGTGGTCATTGTCTGGACGGAGATCGCCTTCGACTTCGATTCCTGGGGCTTCATCGAAACCCTGGACCGGGCCCTGCCATGACCGCCGCCGCCCTGACCCCGACCGCCGCCCGGGCGGACCGGATCTTCTTCCGCTGGATTTTCCCGGCCCTGCTGATCGGCATTTTCGTCATCTACGCCACCTTTCGTCAGCGTTACGTGGGCGCGACCGACTGGTATGGCTACTACCAGCAGGGCGAACTGCTGAAGACCGGCCGGGTGTTCCTGCCCACCGCGTTCCCGTGCGACCAGTTCCCGGCCATCGTGCCCTTTGGCTATGTGGTCGCGGGCAGCCACGCCGTACCGCAATACACGCCTGGTTTCCCCCTGCTGCTCGCCCTCGGCAGCTACGCCGGGATCACCTTTTTTGTCACCCCGCTCATCGGCCTCGGCTCATGCCTGCTGATGTTCTTCCTGATCCGCGATTTTACTGACCGCTGGGTGGCCGCCGTCTTCACCCTCGCGTGGGCGTTTTTTCCCATCGTGGTCTTTGGCAGCACCACCCTGATGAGCGATCTGCTCGCGGCCATGTGCCTGATCGGTGCCTACCTCGCCTACCGCCGGGGGTGGCTGCTGCTGTCGGCCTGGGTGCTCGGGTACAGTTTTTGCGTGCGGCCGACGAACGTGCTGTTTCTCGCCGTTTTTGTCCTGCCGCTTTGGCGCGACCGCCGGCTCATCCGTTACGGGCTTTATCTCGCCGGGCCGGTCGTGCTCTACGGCCTGTACAATTTTGCCCTCTACGGCAGTCCCCTGCGGACCGGCTACGCCGATTTCCGGGGTGACCTCGCCCGCGAGGTATTTTCCCAGCACGTCGGGTTCTATCTCTGGCAAACCCTGGCCCAGTGCAGCCCGGTCCTCATCGCGCTCGCGCTATGGGGGCTGCGGCCATGGAGCCGGGAGAAATTATTCCAGATCCTGTGGTTCACGGTCTTCCTCACTTTCTATTGCTTCTGGCGCTCAGGCGGCGACCGCTGGTGGTGGACGCGCTTCCTGCTGCCGGGCTATCCGGCGATTTTCCTGCTCGCCGCGGGCGGTTTCAGCCGGCTGCGTGACCGCTGGTGTACCGCCGCGGTCAGTCCCCCCTGGCGCGACTGGCGCAT
>QQNC01000159.1 GCA_003402695.1 Verrucomicrobiota bacterium | reverse complement strand
TACCTGATCGTGGACACCGCGGGCCGGCTGCACACCAAGGGCCACCTGATGGACGAGCTCGCGAAGATCCGCCGGGTGTTGCAGAAGAACGACCCCACTGCGCCGCAACACCGCTGGCTCGTGGTGGACGGCTCGCTCGGCACCAATTCCATCGAACAGGCCAAGGTGTTTCACGCGAGCTTCGGACTGACGGGACTCGTCGTCACGAAGCTCGACGGCACCAGCCGCGGTGGCGCCCTCGTGGGCATCTGGCGGCAGCTGAAGATCCCGATTTATTTCCTCGGCCTCGGCGAACAGGCTGAGGATTTGCAGCCGTTTAGCGTGGAGAATTATTCCAAGGCGGTGTTCGGGCTCGGGGACTGAGCGGCGGCGCCCGGACGCGGACGGACTCAGCGCACGGCGGGCGGGGGTGGGGCGGCAAGGTTTGTTTGCCCCGCTAGCGGTCTCCGTTACTCTGAACGCTCAATGCCACCCCCCGCCCAACCTCCGCCCGTGACGGTCCTCAGCGGCTTTTTGGGCGCGGGCAAGACGACCTTGTTGCGCCACCTGTTGTCACAGGCCGGCGGCCGGCGCTGGGCGGCGGTGGTCAACGATCTGGCGTCGATCAACATTGATGCACAGCTGGTCGCGAAGGCCGGGGCGCAGCGGGTGGTGGAGCTGGGCAACGGTTGCGTCTGCTGTTCGGTGCGCGACGATCTGGCCGAGGCGATCGTTGAATTATGCGCCACCGGCACGTACGACCAGATCCTGGTGGAGACGACGGGCGTGGCCGAGCCGCGGGCGGTGGCGCGGATCTTTTCGCGGCGCAACGCGTTCGGCCGCAGCCTGGCTGATTTTGCGCGGCTCTCGGCGCTGGTGACCGTGATTGACGCCCGGAATTTCCTCACGGAACAGCGGCGGGCGTCGGCGTCGGCCGTGATCACCCCGGCGGCCACGCAAAAGCCGATTTATGAACTGCTGGTCGAGCAGGCCGAGTGCGCGGATGTGCTGGTCCTGAACAAGTGCGACACCGTCACCGCGGCCGAACTCTCTGACGTGGAGCAGATTCTCCGCGGCCTGAACCCGCGGGCGGAACTCGTGCGCGCTGAGCAAGGGCAAGTCCCCGCGGCGGTGCTGCTGGACCGGCCGCGCTTTGAGGCCGAGGCCACCCTGCGGGGCGCGCGCTGGATCCGGGTGATGGATGCGGTCGCGGGCCGGGGCGTCGTGGCGCCGGCCACCCCGCGTCACGAACACGACTACGGGATCACCAGCCTGGTGTTCCAGGCGCGCCGGCCGCTGGACGACGAAAAGTTTCACGCCTTCCTCCTCGACCGGCTCCCGCCGGGCCTGCTGCGCGCGAAGGGGTTCTTCTGGTTGCGCGGGCGTCCGGCGGACATCGGGTTCCTGTCGATCGCCGGCAGCCAGGTGAAGCAGGACTTTCTCGGGACGTGGGCGGCGGAGTTGCGGGAGCGCGGGGTGATCACCGCGGAGGAGATTCCCGCGGAAGCGCGCCGCCACTGGGCCGAGCCGCACGGCGACCGCCGGCAGGAGCTGGTTTTCATCGGCCGGCAGCTGGACGAGGCGAAGTTGCGGGAGGATTTGGCCGCCTGTCTGACATAATTCAGGATTTTTGTTTGTGACTGGATGATTTTTGAAACCCTTTGGTGGGGTATGCGTCGAAGGAGTGTGCGGATAATTTTTTCCAGGCGAGGTTTGTGGCTGAAAGCTGCCCGGTGGGTGCTGGCCGGATGGCTCGTGGCTGGCGTGACGGCGCGGGCGGATGTGGAAGCGCCGGTTTTGCCGGACAAGTCGGCGGCGGCCCCCATGCCGGAGGCGGTTAAGTTCGACGTGCTGGTTTACAACGACGGCGACCGGATCCGCGGCCATCTCGTGGACCGCTCGGTGGACTCGTGGGTGTTTGTCTCGGAACGCTTTGGCCTGCAGCGCGTGCCGCTGGGCGATGCCAAGGTGATCCTTGGCACGCCGGAGGCGGCGCAGGCCATCGCCCGCGCCAAAGCGGCTGAGGCCCGACTCAAGACGGAGGAAGCCGATAACGCGTCCTTCCTGCGCTGGTCGCTGCTCTCGCCCCAGGCGCTGGCACAGCAGCTGCGGGATTTCTTCGGGCTCTGGCACGGTCAGTTCGCCTTCTCGACGTCGATTATCACGAACACCAACGAGACCACCAACGAAATGGTGGAGGCTCACCTGGCCCGCAAGTGGCCGAAGGACACGGTGCAGGTGAGTGCGCGTTATGATTTCGAAGACACGAACCGCGTCACCACGACCGATGTTATCCGGTCGGAAGCCTCATGGCGTCATGAGCTGCCGGGCAACCTCTTCTCGATCTACAGCCCGTCGGTGGAATGGAACCGGGCGTTTCTCCTCAACGACGTGCCGAGCGACTACGTGCTGCTGCAACAGGAAATCGGTGTGGGTGTGAACCTGTTTGCCAAGCCGACCCGCAACCTGCGCGTGGGTGTGGCCGAGAATTTGTTCGACGTGTGGCAGACCTCGCAACCGGTGTCGCATTCGGCGAGCACGACGGAATCGCTCTTCGTGGAGGTGGACTGGAAGCTGCCGTGGCGCATGACGGTGACCGAGCGGGGCGTGTGGTACTACGCCATCGCGTCGGGTCGGGACGGCTGGGAGAACAAGGTGGACCTGAACAAGAAGCTGACCGAGACGTTCACCGTCGGCATCCGCCATGAGACGCGTCACAACAACCCGGACGTGCGCGTGCAGGACTACACGCTGCTCAAGCTGCTGATGGGGATAGATTTTTAAAAGCCGTCAGCGGTCAGCCCGAGCCGGGATGGTTTGGCCACAAAGAGGCACAAGATTTCCGGGGCTGCGGCCACGACTTCATCGCGCCTATAGGCGCACGGGAAGGCTGATTCGGAGTTGGTGAGCCCCTGCGCCTTTTTGTGGCCAAAACCGTTCGACGACTTATCAACCCTCGCACTTGAGCACGTAGACGGCGCCCTTGGCGGAGCCGATGGCGAGCAGGGTGTCATCGGGTGACCATGTGAGTTTTGTCGCGGCCGCCGGCATGCGCACCGTGGCGCGCAGCGGCGACTTGCGTTCGGGACTCCAGAGCTGCACGACGCCGTCCTGCGACGCGGTGGCGAGCAGGCCGTGGGAGTGTTGGAAGGCGACGGCGCAGACTTTCGACTCATGCGGCAGCATCGCGGGTTCGCGGCCCTCGGGGCCGGCGCCGGAGCAATCCCAGACGCAGCACGCGGTGCCGCCCCCCGTGGCGAGCCAGCGGCTGGTGTGGTCATAGGCCAGTTCCTTCACCTTGCCCTCATAGCCGCTCATCTGGAGTTCGACGTCCTCGGCGGGAATCCAGAGATGCACGGAGGGATCCTGGTTGCCCGAGACGAGCCAGCGGCTGTCGGGCGACCAGACCAGCGCGTGGATGCCGTTGGCGTAGGGAAATTCCTTTTGCGGGAGAAAATCATCGGCGTCCCACAGGGTCACACCGCCGAAGTAAGCCACCGCGGCGCATCCGCCCGCCGGCTGCCAGGCGAGCGCGGAGATCGTCTTGGGCGCGGGCTTGAACGCATGCACGACCGAGCCGTCGGCGCGGAGGGCGGAGAGGTTTTTGCCCGCGGCGGCGAGGAGGACGGCCGGTGTCCCGCCGGCCGGGCGCCACGCCAGATGCTCGACCCAGGCGGACCCGAGGCCGGCGGTGGCGGTGTGCTGGCCCGCCGTGGCGTCCCAGAATTTGACCGCCCCGTCCTGCCCGCCGGTGGCCAGGAGCGCAGCGCCGGCCGCCGGCTGCCAGGCCATACAGTTCGTCCCGTTCTCGTGCCCGGGCAACTCGTGGCGGCGGGCGCCGTCGGTGGCGGCGAACAGCGCCACGGGCCCGCTGGCGGCGGCGGCGGCGAGCAGGGTGCCGTCGGGCGACCAGGCGAGGTCGATGGCGTAATCTTCGAGGGTGGCGGCCCAGTGTTTGGTGAGTTGCACGAGGAGGGGAGAGACCAAGGCAACGCGGGGGTGAACTGATGGCAAGTCTGCGGACCCGGGAAAGACCAACCCAGCGACTTTGCGCCCGGGGCCGTGATTTTGGGTGGCGCCGCATCATCCGCCTCTGTCAGGTTGACGCCTGCTCCGGTTGGCCCGCCACGATCCACCCCACTGTGAAACGCGGTTTTTTCATCTCTCTCGTCGTCCTGCTGCTCGCGACCGCGGCGCTGCACTGGACGGAGTCGGACCAGCGCCGGGACATCCCGGTGATCTACTGGAACACCCAGGACGATGAAAACAAGCGGGCGACGGTGGAGACCTTTCAGCAATGGCGGAAAGAGCAGGGCCTGCCGCCGGTCGAGCTGCGCATCGACAACACCAACCAGGAGCCGACGAAGAAACTGGTGCAGGGCCTGTCGGGCGTGGGCTCCGACATCATGGATCTCTACGCTTACGAGGCCGACCTGTTTCCCGCGACGGGCATGATTGCGGACGTGACCGAGGACGCGAAACGCCTGGGGTTTTCCCCGGCGGCGACCTATCCGGCGCTGGCGGGCGATTACGTCTTCGAGGGCCGGCAGTATGGCTTTCCGCGCAACGCCGGAGTCAACCTCAACTGGATCAACCGCGCCACGTTCGCCAAGTACCACATCCCGGAGCCGCCGCAGCGCTGGTCGCTGGATGAATTCGAGGCGCTCGGAAAAAAATTCGTCGCCGCGGCCAACCCGCCGGGCACGCGGCAGCGCATTTTCTTCACCAACCTTGTGTCGCGCGAGGTCCTGCGCCGCGGGGTCGGCCTAGCCAACTACAACGAGACGGACACCCGCTGCACCCTCGACGACCCGCGCAACGTGCAGATCCTCGAGCGCGTGCGCCGTTGGACGGTCGAGGACCGTCTCATGCCGAGCCGCGAGGAGGGCGAGGCGATGGCGGCCGACATCAGCGGCTTTGGCAGCATGTTTTCGCACTTCGTCTCGGGCCGCTTTGCCATGATTTACGTCGGGGAGTGGGCGTTGATCATGCTCCGGCCCCGCGGGGAATTCCAGCTGCGCGCGGTGGAGCCGGCGCTGGACGGTTTTCCCAACACCGAGATGGGCGGCGGGTCCGTGGGCGTCTACGTCGGGTCGAAGCACCTGAAGGAGTCCGTGGAATTCCTGCAATACCTCGCCAGCGCGCCCTTCAACCGCCTCATCGTCCGCATCGCCGACGGGCTGCCGCCGGTGCCCAAATACGCCGAGACGGAGGAATTTCTGCACCCGCCCGCGCATCCCAATGAATGGGGCACGGGTGCGGTTTTCGCGCAGGCCGCCCGCGAGACGGGCATTACCGTGAGCAAGAGCCCGTTTGTCCTGCAGTCGATTCTCTTCCGGGAGGAGAAGGAACTCACCGAGGCGATGATCTCCGGCCGGCTGACCGCGGCGCAGGCCTCCAAGGCCATGGGCGACCGGATCAACGCCGAGATTGCGCTGAGCGTGGACCGCAACCCGGCGCTGCGGAAACAGTACGACGAGCGCCGGCGGATCCAGCGGCAGATCGACGCGCGCCGCGCCGCGGGGAAACCCGTGCCCGCCGCGTGGATCAACGATCCCTTCCACCTGGCCTATTACCGCGCCCACGGCTGGCTGGAAAAGGAGACCGCGCCATGAGCACGCTCGGCCACCGCGGTTCCCCCCGGCGCCGGCTGTTCGCCGGCCTCGTCTTCCTGCTGCCGAACATCCTTGGCTTTGCCGCGTTCACGCTCGTGCCGCTGGTGATGAGCTTCGGCATCGCGTTCACGGACTGGGACACCCTCCGGCATAATATTTTCCGGCGCGAGTCGCTGCGCTTCGTGGGCTTCGAGAATTTCTCCTGGCTCTTCCACCATCCCGATTTCCTGCACTACCTCGGCAACACGTTCTTCATGATGCTGGGCCTGCCGTTCGCCATCGCGGGCAGTCTCGGGGCGGCGCTGCTGCTGACGCGCGTGAGCCACCGGCCGGTGGCACGCCGTGGCGCGTTTATCGTGGCTACGCTCTTGTTGACCGGCAGCGGGCTACTGCTGCGGATGGGCGGGATGGGGCAGGCGGGGGTCTGGTGCATCTTCGGCGTGCTGGCCGCCGGGAGTCTGGTGGCCGGGGTGCTGACGGGCGGGTCCGTCTACCGGACGCTGTT
>QQNC01000158.1 GCA_003402695.1 Verrucomicrobiota bacterium | reverse complement strand
GCACCAAGCGCGATTGGCCAGATACCAATCCACCGTCTTGGCGATGCCGGTGGTGAAATTCTCCTTCGGCTTCCAGCCGAGTTCGCGCTGGAGCTTGGCGCAGTCGATGGCGTAGCGGCGGTCGTGGCCGGGCCGGTCGGTGACGTAGGTGACCTGGGAGAGGTAGGGCTTCCCGTCGGCGCGTGGCGACTTCCGCTCGAGCAGGGCGCAGATGGTCTGCACAATCTCGATGTTGGGTTTTTCGTTCAGGCCGCCGACATTGTAGGTCTCGCCGACGCGGCCCTGCCGCAGCACGAGCCAGATCGCGGCGGCGTGGTCCTCGACATAGAGCCAGTCGCGGATCTGCTGGCCGTCGCCGTAAACCGGGAGCGGTTTGCCCTCGAGGGCGTTGAGAATCATCAGGGGGATCAGCTTCTCCGGGAAATGATACGGACCGTAGTTGTTCGAGCAGTTGGTCGTCAGCGTCGGCAATCCGTAGGTGTGCTGGTAGGCGCGCACGAGGTGGTCGCTGCCGGCCTTCGAGGCGGCGTAGGGGCTGTTCGGCGCGAAGGGCGTCTCCTCGGTGAAGGCAGGGTCGGAGGCGGAGAGCGTGCCGTATACCTCGTCGGTGGAGACGTGCAGGAAACGGAACGCGGCCTTTTTCGCCTCCGGGAGCTTCGCCCAATGTTGCTTGGTGCAGTTGAGCAGGCGGAGGGTGCCGACGACGTTGGTCTGGATGAACGGTTCGGGCGAATCGATGGAGCGGTCCACGTGCGACTCGGCGGCAAAGTTCACCACCGCGTCGATCGCGTGCTCGGAGAGGAGGCGCGTTACGCGGGCCGGGTCGCCGATATCGCCCTGCGCAAAGACATAACGCGGGTCGCCGGCGAGGTCGGCGAGGTTGGCGGGATTGCCGGCGTAGGTCAGGGCATCGAGGTTGACGAGCCGCGCGAGGGGCGAGCCCGGTTCAGTGAGACGCTGGCGGATGAAATTGGAGCCGATGAAGCCGCAGCCGCCGGTGACGAGTAAGTTCATAGAGCAGCGTAAGTTTTAAGGTTTAAGCGACCGGAGCAAGGCATTGGTCATCTTGGAGATTTCCGTGTAAATTGACTCCAATGCCGCGTGGATCTCCGGGGCTAAAAAGCCAAGGTCCTTGGCCAGCAGTAGCAGGTAGCGAGTTTCCTCGATTGAGCCGCGGGCGATGATCAGGAACTGGCGAAACTCAGGCCGCGAGCCCCGGCCTTTTCCCTCGGCGATGTTAGTGGGGATCGACGCCGCGGCCCGGCAAAGCTGATTGGTCAGGCGGAAGCGTTCGTCGGGCGGGAAGGATTTCGTGACCCGATAAACTTCCAGCACCGCGGCGTGGGCTTTCTGCCAGACCACCAATTCACGCCAGCTTTCAATTTTATCCGCGCTCACCGGCTTACACCTTACGTTCTTAAAACTTAAACCTCGGCTTGGCGCCACTGGCGCAGCGACGTCTCGACCGCGGCGTGGACCTCGGTGAGGCGGATGCCGACGCCGGCGAGCTTGGTGGAATCCATGACGCAGTTGGAGCGGGGGGTCTTGGCGGCGACTTTCATAAAGTCGGATTCGCTGGCGAAGAACTCGTAGCTTTTCGGATGCACGCCGCTCTTCACAATCAGGTCCACGACCTCGTGGGTGGTGATCGCGCCTGGGTTGGTGACGTTGTAGGTGCCGTAGGGCACGCGTTTTTCCCAGCAGGCGAAAGTGGCGGCGACGAACTCGTCGAGCTGGGAAATGGAGTTGGTGGCTGCGAGCAGGCGCGGGTAGCGCATGAGCTTGGTGAGGTAATTGCGGGGTGTGTCCACCTCGTTGAACGGGATGCGCAGGCGCCAGACGAAGAGATCGGGGCGGCCGGCCAGCACCTCCTCGCCGAGGGCCTTGGTGCCGCTGTAGAACGAGCAGTTGTCCTGGCGGAAGGTGAAATTGGGGGCATCGGCCTCGGTGAAGCCCGTGCCGTCGTCGCGCGCGCCGGTGAAGATGCAACCGGAGGAGACATGGCCCCAGGGCACGCCGGCGTCGGTGCAGGCCTGGGCAATGAGGCCGGGCAGGACGGCGTTGCCCATGAGGCACTCGCCCTTGTGGAGCTCACAGGCGTCGACGTTGGGCTTGCCGGTGTAGCCGGCGGCGTTGATGAGGAATTCCGGCCGGTCGCGGCGCAGGGCGGCGGTGAGGACCGCCGGGCTGGTGTAGTCGAGCTCCGCGCGGCGCAGGTTGCGAAACGGGATGCCTTTGCGCGCGAGCAGCGCCTGGTAGGCGTGGCCGACGTAACCGGAACCTCCGAGCAGGTAGATCATGGGTGACGGTGCGGGCAGGCCGCGCGGGAAGCAATTCGCCGGAGATTTTTCATGCAGGAGGGGCTCAGGGTTTCCGATAGTCGCCGCGGCTGAAATATTTTTCGAGCCAGACGTAGGCGCAGATGAAGAAATACCGGCTGCCCATCTCGCTGATCTTGAGCTTGGGCACGCCGTGCTTCCGGTTCTGCCAGGAGATCGGCAGGACGGTGAAGCTGTAGCCGCGGACGATGGCCTTGAGCGGAATCTCGACGGTGAGGTTGAAATGCGGCGACAAAAACGGCCGGCAGCCCTCGATGACCGTGCGCCGGTAGGCCTTGAACGCGTTGGTCGTGTCGTTGAGCGGAATGTTGAAGCCCACGCGCACGAGGAAATTCGCGAGGCGGTTCACGAACAGCTTCACCCAAGGGTAGTCGATCACCTGGCCGCCCTTGACGAAGCGGCTGCCGAAGACGCATTCCCAGCCCTCGTTGAGCCGGCGCCAGTAGCGCACGGCATCGTCCGGTGAGTCGGAGGCGTCGGCCATCATGATCACGACGGCATCGCCCTTGACGTGGTTCAGGCCGCAAATGACCGCGCGGCCGAAGCCATGGGCGCCGGTGTTCTGCACGGGGGCCAGGGTGGGGACCGTCTGCCTCAGTTCCTGCAGCACCGCCCAGGTGCGGTCCTTGCTGCCATCGTCCACCACGACGATCTCATGCGGGATGTTTTCCCGCGTCAGCGTCTGATGGATCCCGGCCACCGTGTGGGGCAGCGATTCCTCCTCATTGTGCGCGGGGATGACCACGCTGTAGAGCGTGAGCGGGTCGAGCCGGGGAAAGGGAACGGCGGTGCGCATGGAGGAACCGGCCGGCGCTCAGGCGGGTTTGCGCGCGATGACGAGAAACTGGCGGCCCTTGACCCACCAGAGCCAGGGCAGCGCGAGGTAGAGGTGCACGAAGGCCATCGGATACTCGGGCGCGCTCACCATCGTGAAGGGGAGGAAGCGGGGCTTGAGTACGTCGATGGTGTACCCTTCGACCTCCATGGCCTCGCCGAGCGAAGTCTCGGTGAGATAAACATGGTGGTCATAGAAGTCCCAGTATTCGCCGTGGAGAAACTTGATGTTGGGCCCAAGCGCGATCAGGTGTCCGCCGGGCTTCAGGCAGCGCAGTGCGTGGCGCAGGGTGCGGCTGAGGCATTCCTTGTCCGGCAGGTGCTCGAAAAAATTGCTGGTGAAGACCGCATCGAGACTGTTGTCCGGCAACGGCCAGGCCGCGGAGCAGTCCTGATGGAGAAACTTCACCTCGGGCCGCAGGTGCCGGGGCGCGTCGGGGTTGAGGTCCATGGCCCACTTGGTGGCCGCCGCGATGTTGTTGATGAACTCACCGTAGCCGCAGCCGAGGTCGAGCACCGTGTCACCCGGCCGGACCCAGCGGCTGAAAAACTTGTGCGTCAGGACCTCCCAGACCCGGTTGCGATAGGCCGCCGTACGGACGAAGCGGCGGTGGTAGATCTTGGAGAGTTCCTGCGGATTGGGAGCCATGCGGCGGGGGAGGGATTCAGTGCGGGGCGGAGAGTTCCAGCCAATCGGGATGGGCTTCCGCGTGACCGGCAATTTCCTCCAGCAGGGTGGAAGTGGGGGTGACGGGTTGCCAATGCCAAATTCGCCCCGCCTTGGCGTGGTCGAGCACGATCCAGGGAATGTCGAAGGCGCGGGCGGTGCCATCGCGGACCACCTCGTGCGGACCGAAGCGTTTTTCGCACCAGGCACTGAGCTGGCGGAGTGACATCGCGGAAGCGCGGCCGCCGGAGAGATTCACGAGACGGTCGCCAGGGGCCAGCTTGGGGGCGGCGAATTGTTGCTCGAGCAGGGGCATGAGGTCGCGCGGATGCAGGCAGTCGCGCACCTGGTGGCCGTGGCCGCCAAACCCGAGATATTTCAGCGGGCGTTTGCGCCGCCAGGCATTGATCCAGTAGGCAAAGATGCCCTGGTCCGCGCGGCCGAACTGGCCCGCGCCGGCGAGCACGCCGCAGCGGTTGATGAAGACCGGAAAGCCGAAGGTTTCGCCATACTCCAGCGCGAGGACCTCGGAAGTGAGCTTGGTGGCGCCGTACAGCGAGATGGGCGCGGTCGTGGCGAAGGTCTCGTCGAGGCCTGCGGCCGTAAGCCCGGCGGGCAACTTCGCCGTGGGGTCGGGGACAAAGGCCTCCTGCTGCACGTTCACGGGCAGGGCGGCGAGCGGGGCGATGGAATACACGCGGCTGGTCGAGAGCAGGATGAAGCCGGCCTGGTGCACCTTGCAGTATTCCAGCAGATGCACCGTGCCGAGCAGGTTGTGGTCCACGAGCTCGCGGGAGCTGGTCTTGCCATCCACGCCGGCCAGCACGCTGGCGTTGGCGGCGGCATCAATCACGAAGTCGGCGGCCGGCAGGGCGGCCATGGCCGCGGCATCGCGCAGGTCGGCGGTGAGGACCCGGGCGCCCAGGCGCTCGAGTGGCGCGCGGTTGGTCTCGCTGCCGGGCCGGATGTAGCTGTCAAAACCGGTGACCTGGTGACCGGCCGCCAGCAGGCTTTTGGCCAGCGTGCTGCCGACAAAACCGCAGATGCCGGAGATGAGAATGCGCATGGGTCACGAGGGAAACAGACCCGATTCGTGAGGTGAAGCGGGAAATCGAGGGGAGACCGTGGGTGGGCGCACGTCCCTGCACCCGCCATGGGCCGAACGTCAACTGGCGCACGAAATACGGGCCCGGGACGGGTCCGCCCGCCGCAGTCGCTCAGCCCGCCGTGCGCTTCTGCCACGCCTCGACGATCTGGCGGATGGTTTCCTCGAGGGACTGCGTGATGTCCCACGACGGATAGTGCGCGCGCATTTTCCGGAGGTCGGAGTAGTAGCAGATGTGGTCGCCGGCGCGGTTCTGGTCGAGGTAGGTGTAAACCTGCGCCTTCCCGGTGAACTTCTCGGTGATCTTGAACGCCTCGAGGATGGACGTACTGTTGGCCTTGCCGCCGCCGAGGTTGTAGACCTCGCCCGCGCGCGGGGTCGCGACAAACGCCGCCATGAAGCGCGCCACGTCGAGCGAGTGGATATTGTCGCGCACCTGTTTGCCCTTGTAGCCGAAAACCTTGTATTCGCGGCCCTCGAGGTTGCAGCGCACGAGGTAGCTCAGGAACCCATGGAGCTCGACGCCGCTGTGGTTGGGTCCGGTGAGGCAGCCGCCGCGCAGTGCGCAGGTGGGCAGGTTAAAGTAGCGGCCGTATTCCTGCACCATCACGTCAGCGGC
Organism: Verrucomicrobiota bacterium; assembly: GCA_003402695.1. Classification (GTDB taxonomy): domain Bacteria; phylum Verrucomicrobiota; class Verrucomicrobiia; order Opitutales; family Opitutaceae; genus Opi-474. The sequence goes on along the minus strand of QQNC01000158.1, from coordinate 587 downwards.
GACCTTGGACGCGCCGAAGAGGGAATGCTTCGACTGGTCGATGGTGAAGGTCTCGGCGATGCCGTGCTCGTAGGCGGGATCGGCGTAGTCCCAGCGCGTGGCGAGCTCCTGCAGCGCGATGCGGTTCGGGGCGTCGCCGTAAACCTTGTTGGTGCTCATGTGCACGAACGGTGACTCGGGCGCGGCCTGGCGCGCGGCTTCCAAGAGATTCAGCGTCCCGACGGCGTTGGTGTCGAAGTCATCGAACGGGATCGCCGCCGCGCGGTCATGGCTCGGCTGCGCGGCGGTGTGAACGATGACGGACGGCTTGACCTGCTTGACGAGGGCGAGGACGCCGGCGCGGTCGCGGATATCGAGCTCGTGATGGACAAAGCCTTTCAGCTCCTTGACGAGGCGGTGCTGGTTCCAGCGGGTGTCGCCCTGCGGGCCGAAAAAGACGGCGCGCTGGTTGTTGTCGACGCCATGGACGGTGTAGCCCTGCGCGGCGAAATAAACGCAGACTTCCGAGCCGATGAGGCCCGACGAACCGGTGACAAGGATGAGCTTGGCCATGGGAAAAGTGAGGCGCACTCATACAGGCGGGGCGG
>QQNC01000157.1 GCA_003402695.1 Verrucomicrobiota bacterium | reverse complement strand
GGGTTGGTCCAGTCGACGGTGCCGCCGCCGGGGTTGTCGGGGATGCGGTTGGTGTAAAGTTGCTTGTTGAACACCAGCACGCCGGTGGTGCCGGGGCCGCCGAGAAACTTGTGCGGCGAGAAGTAGATGGCATCGAGCGACTCGTCGGGCCGGCCCGCCGGGTGCATGTCGATGGTGATGTAAGGGGCGCTGGCGGCAAAATCCACGAAGCAGTACCCGCCGGCGCGGTGCAGCTGGGCGGCGATGGCGTGGTACGGCGTGATGATGCCGGTGACGTTGGAACAGCTGGTGACGGCGGCGAATTTCACCGGGCGGTCGCGGAACTGCACCAGCAGCTCGGCGAGGTGCGCGAGGTCCACGAGGCCGTCGGCGGTGGCCTGGATCACACGCACGTCGGCGACGCTCTCGATCCACGACGTCTGGTTGGAGTGGTGCTCCATGTGCGTGACGAAAATGATCGGCCGCTCGGCCTCGGGCCGTTTCACCTGCGCGGTGTATTTCTCGTGCACGCGCAGGCCGAGGATGCGCTGGAATTTGTTGACCACGCTGGTCATGCCGGAGCCGTAGCAGATGATGGCGTCGTCGGCGGACGCATGGACGTGGTCCTTGATGATGCGCAGCGCCTCATGGTAGGCGCGGGTCATGGTGGTGCCGGTGACGGAGGTCTCGGTGTGGGTGTTGCCGACGAACGGCGCGATTTCCTCGCTGAGCATCTTTTCGATCGGGCCGAACATGCGGCCGCTGGCGGTCCAGTCGGCGTAAAGGATGCGCTGGCGGCCGTAGGGCGACTCGAAGTCCTGGTTGATGCCGATGATATTGGCGCGGAACGGCGCGAAGTAGGCCTCGAGGCTCATGGGGTGCGGCCGAGCATGGGGTGCGACCGGCAAAATTCAACCCGCGGGACGACCGAGGGTTTCACCCGAAAAACACGAAACCCACGAATGCCGGACATCGATCCATTTGCCCGCGGAGCACACGGAAAACACGGAACGTTCAGTAACGGAACCTCAGATCAGGGAGGATAACATCGGATTATTCCGGGTCTTCCGCTTGTTCCGTGGGCAAAACCCTCCGACGGATCGGTATTCGGGTGCTTGGGGTATTTCGTAGTAACCTATCGCGCCAGGTCGTAGAGCGCGTAGCCGGCGAAGAGATTGGGCAGCGCGGGGCAGGGGGTGCGCCAGTCGCCGAGCAGGTGGGCGCGGCGGGTGATGGTGATGCCCTTGGCAGCGCAGAAATGCTCGAAGTCGGCGATCGTGACGGGATTCGACGGGCTGCTCTCGAACCACTCGGTGGTGTAGACATCGTTGCGGACCTTGCGGCCGCGCAGGAGGGCGTCGACGCGGTTTTTCCAGAAGCCGTGGTTCACAAATCCGACCGTCAGCGCGCGGCCGACGCGCAGCGCCTCGAGGATAACACCGGTCGGGTCGTCCAGCTCCTGCACGGTGCGCGAGCAGATGACGCGGTCGAAGTGCCGGTCGGGAAACTGCCGCATGAAACCGGTCATGTCGCCCTGGTAGGCGGACAGGCCGCGGCCCACGCAGGCGGTGATGCGCTTGAACTCGAGGTCCACGCCCACGGCGGCGGCCTCCTTGGTCTGCACGAGGTAGTGCAGCAGGGCGCCCCGGCCGCAGCCAAGGTCGAGGACCCGCGAGGCGGGATCCACCCATTCCCCGATCACCTCCATGTCCACCGTGCGTTTTTCGATGAGCTTGGTCATGGCGTTCAGATGGAGAAATCCACGGCGGCGGCCTCGTGGCGCTCGAGGAAGGCGCGGACTAGGGCGTAGAGTTCCTCGGACTCGAGCAGGAAGGAGTCGTGGCCGAGGTCGGTGGAGAGCTCGGCGTAGCTGGCGGACTTTCCGGCGCGGAGGAGGGCGAGGGCGATCTGGCGGTTCTGCTCGGGCGGGAAGAGCCAGTCGCTGGTGAAGCCCACGACGAGACACTCGGCCTGCACGGGCGCGAAGGCGACCTCGAGCGAGCCGTAGGCGTGCGCGAGATCGAACTGGTCGAGCGCGCGGGTGATGTAGAGGTAGGAGTTGGCGTCGAAGCGGTTGATGAACGCCTGGCCCTGGTGGCGCAGGTAGCTCTCGACCTCGAACTGCACGTCGAAGTTGTACGCCTCGCCGTTGGCGGGGTTCTTTTTGCGGCGGCCGAACTTGCGGTCCATGGACGCGTCCGAGACGTACGTGATGTGCGCCATCATGCGCGCGATCGCGAGGCCGACGCGCGGGCCGCCGCCCTTGGGGTAGTCGCCGTGGTTCCAGTCAGGGTCCTGCATGATCGCCTGGCGGCCGACCTCGTTGAAGGCGATGGCCTGCGCGCTCTCGCGCGACGTGGTGGCCATGGCGAGTACGCGGCGGGTGAAGGCAGGAAACTCGATCGCGAACAGCAGGGCGGTCATGCCGCCCATCGAGCCGCCGATGACGGAGTGGACCGAGGCGACGCCGAGGTGGTCGAGCAGGAGCTTTTGCGAGCGCACCATGTCGAGGATGGTGACGAACGGGAAACTGATGCCATACGGCTGGCCGGTGGCGGGGTTGACGGAGGACGGGCCGCTGGAGCCGACGCAGCCGCCGAGGACGTTGGCGCAGACCACGAAGAAGCGGTTGGTGTCCACGGCCTTGCCGGGACCGATGAGGTTGTTCCACCAGCCGGGCTTGCGGTCGTCGGCCGCGTGCACGCCGGCGCAGTGATGGTCACCGCTGAGCGCGTGGCAGATGAGGACGGCGTTGTCGCGCGTGGCGTTGAGCGAGCCGTAGGTCTCGTAGCGCAGGGTGAAGCCGGGGAGCGTCTGGCCGCTCTTGAACGTGAAAGGCTGCGCGCTAACGAAGTCCCGCGGCACAACGAGGCCCACCTCGCCGGCCGCGAGGGAACTGTGGGGCGACTCGTTTTCGTCGGGGTCGGTCATACGAGAGGGAGGAGGATTGTGGCTGGCGCGAGGGAGACAAGCGCGGCGGATGTCATTATGACAGGTGGTTTTGGGGTAGGGCGGGTCTTTGACCCGCCGCTCGGGATCGGAAAGGGCGGGTTGGAGACCCGCCCTACTGCGCGGCGGCGCTGACGGTCTCGTCCATTTCCTCGTTGGAGAAAACCGCCTGCACGTCGTCGTTCTCCTCGAGGGTGTCGTGGAGCTTGAGGAGGGTCTTCGCGACGGCGGGGTCGGTCACGGGCACGGTCGTGGTGGGGAGGTAGGCGATTTCGGCGCTGTCGGGTTTGAGGCCCTTTTGCTCGAGGGCGTGGGAGACCTTGTCGAAGGCGTGGACGTTGCAGCGCACCTCAAAGCCGTGGTCGCTGGTGAGCACGTCGTCGGCGCCGGCCTCGAGCGCGATTTCCATCAGGGCATCCTCGGTGGTCTTGTCCGGGGTGAGCAGGAACTGGCGGGCGTGCAGGAACTGGAAGGCGACCGCGCCGGAACTGGCGAGCGAGCCGCCGTGGCGGGTGAAGGCGGCGCGCACGTCCTGGGCGGTGCGGGTTTTGTTGTCGGTCATGACCTTGACGACAAAGGCGACGCCGCCGGGGCCGTAGCCCTCGTAGGTGATTTCCTCGTAAACGACCCCGGGCAGTTCGCCGGTGCCCTTCTTGACGGCGCGGTCAATGTTCTCGACCGGCATGTTGGCGTCGCGGGCCTTCAGCAGCAGGGTGCGCAGCCGGGCGTTGCCATCGGGGTCGCCTCCGCCGGTCTTGGCCGCGAGGGTGATGTCGCGCGAGAGGCGGGAGAAAATCTTGCTGCGGCGGCCGTCGGTGACGGCCTTCCCGCGTTTGACTTTGGACCACTTGTTATGGCCGGCCATCTGGAGGGGTAAGGTTTAAGGGGTAAGGCTTAAGACGGATGCCGCGGCGGCCGGAGGCGCGGGTCGCCCACGCTCTTAAAACTTAAGCCTGCTTCACTTCTTCGGCTTCTTCGGTGTGACGTTCTTCATCGGCTTGCCGGCGAGGGCGGCGGCGTCCTCCAGGGCCATGCCGGCGGGGGAGGCGACATCGCCCTCGTCCTTCATGCGGTTGATGACGAGCTGCTGGCCGATGGTGAAGAGGCCGTTGACGGTGGAGTAGAGGGCGAGGGAGCAGGAGAAGCTGTAGCAGAGCAGCGTCATGATCCAGGGCATGAACTTGATCATCTTGGCCTGGGCGTTGTCCACCGAGGGCTGCGGCGTGAGGCGCATCGAGATGATGGTCGTGGCGCCCATGAGGATCGGCATGATGTTGATCGGGACGCCGAAGACGTGGCCGACGGTGTCGGCGACCGAGAGGTCGGACGCCCAGAGGAACGGCTGGAAGCGCAGTTCCGCGGCGCTGCGCAGCATCTGGAAGAAGCCGAAGAAGAACGGCAGCGTGATCAGGATGGGGATGCAGCCACCGAGCGGGTTCACCTTGTGCTTCTTGAACAGCTCCATCGTCGCGGACTGCAGCTTCTGGGGGTTGTCCTTGAATTTCTCGCGGACGGCCTGCATCTCGGGCTGGATTTTCTGCATGCGCTTCGCCGAGCGCGAGGCGGCGAGCGTGAAGGGCAGGAAGATGACCTTGAGCAGCAGCGTGGTGAGGATGATGGCGACGCCCCAGTTCGGCACGCCGCTGTGGACCCACGTCATCAGGGTGAGCAGGAGCTGGCTGAACCACTTGAAGAAGCCGAACTGCATGACCTTGTCCTGGTCGGCCTTGAAGATGGCGGACTTGGAGAGGCGGCGGTATTCCTTCGGGCCGACGTAGAAGCTGAGGCCGAGGGTGGACTCGCCGTGGGCGGGCAGCGGCGTCAGGTCAAACTGCGCGGCGCCGGAAACGCCGAAGGCGTTGTGCTGCGTGTCGGGGGCGGCGGGGAGGAGCTTGACGCGGCTGGTGAGGAGGCCGACGCCGGGCTGGTCGGGCGTGAGGATGCCGACGAAGAACTGGTTGTCCACGGAGGCCCAGGTGATCGCGCTGCTGGTGAGCAGGGAGGGCTTCATCTCACTCGCCCCGACGCCGAGAAAGCCGCTGCCGCCGTCGAGCTTGGTGCGCGGGATGAAGGTCTGGCTGCTGCCGTCGGAGTAGCCGGTGGTGACCAGCTGGCCGTAGACGCTGTCGCTGATCGGAGCGGTGGTGCCGAGGCTGAGGGCGAAACGCGCGAGCGAGGCGGGCTTGTCGGTCAGGTTGCGGAAGGTGGTCTCATTGCGCAGCTGGTAGGGGTCGTGGGTGTCGTCGGGCGTGGCGACGAGCGAGTAGTGCCGTGTGACCTCGATCTCGCCGGCGAACACGGCGCGGTAGACGACCTCGGTGGCGCTGGACGAGACGAGTTCGAAGCCGGTGTTGCGGTCGAGACCGGGGAAATCGACGAAGCCGAGCATCGGGTCGGTGTGCACGGCGTTGAACACGTAGGGCAGCGGGTGGCCGAGCTCGGCCGGGAACTTCCGCAGGGCGATGTCGCGGATGGCGCCACCGAAATTAGTGAAGTGGACCGTGATGTAGTCGTTCTCGAGGGTCGTGAGTGCGGCCGCCGGGGCGTCCTTCACGACGGCGCTGAGCGCGGGGATGGTCGTGGTGGGCGCGGGGGCGCCGGGGACCGTGGCGGAGCCGGTGGCCGCGTTGACGGTTTTCACCACCGCGGTGCTGACCAGCGGGGGCGTGGCAGGCGGCGGCGGGGCGAATTTCTGGCCCAGGTAAAGGCTGGCGAACGCGGCGATGATGCAGATGACGCCGATGGTGGTGTTCTTCTTATCCATGAAAAGGAGGTGGGACGTTGGGCGTCAGCCTTTGGCCGGGGTGGCCTTGGCGACGTTGAGGCAGGAAAATTTGGCGTGTGGCCCGGGCACGGGATCAAAGCCGCCCGGGTGGAGCGGCGTGCATTTCACCAGGCGGCGCGCCGCGAGGTAGACGCCGCGGACCGCACCGTGGTTGCGGATGGCGCCGGCGGCGTAGTGCGAGCACGTCGGGGAGAAACGGCAGCCGCAGGCCGGGCCGAAGACGACAGGCAGGACGGGCGAAAGGGTGCGTTGGTAGAGCCAGATCAGCCCGAGCAGGCCGGCGACGGGCAGGTGGATCACGCGGGAGAAAAGGGACGGGCGGTCGGACATGGTCAGACGCTCAGACAGGTGCCGGCGGATTGAGTTTGCGGCAAGCGTCGGTGAATTTTTGTTCCAGCGCCGGGTACTCGAGCCGGTTGACCGCGGCGCGCGCGACCAAGAGCAGGTCGGAGC
>QQNC01000156.1 GCA_003402695.1 Verrucomicrobiota bacterium | reverse complement strand
GGGCGGCAACGGACTCACCGAAAACTGGCGCACGACCTCCGACTGGCTCCAATGGCGCTTCACGGTGCTGCAGCCCGGCACCTACGACGTCACCGTGGTCACCACGCACCAGCATCTCGAACCTTGGAGCGGAGGCCACACCCTGCGCGTGGACTGCGCCGACCGCACCCTCCGCCGCAAGACCACGCGTGAGGCCATCCTGCCTGGCCTGCGTTCCGCCTATTTTCCGCAAATCGCGACACGCTTCGGCCGGCTCGTTTTCGATCGCGCCGGCACCTTCACCCTCCGGCTTCAGGCCACCCGGCTGAATCTCGCGAAGAAAAACAAAACCCTCTTCTCCGACGGCGGCATCCAGTTTTCCGAGATCCGGCTGGTCCCCTCCCGGTAGTTCCAGACCCTCAACGGCATCAAACGGGAGGCATCCCTTGCCGTAGCTGTCTCATTTCCCGATAGACCATCCGCGTCAAAGCGTTTGCCTCCCGCCCGCCGCCGCGTTGATGCTGGGCCATGCTCCTGGCCCTCGCGCTCTACCTCGCCGCCTATGCCCTCTGCCTGGCCGCACTCTGGCTCTTCCGCACCAACCGCCGCCGCGAGCGTCCGCCCGTCGCCCCCAAGCTCCTCCGCGGACCCGGCGAGTCGCTCCGCTGGCGGCTGCAGCGGCTCGACGACGTCCTCCTGCTCCACGCCTTCGGCGCCGCGTTCCTGCCCATGGGTGTCTTTGTCGGCGGGCTCATGCTCGCGCTGAACAACCCCAACCCGAAGGAACGCGACGCGATCATGTTCGGCGCGTTCGCACTTTTTCTCGTCACGCTTTACTTCTGCGGACGCTGGATGCTCGACAAATTCACCCTCCGCCGGGACTGCCACCTCGGCCTGCTCGGCGAAAAGATTGTCGCCGAGTCGATCCAGCCGCTCTCCGCCGAGCGCTGCCGCATTTTCCACGACGTCCCTGCCGCCGGTTTCAACCTCGACCATGTCATCGTCGGCCCGACCGGCGTCTTCGCGATCGAGACCAAAACCCGTCGCGCCGGCCGCGCCGCGCCCGGCCGCCGGCCCGACGAGATCACCTTTGACGGCGCGCTGCTGATTTTCCCCTGGGGCCAGGACATCTACGGACTCGAGCAGGCCCGCCAACACGCCGCATGGCTTGGCACCTGGCTGCGTGACACCGCCGGCGAACCCGTCCTGCCGGTCCCCGTCCTCACCTTCCCCGGCTGGAACGTCACGACCACGGCCGCTGGCGTCGATGTATCGGTCGTATCTCCGAGTGCGATTCCCGGCCTCGTGCGCAACCGCCCCGGCACGCTCAACGACCTCCAGATCGACCACATCGCCCGCCAGCTTGAGCTCAAGTGCCGGGACGTGGAGTTCTAAGACGTCGCAGCCGCCGCGAAAGCGGTCAGCGCATAAAACCGCCGGCCGCGTAAGCGCTGGAGTTGAAACCACGACGCGCGGTTCTACGTTTGCAGCATGCCTTTTACCGAACACCAGCAGCAGCTCCTGGATGATCTCCTGATCATCGAGGACGCGCAGGAGCGCCTCGGCGCAGTGGTGGACAACGCGAAGCAGCTCCCGCCTCTGCCCGCCGTGGACAAAACCGATCAAAACCGCGTCACGGGCTGCATCTCGCAGGTGTGGGTGCTGGGCGAACTCCGTGCTGACCGCTGCTGCTTCCGCTGCGATGCCGATGGACCCTTGGTGAAGGGCCTGGTGGCGTTTCTCTGCGCGTTTTACTCCGGCGCCACGCCCGCCGAGATCGCGGCGAGCACGACCGACGCCATCGAATCCCTCGGCCTGCTGCGCAATCTGTCCCCCACCCGCGTCAACGGGCTCACCGCCGTGCGCGCCCGCATTCGCGAGCTCGCAGCAAAAATGGTTTAACCGCAAAACTCGCGAAGCGCGCCAAGCCCTGACTTGTCATTCTGAACGGAGTGAAGAATCCAGTTGGATTAAATCGATGTCCCCGACGGACTCTCACTGGATTCTTCGCCACGCTCAGAATTAAAATCGGTATTCATTCGCGCAAATTCGCGTCCTTCGCGGTGAAAAAATGAACCTCTACGACGCCCACGCCCACCTGCAGGACGCCGAGCTCGTGCCGCATTATGCGCGCGTGTTTTCCGATCTCACCGCCATCGGCGTGAAGCGGGTCGTCACCAACGGCTCCAGCGAGGCCGACTGGCCCGCGGTCGCGGCCCTCGCCGCCGCCCAGCCCCTCGTACTGCCGAGTTTTGGCCTCCACCCGTGGGACGCTGGCAACCGCTCACCCGCCTGGCAAAAACACCTCCTCGCCCACCTCGACGCCAATCCGCGCGCCGTGATCGGCGAGATCGGCCTCGACCGCTGGATTCTCACCCGCGCCAAGCCCGACGACCCCCGCCTCACCGGCCTGCGCCGCGCCCCCATTGAGGAGCAAACGGAGGCCTTCCTCTGGCAGTTCGCCCTCGCCGCCGAGCGCAACCTTCCCGCCGCGATCCACTGCGTCGACGCCCACGGCCTGCTCCACGATTTGCTCCGCGCCGCAAAGCTTCCGGCCCGCGGCTTCCTCCTCCATTCCTACGGCGGCTCCGCCGAATTGGTCACCAGCTTCGCGAAGCTCGGCGCCTATTTTTCCTTCAACGCCAGTTTTCTCGACGCCCGCCGCACCCGTCTGCGCGAGGTCTACGCCGCTGTCCCCGCTGATCGCCTGCTCGTGGAAACCGACGCCCCTTCCATCCGGCCGCCGGCCGCTCAGGAGGAGTTCACCCTCCCCGCCACCGCCGACGGTCGCCACGTCAACCACCCGGCCAATCTCACCGCGACGTACGCCGCCCTCGCCGACCTCCGCGGCACCACGGTCGAAGCCCTCAGTGCCCAAGTGGAGAAAAACTTCCTCCGCCTCTTCGGTTCCTGAATTCGGATTTGCACGCAGAGGCGCAAAGTCGCCGAGCCTCGATCGAAGCGAGCCTCTCTGTTCCGACTCTGCGGCTCAGCGGCTCTGCGTGATATCCTTGACCACCTCTCCCGCGGCGATCAGCCCGAACGCCCCGGTCACGAACACCGCCGAGCCAAAGCCTGTCGCACAATCCATCATCAGGTTGCTGCCCGGCTCCGGCACCGCGGCACACGTGCCGTCCGCCCACGGGTAGATCGGCGGCTCGGTCGACCACACGCAACGCACGTCGAGCTTCGCGATCTTCTTCGTCGTGCCGTGCGTGAAACCGTAATCGCGCCGCAGTTTCTTTCGCACCTGTCGCAGCAGCTCGTCACTGAACGCCTCGCCGAGGTCCCCCGTCTGAATCTTCGTGGCGTCGCGCTTCCCACCCGCCACGCCCACCGTCAGCACCCGCTTGCCGAGCGCCCGGCTCTCCGCAATCAGCAGCGCCTTGTTCGACATGCGGTCAATGGCATCCACGACATAATCAAACGGCGCGGCGAGCAACCGGTCCGCCGACGCCTTTGTGAAAAATTCCTGCACGGTCGTCACTTTACAGGCCGGGTTGATCGCCGCCACCCGCTCCGCCAGCACCGCGACCTTCGGCCGGCCAATCTGCCCGTCGAGCGCGGGCAACTGCCGGTTGATGTTGGTCACGCACACGTCGTCGAGATCCACCAGCGTCAGCGCGCCGATCCCGCTGCGGGCCAGCCCCTCCACCGTCCACGAACCCACGCCGCCGACGCCCACGACGCACACGTGCGCCGCCTGCAGCCGCGGCAGGGCCGCTGCCCCGTAGAGCCGCCCGATGCCGCCGAAGCGCTGGAGATAGTCCTCGTTCACGCCGGCACTCGTACCCCGCACCGCGCGCGGCGCCATCCCAAAAATTTTCCCCTCCCGCGCCACCTTTGTCCGCATATCTTGCCATTAGCATGCGCAGCCCAAAGCCATCCATTCCGTGATGACTACAGGGCGCCGGGGTTTGCAGCTTCTGAGTGCCTCCATCGGCCGCTAGCCTCCGGTCCATGCAGCGGCCCGTATCGGGCCACTCCCTCAACCATGCCATGAACGCGAAACCAGACCTCCAAGGGAAACGCGGCGCCGATCTCCTCCACGATCCGCTCCTCAACAAGGGCACCGCCTTCACCGAGGCGGAGCGTGACGCCCTCGGTCTGCGCGGACTCGTGCCGCCTCACGTCGCCACCCTGGAGTCCCAGACCGCCCGCGTGCTGGAGACCGTCCGCCGCAAGTCCACCGACCTCGAAAAATACATCTACCTCGTATCGCTGCAGGAGCGGAACGAGACGCTGTTCTACCGGCTCATCACGGACCACGTCGCCGAGATGATGCCGCTCATCTACACGCCCACCGTCGGCCTGGCCTGCCAGCGCTACGCCTTGATCTTCCGCCGCCCGCGCGGTCTCTACATCAGTCTGCGTTACCGCGGCAGCGTGAAGCAGGTGCTGCAAAACTGGGCCCACCGCGACGTCCGCATGATCGTCGTCACCGACGGCGAGCGCATCCTCGGCCTCGGCGACCTCGGCTCGAACGGCATGGGCATCCCCGTCGGCAAGCTTTCCCTCTACACCGCCTGCGCCGGCGTCCCGCCCGACCAGTGCCTGCCCGTCATGCTCGACGTCGGCACCGACAACGCGGCCATGCGCCAGGACCCGCATTACATCGGCACCAATCAGCCGCGCGAGCGCGGCCCGGCCTACGACGCGCTCATCGCGGAGTTCATCGCCGCCGTGCAGGAGGTCTTCCCCCGCGCCTGCCTCCAGTTCGAGGATTTCGGCAACGCCAACGCCTTCCGGCTCCTCCGCCAGTACCGCGACCGGATCTGCACGTTCAACGACGACATCCAGGGCACCGCCTCGGTCGCCCTCGCCGGCGTTTACTCGGCGTTGCGCCTCACCCAGGGCAAACTCGCGGACCAGCGTTTCCTTTTCCTCGGCGCCGGCGAGGCCGGCATCGGCATCGGCGAACTCATTGTCGAGGCCCTCAAATCCGAGGGTGTCACCGAGGCCGCCGCCCGCCGCCAGTGCTGGTACGTGGAGGCAAACGGCCTTGTCGTGGCCGGCCGCACGGACCTCGCCGCCCACCAGAAACCCTTCGCCCATGACCACCCGGGCAGCGGCACGCTGCTGGGCGAAATCGAAACGCTGAAGCCCACCATGCTCATCGGCGTGTCCGGCACACCCGCGACCTTCACCGAGCCCGTAGTCCGCGCCATGGCGAAACTGAACGTCCTCCCGGTCATTTTTGCGCTCTCCAATCCCACCTCGCGGGCAGAGTGCACCGCGGAACAAGCCTACACCTGGACCGGTGGCCGGGTGGTGTTTGCCAGCGGCAGCCCGTTCCCGGATGTCACGCTCAACGGCCGGACGTTCTCTCCGGGCCAAAGCAACAATTCCTACGTTTTCCCCGGCGTCGGACTCGGCGTCATCGTCAGCCAGTCCCGCCGCGTGACCGACGAGATGTTTTTCGTCGCCGCCAAGGTGCTCGCGAGCCTCGTCACCGCGCAAGATCTCGCCGCCGGCCGGATCTTCCCCGCGCTGCAACGCATCCGGGAAGTCTCCGCCGCCATCGCCGTCGCCGTGGCCCGGGTTGCCTACGCGCGACAGCTCACCCCGGCGCCCGGCCCGGCAGACCTCCCGGCCCGCGTCCAGGCCGCGATGTACGAGCCCACCTACCGCAGCTATGTCTGAGCTCCTTCAGATCTGAACGGACATCGGCCCGGGATCCCGCGCAGGTCGGGGTTTACCCCGACATCTGCCGCGTGAGATCCGAAATGTCGGGCGTGAAGTCCGACCTACAAAATTGCCGCCACGGCCTCGATCGCCAGGCGGTTCCGCTGTTGGCCGTCGCCCCGAATTTCCACAAAGGGCAGGCGGCGTTGCTCCAGCGCTTCGCGCCAAAGCTGACAGCCCCGGGCGCGACCGGCGGCATCAGGAAAACTGCGCTGCGGATCGGGTACGAAGGGGATGTCGGTGTCGCACAGCAGCCAGAGCGCGACGCCCCGCGCCCGCTGCTCCGCTTCCGCCCGCACCCACGGCGGACAGGCCCCGGGAAACAGCACGTCGTCCCAGAGCGTGCACGTGATGAGATCGGTATCGAGGATCGCCAGCCTCCCAGCCTGGGCCACGGCGCGATCCTCGTTGGCCATTTGCCCGAGGGCGATCGTGCCGAGATCAGCCGCGGTAATCTTGCCGGCCTTCACGTCCCAGAACTCGCGCACAAACTCCGGCGCCCACGGGGCGCCGAAATGGGCCGCGAGATTCTGGGCCAGTGTCGTCTTGCCGGTGGACTCCGTGCCGAAGACCACGACGCGTTTGAT
>QQNC01000155.1 GCA_003402695.1 Verrucomicrobiota bacterium | reverse complement strand
GCGAGATCATACACGGCGCCGACGATGCGCAGCGTTCCGCTCTTGATCATGCCGGCCAGCACGGGCGACGACTTCCGAAGGAGCGATGCCTGATTCCGCACGTTGTTGGCAATCGCGGTGTCGAGGTCGCCGTGCGAGTCGTCCACCGCCGGCTGGATGTGCTGGTACAGCGTACTGATCTGGCCCGGCACGGCGCCGCCCTCGAGCGTCGCCTTCACCGCACCGCATTTCGAGTGACCGAGGACGACGAGCGTCTGCGCGCCGAGCACGGCGCAGCCGAATTCGAGCGAGGCGATGACTTCGGGCGAGACGATATTTCCGGCAACGCGCACCGGGAAGCAATCGCCGAACCCCTGATCGAAGATGATCTCGATCGGCACGCGGGAATCGGCGCAACCGAGGAAGGCGGCGAACGGCGCCTGCTTCGGCTCCACTTCGCGCAACCGCGCGAAGTCCCGATGCGGGGCCTGCGGCTTTCCGGCGACAAACCGGGCGTTGCCGTCGATGAGGCGCTGCAGTGCGTCGTCGGGCGACGCGGGGCGGGCGAACGGCGTGCTCGCGGAACGGCGCGTGGACTCGGCGGCCAATGCCGTTGGCACCCCGACCGCTGCGGCGGCAGCGCCGAGCGTTGCGACGGTGCGCAGGAACGAGCGGCGCGGCAGGGTGGTGGTCGTGAGATCGGTCATTGAATCCTCAGCGGGTCAGGAGTTCCGCCATCCGCTGATAGAGCGGAATGCCGGCCAAGAGGTTGAACGGGAACGTGATGGCGAGTGCGAGGGTGAGCGAATAGCTCGGATTGGCTTCGGGGAGATTCATCCGGACGGCCGGCGGCGCCGCGATGTAGCTGGCACTCGACGCCATGGCGGCGAGCACCGTGCAACCACCGACGCTGAGCCCGGCGAAGTGTCCCAGGAGAACGCCGAGTCCGCCGAAGAGAATCGGCATGAGGATGCCGAAGCCGAGGAGGAAGGCCCCGACCTTGCGCAGGTCGCCCATCCGTTCGCCGGCGACAAGGCCCATTTCGAGAATGAAGAGGCAGAGGGCGCCGCGGAATGTCGGACTCGCGGTGTCGTAGAAGGCGCCGACTTGTTTCCAGCCGCGGTCGCCGAACAGGAAGCCGATGATGAGACCGCCGACGAGGAGGATCATTGTCCGCGCGGTGAGGATTTCGCGCAGGGTCTCTTTCCAGTCGACGCTGCCGTGCGGCGTTCCGTTGCCGGTGAGGACGAGGCCGTCCGGCCCGATCGGTCCGGTGCTGCCGCCGCCGTTGTTGGCGGCGTCGCGACTCTTGGCGCGTCCGAGCTCGATCGCGCCGATGCCGAGGGCGATATGAATGCCCGGGCTCTCGAGGAGGGTAAGGAGCGTCGGCATGAAGCCTTCGACCGTGAGCCCCATCCCGGTGACAAACTCGTTTGCGGCGATGAAGGTGACGGCCGAGACGGAGCCGTAGTGCGCGGCGACGCCGGCGGAATCGGAGATCGAGAAGCGTCCGAACTTCCGGAGCGCGGCATAGGCGATGACCGGCGTGAGCACGCCAAGGAGCAGGGTGGCTCCGGCCGGCGCGAGGATCTGCTGCAGCGACGTGTGGGAGAGCTCGACGCCGCCGTGGAGGCCGAGCGCGAAGAGGAGGTAGAGCGAGAGACCGACGTAGATCTCGCGGGGGAAGGTGAGTTCGCTGCGCAGCAACTTGGCGACGACGCCGAGCGCGAAGCTGAGGGCGATGGGCGAGAGGAGATTGGCTTTGAGCAGGTCGGGCACTGGCACTCCGTGGGAGGTCTGCACGGAGTGTACGGGGTTCCCGTGATATCTACAAATAGAATGTTTAGTAGTTTCTCATAGGTAAAAACTATGTATATGGATTCGCCGATTTCCCGCCGCCGGCGCGACGTCCGCCACCGGGCCACCCGTGCGGCGACGCACCGTGCCAAGGGCGCTGAAACTCGGAGGAGGGTGTGCGGGTAGTATCAGCACACCCTCCTCCCTCACCTTCTTATGCGCATCCAGCTTTTCGCGGCGACGATCGCCACGCTGACGATTGCCACGCTGACGCTCGCCTCGCCCGCGGTCGCCCAGAGCGACCGCTCCGGACGCACCGCGCCGCACACGTACATCGGCGGCGATCTCCTGATCGCCCAGCCCGACGGTGAATTCAAGAACTATGTCAACGCGGCTTTCGGCGCCTCCGGCCATCTGGTCCACAGTCTCGACGACCGGGGAATCTTCTCGCTCCGCGCCGAGCTCGGCCTGCTCGTCTACGGCAGCCGCACGGCGCGCCAGTCGCTTGGAGGCGGCGCACTGGGGCTGATTGCCGTCGACGTGACGACCTCCAACAACATCATGTTCGGTGGCATCGGCGCGCAGGTTACGCTCCCGACCGACATCATCAAGCCGTACGCCACCGGTTCGATCGGCTTCTCGTACTTCTTCACGAACTCCGAGATCGCCGGTACGAACAATCAGAACTTGCCGTTCGCGAGCACCAATAACTTCAGCGATAACGGCTTCACGACGATGTACGGCGGCGGCATTCTCATTCCGTTCAAGAACGGGAAGAATCCGATTGCGCTCGACCTCGGCGCGCAACTCCACAACAATCCGGATATCCAGTACCTGACCAAGAACAGCATTGTCTTCAACGGGTCAAACAATCCGCCGACGATCACGGCGTACCGGAGTCAGGCAAACTTCATCACCTACCGCATTGGCGTGACGGTCGGGATTCGCTAGCGTCGCGAGCGGCCGGGCTCAGTCATCGCTGCTCTGCCGCCGCTCGCTCTTCTTCCCGCTCTGTTTCTTTTTCTCCGACAGACGACGCTCGACCGAGCCGCGGGTCGGCTTCGTCTTTTTCCGCTTCTTCGGGATCACCAGCGCGCCGCGAATCGTCGCACCGAGCCGCTCCTCGGCGATTTCGCGATTCTGACGCTGGCTTCGGGTCTCGCTCGAGACGATGCGAATGTTGCCGACGCCGTCGAGGCGGGATCCCAGCTGCTCGACGATGCGGGCGCGCTGGGCCTCGTTCAGCACCGCCGACTGACGCACGTTCCAGACGACTTCGACCCGTGTGCTCGACGTGTTGACGTGCTGGCCCCCCGGACCGCCGCTCCGTGAAGCGCGGACTTCCAGTTCAGAGGCCGGAATGAAAACGCCCGGATTCACGCGGATGCCGCGTGCGTCGATCTCCGGGGATGGTGGGCGGTTCTCCATAGTATAGATGTAACCTTACCGAAAACGGTCGAGAATGTCTTGCAAAACGCAACGCGAATCCACACTATTGAATCGTAGCGTTTTGCAACGCAATTTAGAGGGCTCCGTGCGGAACTCGCTTTCCCTGGTCGTCGACAGGCGGTTGCAGTCGGTCCTCGAGCCCCACCGGTTTATCCGGTGGGTCTACGTCGGCCGACTTTCGATTGCGACGGCCATCCAGATTGCCGCACTCTCGAGCTGGCTCATTGCCGATCAGGAGAAGACGCTGGTCGCGACGGTCGCCTTTTTTGCTGCGATCTTCTTCACCGGCGCATCCTTCGCCTGGACGGAAGTTAACAAGCAGCCCCTGACCGAGGGCTTCCTGTACGTCCAGCTCGTTGTGGATCTGCTGATCGTGACCTCGGTCGTGCACGTCACGAAGGGCGCCGAATCACAGTTTGCGGCCCTCTACATTCTCGTCAATGCGGCGGCGGCGCTCCTGCTGCCGATCGGCGGCGTGCTCCTCGTGGCGCTGCTCGGCGCCGTGATGTATCTCGCTGACGCGCTCACCGTGAGCGATGCGCCGCTCTCCACCGCGGTCATCCTTCAACTCCTCGTCTTCACCGCCGTCGCGCTCGGCACGAGCTACATCTCGGCGCAGTTGAAGGCCGCCGGACAGGGACGCGATGCGCTCGCCGCCGAGCTCGTGAGCGTCCGGCTGCGCGAGAAGGACATTCTGGCAAACATCCGCAGCGGAATTGTCAGCGTTGACGATAAGGGCGGGCTACTCTTCGCCAACGCCTCGGCGTCGGAGCTCCTAGGCATCGACCTCGAGCAGCGGATCGGCCGGCCGGTTGTTCGTGAAATCCGCACCGTCGCGCCGGTGCTCGCCGACGCCCTCGACTTGGCGATTGGCGAGGGCCTGCATGCCCAGCGCACCGAGGGAATGATCGAGCACGACGGCCGTTCCTTTCCGCTCGGCGTCACGACGACCTCGTCTGACGGCGACGGCGCGAGCGTCCCGCGTACGACGACCGCGATCTTTCAGGATATCTCCGACCACAAGCGTCTCGAGCAGCTGCATCTGCGCGCCCAGCGGCTCGAGGCCGTCGCCGAACTCTCGGCCTCGCTCGCGCACGAGATCAAGAATCCGCTGGCGTCGATTCGCAGCGCCGTCGAGCAGCTGTCGAAGCGCACCGCCGCCACCGACGACGAACGGACGCTCGGTAGTCTCATCGTGCGCGAGTCCGATCGGTTGTCTCGGCTCCTCTCCGAGTTTCTCGATTTTGCCCGGGTCCGCGCCACTCGGCGCGACGCGGTCGATTTCGCCGCGGTCGTGCGCGGCGCCACCGCGCTTGCGGCGTCGCATCCGGACCGCACCGATGGCGTCACGCTGGACGTCCGCATCGCCGACGGTCCGCTCGTCGTGCACGGCGACGACGATCTCCTGCACCGCGCCGTCTTCAACCTCACACTCAACGCCCTGCAGGCGACGCGTCCCGGAACGACGGTGACGATCATTGCCGATCTGGCGACGCGCGGGCAGTTGCCGCGGGGCGTGCCGTTTCCGTTCGGCGCGATGGCGCTTCAGGTGACCGATCAGGGCCACGGCATTCCCGCTGAGGTGCAGGACCGTCTGTTCGAGCCGTTCACCACGACCAAGCCCGGCGGCACAGGGCTCGGTCTTGCGATCACGCACCGTGCGATCGAAGCGCATCGCGGCGTGGTGCTTGTTGATAGCGATACGCGGGGCACCCGGTTCACGGTGCTTCTGCCGCTTACGGAAGCCACTGAAGGAGTAACCGAGTGACCGCGCCGAATCATTCCGCGAAGCCGAACGTCCTCGTCGTCGACGATGAGTCTGGTATTCTCGAGACCCTCGAGATTCTGCTGCGCAACGAGGGCTTCACGCCGCATGTCGCACTCGGCGGCAAGGCCGGACTCGAGCAGATCGCCGCACTGTCACCGGATATCATCCTGACGGACGTGCGGATGCCGCAGGTGACGGGCGTCGAGATTCTCGCAGCGGCCCGGGCACACGACCCGCTGACGCCGGTCATCCTGATGACCGCGCAGGCGACGCTGCAAACGGCGATGCAGGCGGTGAACGAAGGCGCCTTCTACTACATCCAAAAGCCATTTCGCAACGACGAGCTGCTGGCGATTCTCCGCCGTGCGGCCGAGCATCGGTCACTGCGGGTCGAGAACACGACGCTGAAGCGTGAGATCCGACGGCGCGACCGCAGTGCGACGGGAGCGCCGATCGGCTCGAATCGCAAATGGCTCGACGTGCTGCGCCTCGCCGAGGCGGTGGCGCCGACGGAGAGCACCGTCCTCATTATGGGCGAGTCCGGCACGGGCAAGGAAGTCGTCGCGCGCTACATTCACGAACTGTCGAATCGCAGCGCCGGTCCCTTTGCGTCAATCAATTGCGGCGCGTTGCCCGAAGGACTGCTCGAGAGCGAGCTCTTCGGTCATATGAAGGGCTCGTTTACCGGTGCGGTGAAGGACAAGAGTGGCCTCTTCACCGCGGCGGCGGGCGGCACCTTCTTTCTCGACGAAATCGGTGAGACGACACCAGCGACGCAGGTGAAGTTGCTGCGCGTACTCCAGCATCGTGAAGTGATACCGGTCGGCGCGACCGATGCGCAGCCGATCGACACGCGGCTGGTCGCTGCGACGAATCGCGACCTCGAAGAGGAGATCAAGCGCGGCAACTTCCGTCGCGACCTCTTCTATCGCCTGAATGTCATCGCGCTGTATCTGCCGCCGCTGCGCCAGCGGCTCGACGACGTTCCGCTGCTCTGCGAGGCATTTCTCGCCCGGCACGCCGAACAACGCAACGAGCCGCAGAAGCAGCTGACCGACAGCGCGATGGACGTCTTCCAGTCGTACAGCTGGCCAGGGAACGTCCGCGAACTCGAGAACGCGCTCGAACGCGCGGTGATACTGACCCCCGGTGAGACAATCGATGTCTCGGGGCTCCCGGAGCGGATTTCTGCGCGTCAGGCCGATCCGCTGGTCTCGGAACGCACGGCGCCGAACCCGACGATGGACACCATCGAGCGCGCGTACATTATGTGGGTGTTGCAGAGCGAGCAGGGGAACAAGACGCGGGCCGCCGAGATCCTGGG
>QQNC01000154.1 GCA_003402695.1 Verrucomicrobiota bacterium | reverse complement strand
GTGGAACTGGACCAAGGGCGACGCGACCCTGGAGCTGGTCAATCCCCAGGATCATCCCCTGAAGGTCGTGCTTCATTTCACGGCGCGAAGCTTGGTCGCCCGCGACATCCAAATCTGGGTCGGCGGCATCCCGTTGCGCACGATCCACCTGGACACCGAGCTGAAGCCGGTGCGCGTGCCGCCCATCTATATTCCGCCGGGCAAGGTCACGGTCTGGCTGCGATCCAACGTGCCCCCGACGCGGGCCAGTGCCCGGGATGAGCGATTGCTGGGCTTCGCGGCATATTCCATCGTGGTGGCGGTGCGGCCAAACGACGAAGCAATGGAGTTGGAGTTTTAAGCCCGGCCGCCCTACGTCTTCATCCATGTCCACCCCCTCATCCTATCGCGCGGCCTATGCCGGAAAACGCGTTTTGATCACCGGCGGGCTGGGTTTCATCGGGTCAAACCTCGCCCGCGCCCTGGTCGCGCTGGGGGCGAAGGTCACGATCGTGGACAGCCTCATCCCGGAGTACGGCGGCAACCGCCGCAACCTGGCCGGCATCGCGGGCCGCGTGCGGGTGCACATCGCGGATGTGCGCGACTGGCCGCGGCTCCCGCGGCTGGTGCGCGGACAGGATTTCCTGTTCAACCTCGCCGGGCAGACGAGCCACATGGACTCGATGACCGATCCGCAGACCGATCTCGATATCAACGGCCGCGCGCAGCTCGCGATCCTCGAGGCGTGCCGGTTGCATAACCCCGGCATCCGGATCGTCTTCGCCAGCACGCGCCAGATCTACGGCCGGCCGGATTACCTGCCGGTGGACGAAAAGCATCCGCTGCGTCCGGTGGATGTGAACGGCATCAACAAGATCGCCGGCGAATCCTATCATCTGCTGTATTCCCGCGTTTACGGCCTGCGGGCCACGGCGCTCCGGCTGACCAACACCCTCGGGCCCGGCATGCGGGTGAAGGATGCGCGGCAGACCTTTGTCGGCGTCTGGATCCGCCGGCTGATCGAGGGCGAGCCCTTCGAGGTGTGGGGTGGGGAGCAGTTGCGCGATTTCACGTACGTCGGGGATGCGGTGGAGGCGTTCTTGCTCGCCGCGAGCCGGCCGGAGGCGGTGGGCGAGGTGTTTAATCTCGGCGGACCGCCGCCCGTCACCCTGCAGCGGCTCGCGGAGATGCTCATCGAGCTCAACCGGGGCGGGTGTTTCGTGGTGCGGGCGTTTCCCGCGGACCGGAAGAAAATCGACATCGGTGATTTTTACGCGGACGACCGCCGGATCGCCCGCAAGCTTGGTTGGCGCCCGCGCACGGATTTGCGCCGGACCCTGGCCCAGACCCTGGCCTACTACCGCAAGGAGCTGAAACATTATGTCTAAGCCGCTGCTGACCGCCCATCCCCACGCGGGGTTTCTGGCCCACGCTGACGAAATTCGCGCGGCGGTGGACCGCGTGCTGGCGGGCGGCCGGTATATCCTCGGTCCGGAGGTCGAGGCCTTTGAGCGGGAATTTGCGGCGTATCACGGCGGCGGGCATGCCGTGGGCGTGGCCAATGGGACGGAGGCCCTCGCGCTGGCTTTGCAGGCGGTGGGGGTGAAGGCCGGCGATGGCGTGGTGACCGTGGCCAATTCCGCCTCGGCGACGGCGGCGGCGATCCAGGAAATCGGCGCGCAGCCGGTCTTCGTGGAAATCGAGGATGACGCGATGCTCATGTCGCCGGCGGCGCTCGAAGCTGTCCTGGCGGCGCAAAAGGGAAAGGTGAAGGCCGTCGTACCGGTGCAGCTTTACGGCCTGCCGGCGGCGATGCCGGCCATCCTCGCCCTCGCCCGCCGCCATGGGGTCAAGGTGGTCGAGGATTGTGCGCAGGCGCACGGCGCCACGCTCGACGGGCGCAAGGCGGGCACGTGGGGCGACGCCGCGGCCTACAGTTTTTATCCCACGAAGAACCTCGGCGCCCTCGGCGATGGGGGCGCGGTGTTTACCCGCGATGCGGCGGTGGCGGAGCAGTTGCGGCTGCTGCGCCAATACGGTTGGCGCCAGCGCTACGTGAGCGAGATTCCCGGGCGCAACAGCCGGCTCGATGAACTGCAGGCGGCGATCCTGCGGGTGAAGCTGAAGTATCTCGACGCGGAGAACGCCACGCGCCGGACGCTGGCGGCGCGGTACCTGAAAATCCTCGCGGGCGCGCCGCTGCAGCTGCCGGTTATCCCGCCGGGCACCGAGCCCGTGTGGCATCAATTTGCCGTGCGCACGCCGCGGCGCGACGACCTGCAGGCTTACCTGGCCGCGCGGGAAATCCACTGCGGGGTGCTGTACCCGATGCCGATCCACCGCCAGCCGGCCTATGCGGTGCCGGCGCTGTCCCTGCCGGTGACGGAGCGGGCGTGCGCCGAGGTGCTCTGCCTGCCGGTGCACCCGGCGTTGGCGAGCGGAGACATTGACAGGGTCGGCGAAGAAATCCTTCGTTGGAGCCGGTCATGAACACGGCAAACCCCGCCCTGAGTTTTGTCATCCCGCTCTACAACAGCGCGGAAACCATTGGTGCGGTGGTGACGGCGATTGACGGTCTGACGGTTGAGGGCGGGCATGAGATTGTGCTCGTCAATGACGGCAGCGCGGATGCCACCGGGGACGTCTGCCGGGCGCTCCTGAAAACGACGCGCGTGCCGGTGACCTATGTCGAGCACGCGCGCAATTACGGCGAACACAACGCCGTGCTGACCGGCTGGCGCCACGCGCGCGGGGCGCACCTGGTAAATCTCGATGACGACGGGCAGAACCCCCCGGCCGAGGCGGTGCGCCTCTGGCAGCAGGCCAAGGACACCGGGCTCGACGTCGTGTACGGCCACTACGCGGTCAAGCAGCACTCGCTCTGGCGGAATCTTGGCAGCTGGATGACGAACCGGATGACGAACTGGGCGTTGGAAAAACCGCCGGGATTTTATCTTTCCAGTTTCCGCTGCGTGACGGCCTTTGTGGCCCGGGAAGTCGCGCTACACACCGGACCTTATCCGTACATCGACGGACTCATCCTGCAGGTGACGCAGCGCATCGGATCGATCGAGGTCACGCACGAGGAACGCAAGGCGGGGGTCAGTGGCTACACGCTCCGGCGGCTGATTCGGCTCTGGCTCAGCGCGTGGGTTAATTTTTCCGTGGTGCCCCTGCGGGTGGCCACGGCGCTCGGGCTGGTGATGGCACTCGCCGGCCTGGCGGGCTTCGGCTGGGTGGTGTGGCTGCGCATCACCAACGCGGGACCCTCCTTCGGCTGGGGCTCGTTGATGGCGGCGCTGCTGGTGTTTTCCGGCACGCAGCTGGTGCTGCTCGGCCTGATCGGCGAGTACATCGGGCGGACCTTTTTGACGGTGAACCAGCGGCCGCAGGCCATCCTGCGGTTGGTGACCCGAAGCGGCCAGTCCTGACCGGGCCGCGGAACCCCGGCGTGGGAGTCAGGTTCCAGGCGGCGGGCCGAACATTTCCTGCCATCTCACCATTTCCGACTCGATGGCGGTGTCCAGCGCGAGCAAAGCCTCGGACGGTGGGGTGCAACGGAGATGAAGGATATAAGCGAGCATCCGTCTGACCACGACATGGCCGGCCGGGTCGCTCATACTCGGCCAGTATGCCTCGAGGTAGCGCCAACACCACGCTCGGTCGACCAGATGTCTGAGTTCATGGCGCCAATGGCGAGTAAAACGGTAGGTATTTTCCTCATCGTGTACCTTACGCCCGAGCGAAGCACTCACGTGATGGAGTACGACACTGCGCAGGATGACCACATTCACCCGGCCCGCGGTGAGGGCGCGGAGGCAGAGTTCGACATCCTCACTGCCGTTGATGAAGTTCTCGTCGAATCCTCCGAGTTCCTGCCACAGGGCACGGTCGAGCAGCAGGCAAGCGCCCGTGACCGCTGCGACAGACTGCACGGGGAATAAAAACCGAAACAGCGGGATGGGCAGGGTGCGGATGTGTTCGAGCTTGCCCTTGAGATTGAGTGCAATCCCGGCGTGATCCACGGCACCGGTGGCGACGGTCCGCTGGACATTGCCGACCAGCCCGGCGCGGGAGCCGAGCCGCCGGTGCGCGGCGAGCATGGGCTCGAGCCAGCCGGGCGGGAGCACGAGGTCGTTGTTGAGCAGGGCGAGGATTTCGCCGCGCGCCACTCCGGCGCCGCGGTTGTTGGCCGCGGCGTAACCGAGGTTGCGCTCGTGGAGCACGACCTGAAACGGGGCGGACAGCGTGGCGAGCCATTGGCGCGTGCCGTCGGTGCTGCCGTCGTCCACGAGGATGATTTCATGCGTCAGCCCGGCAGGCAGCGAGGCCTGCAGGCTCGCGACCATCGCCTGCGTGAGAGTCAGGCCGTTGAACAATGGGATGACGAAGGAGACCTGCATCGGCCCGGAGGATGGGGTGGGGATGGATCGGCGCAAAATTAAACTTGGCGGGCGGACAACCGGCGGCCCAGTCGCATCAGCGGGGCTTCCAGCCAGGTGTGCAACCGGCCGGCCAGGATCAGCACGAGGGGCAGGCCGGCGACCAGTATCCAGCCGGCGGCGGCCGGACCCGAGATCGTGGGGGCGAACCACAGGATCAAGGCCAAGGCGCCGACCAGCAGCGGCCAGTGCAACAGGTAGAGCGAATACGAGATGCGTCCCAGCCGGAGCAAGGGGCGGCGGGTCAGGAGCCACCGCCAACCGGCTCCCCGATTCTTAGTCGAGACGATCGCGCCGAAAGTCAGCAGCCAGATCAGCACGGCGGGATTGCGGATGAACCAGGTCAGCAGCGCGGCGAGTCCAAGCGCGGGCAGTCCCCACCGGCGCGGCCTGCCGGACGGGGCAGAGGCCAGGCACTCGTGGACGTGGGCGGAGATCATGCCTAGGACAAAGAGCCAGAGTTTCAGCCCGATAAAACCAGGGTAAACCCAGCCGCCGGCCGCGGCGAGCCGTGCCGCACCCAGGGCCAACAACAACAGCAGCCCCAGGCAAAGGCCGCGGCGCGGTCCCCGGCTCAAGGCCACCAAGGCCGGGGCCACGAGGTAGAACTGCCACTCGAGGGTGGCACTCCACGCCGGCGGCAGAAAATCAACGATCCCTGCCGGCGGCGGCCAGCCGGGTGGAGTCAGCCCGTGCAGCAACGGCAACTGGAGCCCCAGTTGCGCCGGCCCGTGGGCCTGCAGGGTGGAAAGCCCCGCCACCCAGCGCTGAAAATATCCGGTCGCATGCCATGGCGCGGCGACCGCCACCGAATGACTCAGCGCTAGGAGCGCGACGGTCAGGGCGAGACAGGTCAGGTAAACAGGGAAAAGGCGGAAGGCGCGGCCGGTGTAGAAGGCGCGATAGCCCAGCGGCGGGCCCTGCAGCAGCTTGAAAATGGCAAAGCCACTGAGGATAATGAACACGTCCACGGCGGGCCCGGCATAAAGGAGCCACTCCCAGATTCCTGGGCGGACCAGGGCGGGCCGGAGGGCGTCCAATCCGCACAGGCAGGCAAGGTGGGACAACGCCACCCAGAGGGCGAGGAGACCGCGCAAGCCCTCCAGCTCATCGATGCGCCGGGCACCGGGGCGGGCAGCGGGGGCCGGAGGCATGACGGGATCAGCTCAGGAGCCGCTGGAGGTAGATGCCGTAACTGGATTTGCCGAGACGCTTGATGTTCGCCTCCATCCCGGCGCGATCGATCCACCCTTGGTGATAGGCAATTTCCTCGAGACAGGCGATTTTCAGGCCCTGGCGGTTCTCGATGACGGACACGAACTGCGCGGCTTCGAGGAGGGAGTCGTGGGTGCCGGTATCGAGCCACGCGGTGCCGCGGCCGAAGAGCTCCACGTGGAGCTTGCCCCGTTCGAGGTAGAGGCGGTTGAGGTCGGTGATCTCGAGTTCGCCGCGGGCGGAGGGCTTGAGGCTCTTGGCGAGCGCGACGACTTCGCCATCGTAAAAATACAGGCCCGGCACGGCGTAGTTGGACTTGGGCTGCTTCGGTTTCTCCTCAAGCGATAGCACGCGGCCGTCGGGGGCAAATTCCACGACACCGTAGTCGGTGGGATTGGCCACGCGGTAGCCGAAAATGGTGGAGCCGCCCGTGCGGGCCGAAGCCTCGGTGAGGGACTTCACGAAATCAGCGCCGTGGAACAGATTGTCGCCCAGCACCAGCGCGGACGGTTCGCCCTTGAGGAAGCCCGTGTCGCTGGCGATGTGGAACGCCTGGGCCAGTCCGTCCGGGCTCGGCTGCTCGGCGTAGCTGAACTTGAGCCCGAGGTTGGCGCCATCGCCCAAGAGCTTCTTGAAATTGGGCAGGTCCGTCGGCGTGGAAATAATCAGGATCTCGCGGATGCCGGCGAGCATCAGCACCGACAGCGGATAATAGATCATCGGCTTGTCGTAGACCGGCATGAGCTGCTTGCTCACCGCGATGGTCAGGGGATAGAGCCGGCTGCCGGAGCCGCCAGCCAGAATGATGCCCTT
>QQNC01000153.1 GCA_003402695.1 Verrucomicrobiota bacterium | reverse complement strand
GCGGTGTTCCGGGTGGGCCAGCCGGTACCGATCGACGTGGCGCTGGCGGACGGCGACGAGCTGCCCTTCTGGGGCGGATTGCGCGTGGTACACCTGCCGGGGCACACGGTGGGACACTGCGGGTTCTATAGCACGCGCCACTACCTGCTGTTCAGCGGGGATCTGTTCGCGAGTTACTTCTTCAACACGCACATCCCGCCGGCCATCCTGAACAGCCGGCCGGAACTGATCCCGGTGAGCCTGGAGAAGGTCCGGCAACTCAACCCGCGACTGATGGTTCCGCAGCACTACGATGTACTGGATGGCCTGCTGCACCGATGGCGGTTTGACCGGATGCTGACGCGCATGGCGCGGCGGCGGCAGAAGGTGTGGCCGGTGTGAGAGACGAATGCGGCGACAGCGACGTCGCCGCCCACCTCAGCCGCGGAAGAACTTCAGCGTGCGGCGCATCGAGGCGACGAGGACGTCGATCTCCTCGGCGGTGTTGTAGACGTAGAAACTCGCGCGCGTGGTGCTGGTCAGCCCGAGCTTGCGCATCAGGGGCTGGTTGCAGTGGTGGCCGCCGCGGACGGCGAGGCCGTCTTCGTCGGCGAACGTGACCACGTCGTGCGCGTGCACGTCGGGGAAGGCGAAGCTGACGAGTCCGCCGCGCTCACCCTTCGGGCCGAGCACGCGGATGTCGGGCAGGGCGGAAAGTTTTTCGTACGCGATGCGGGCGAGTCCGTCGTCGTGTTCGCGGATCTTGGCGCGATCGAGGCCATCGAGGTAATCGCAGGCGACGCCGAGGCCGATGGCGCCGGCGATGTGGGGGGTGCCGGCCTCGAAGCGCTCGGGGGCGGGTTTCCAGGTGGCGCCCTGATAGGTGACGTTTACGACCATGCCGCCGCCGGTTTCGTCGGGGGCGAGCTTGTCCAGCAAGGCGCGGCGGCCGTAGAGCACGCCGATGCCGGTGGGTCCACACATCTTGTGGCCGGAGAAGGCGAGGAAGTCGCAGCCGAGTTCCTGGACGTCGAGCGGGGCGTGGCCGATGGACTGGGCGGCATCAATCACCGTGACCGCGCCGACGGCCCGCGCGCGGCGGCAGAGTTCGGCGACGGGGTTGATCGTGCCGAGCGTGTTGGAAATGTGCGTGAAGGCGAAGAGCTTCACCTGCGGGGTGAGCAGGGTGTCGAGTGACGCGAGGTCGAGTCCGCCCTCGGCGTTGGTCCCGAGCACCGGCACGTACTTGAGTGCGGCGCCGCTGGCCTTCGCGGCCTGCTGCCACGGCACGAGGTTGGAGTGGTGCTCCATCTCGGTGGTGAGGACGACGTCACCGGGCTTGAGGTGGGCTTGGGCCCAGCTGCGGGCGACGATATTGATGCTCTCGGTCGTGCCGCGGGTGAAGATGATCTCGGCGGAATCGGCGGCGTTGATGAACTTCGCGATCCGCGCGCGGGCGCCCTCGTAGGCGTCGGTGGCGCGCATGGACAGCGCGTGGAGCCCGCGGTGGACGTTGCTGTTGTCGCGCTCGTAGTACTTCACCAGCGCGTCGATGACGGCGCGGGGTTTCTGCGAGGTGGCGCCGTTGTCGAGGTAGACCAGCGGCTTGCCGTTCACCTGCTGGTGCAGGATCGGAAAATCAGCGCGGACGTCTTTCCAGGTCGGCATGGCGCGGGGGTCAGTCGTTGTGACTCTCGGTGGTCACCGTGGTCGGGTCGCTCTTGAGGGCGTTGAGCGCGGCGTGCCAGCCGAGGGTGGCGCACTTGATGCGGGCGGGGAAGGTGTGCACGCCGGCGAAGGCGCCGATGTCGCTCATCTCGTCGGGCGCGTTGCCCGTGGTGACGATCTGGTGGAACTGGTCGTAGAGCGCCTGGGCCTCGGCGGCGGTCTTGCCCTTGAGCTGGGTGGTCATGAGCGACGCGCTGGCCTGGGAGATGGCGCAACCGGAGCCGTCGAAGGAGAGGTCCTTGATCCGGTCGCCCTCAAGCTGGAGATACACGCTGCACTGGTCACCGCAGGACGGGTTGTCGCCGTGGGCGACGCGGTTGGCCGTTGGCAGGCGGCCGCGGTTCCGGGGGCGGCGGTTGTGGTCGAGGATGACCTGCTGGTAGAGTTCGGTGAGGTCGGCGGACATGGCGGAAGGCCATATTGGTTATCGCTTATGGCCGATTGGCAACTGCGACCTGCATTAGTTGCCCACGGAACACACGGAAGACACGGAAACCAAACTAACGGGAACCGTTCTGTGTCTTCCGTGTGTTCCGTGGGCAAACCACACTTTGCCTTTGCCTGAACCGCGGGTGGGGCGTATCGCGCTGTCGTGGCATTGGCGCGCTTTCTTGGACAGGACCTGGTGGTGGCGTTGGGGAAACTCGACGCCGGCTGCGTCTTGGGTCCGTGGCGCGGGACGCGGCCGCAGGACCGGCGGCGGAAGATGCGGTTTTCACCGGTGCTCTACGGCGAAGACCACGCGCACGGCCACGCCGAGCTTTGCCTGCTGCTGGAGGGCCGGTGCCGGTTCAGCTACGATCACGCGGGAGGGGTGTTGGAGGTCGGTGATCTCGTGGTCTTGCCGGCGGGGCTGCCGCACGCCGAGGCCTACGTCCGGCCCGGCGAGGGCTATCGACTGGCGTGGTGGAGCCTCCATGAGGCGGAACCGCGGCTGCACGTGACCCGCTACGCCCGCCGCGGCGGCTTTGCGATGGAGCACCTGATGAATCTGGCGCTGCTGCCGGCGGATGCGCGGGAAAAGCTGGCGGTGCTGCGCGCACTTGCGGCGTCGCCCCGCCGGCCGGACCCCGAGGTGCTGCGCGAGGCGCTGCTCTCGATCACGCTGGCGTTGTACCGGCGCGTGTTGGCCGGCGGCGAGGCGCAGCTCGACACGCGGGCGCAGCTGGTGCGGCGGGCGGCGGACCATGTGCGGGCCAACACCGGCCGGGCGCTCACGCTCGCGGAGGTGGCGCAGGCGGCGCACGTGTCGCCCAACTATCTCACGAGCCTCTTTCGCGCCGAGACGGGTACGCCGCTCGGGCGCTTCATCCTGGTGGAGCGCATTGCGCTGGCCCAGCGCCGGCTGCGTCAACCGGGGGCGAGCGTGAAGGCGGTGGCGTTGGAGCTGGGGTTTGCGGATCCGTTCACGTTCAGTCGGGCGTTCAAGCGGGTGACGGGCCGCTCGCCGCGGGCGTGGCTCGCGAAATCCCCTTGAGCTGCGCCGGCCACCCGCCCAAATCCATTTTCATGCCCCCCGTCTTCGAACGCCCCTTTCCCGCCCTGACCCCGGAGCAGCGCTATCATTTTGAAGTGTTCGGCTACGTGGTCGTGCCCGGCGTGCTGAGCCATGACGAGTGCGAGACGATCAAATCCGCCCTGCAGCAGTTGAAGCGCGACCTGCGGGCGCGGCCCAAGGGCTACAAGCCGGGCCCGTCCGAGCCCAATTTCCTCATCGACAAGCCGCATCACGTTTTCATGGCGACGATCCGCGAGGCGGATCCCGTCATTGCGGCGTATGCGGCGCACCCGCGGCTGGTCGGCATGGCGGAGGAGGTCATCGGCGGTGAGGCGCGGATGGTGGAGCTCAACGCCCACATCAACAGCCGCAACCCGGACGACAAATTCGAGGCGAACCCCCAGTTTGACCTGCACCTCGGCATGGACGTGCCGTACGGCACGCACACGAAGCACGGGCTGTTTCACTGCAGCTTTGTGAAGACGCTGACGAACCTGACCGAGCTGGGGCCGGACGACGGCGGCACGGTGGTCATTGCGGGCAGCCACAAGCTGGATATTCCGCACGACGACATGATCGCGTGTGCCTACGCCGACCGTTCGCTGATCCATCAGGTGATCGCGCCGGCGGGCTCGACGCTGTTGTTCGCCGAGACGCTGATGCATGCGACGGGCCGGATTCGCAGCGACCGCGAGCGGACGATTATCGTATGCGGTTACGGCACGCGGCAGTTTCCCTACTGGGACGGCGGCGACCTGACGCCGGAATTCAAGGCCCAGATCCCGGCGCACCTGCAGACGCTCTTTTACGGCAAGGCGCATTGGACGCGCGCGCCGAAGTACCGCACGTTGACGGAGCCGGTGGATCCGCGGAAGTTCACGCTCGCGGATGCGTGGCACCCGAAGAAGGCGGGGAAGCCCAAGCCCGCGAAGAAGAAAAAGTAGGTGTAGGGCGGAGTCCTCGCTCCACCTTGTTTCGGTGGCGCAAGATTGTCAGTGCGAGGAAACCCAGCGGTCTAACGTGGCAATCCATCCGGATAGATTGCCACGGCGTCTCGCAGCGGGACGCCTCGCAATGACAATGAGGGCGGGTCAGCGACCCCGCCCTACCTCAACCCCAGCGCGGCTCGGGCGGGTCGAAGACGAAGCCGTGGAAAAGTTTCCGCTGCGCGGGGGAGAGGCGCTGGTTGTAGAACTCCTTCGTGTAGCCCCAGTGCTCCTGTGAGGCGACCATCCAGGGGTGTTCGTAGCAGTAGTAGAGCATCGTGCGCCCCCGGTCAGGGCCGGCGTAGGGCGCCGCGGTGTGCCAGAGGGCGTTGTGGAAAAGAATCATTGTGCCGGCGGGGGCACAGACTTGGCGCACGCCGGGAAAAAAATCGCGCCGCTGCCGGTCGGCCTCCGTGGGCGCGAGGCGGCTCTTGTGGCTGCCGGGTACGACGGCGAGATTGCCCTGCCACGGCGCGGTCATGTCGGAGAGGTAGTAGCCGACCTTGAGCTGGAGGAGCGGGATCGGGACGCCGAGGTTGCGGAAGCCATTGTCGTGACCGTCGATGTGCCACTCACCCTGGCGGTTCATGAAGTCGCCGCCGTGTTCCACGATCGCGTCGGACGCGCAGTGGTGCGGCATGCTGCTGAGCAGCCCGTGCACGTAGGGCATGATCGCGGGCCAGTCCAGCAGCTCGAGAAAGAGCGGGTCGTCGTCGAGGAGGTAGAACAGCCGCGAGCTCTGCTCGCTTTTCGCGTGGGTGAAACCGGCCGGTTCCTTCTGCTGCGTGCGGATCAGTTCGCGGCGCCGCGCGATGGCCCGGTGGGTGGCGGCGATGAGCCGCGCGACATGGTCGGGGGAGAAGAAATTCTCCCGCACGAGGAATCCGTCGGTCTCAAAGGCGAAACGTTCGGCCTCGGTGAGGGGTGGGGACGTGGAGGTCGTGGCATTCATTTGGCTTGTCGTGGCCTGAGAGTTAAGGGGACGGAAGATCGAGTCCGTTTGTCATGCTGAACGAAGTGAAGAATCCATTTGGATGGGGTCGAAGTTCGCGGCGCAGTCTTACTGGATTCTTCGCTGCGCTCAGAATGACAATGAGGGCGGGTCAGAGACCCCGCCCTACCTCAACCCCAGCGCTGTTCCGGCGGGTTGAAGACGAAGCCGTGGAAGAGTTTCCGCTGCGCGGGGGACAGGCGCTGGTTGTAGAATTCCTTCGTGTAGCCCCAGTGCTCCTGCGATCCGACCATCCAGGGGTGCTCGTAGGCGGTGTAGATCATCTTGCGGACGCCGTTGGCCTCGTTGAACGGGGCGGCGGTGTGCCAGAGGGCGTTGTGGAACAGGATCGCGGTGCCGGCGGGCGCGCAGACCTGCACGGCACCGGGAAAGAAGTCGCGGCGCTGGCGGTCTTCCTCCGTGGGATCGAGGAGGGCCTTGTGGCTGCCGGGCACGACGGTGAGGTTGCCCTGCCACGGCGCGGTCATGTCGGAGATATAGAAGCCGACCTTGAGCTGCAGGAGCGGGATCGGGTGCCCGAGGTTGCGGTAGCCGTGGTCATGGCCGTCGATGTGCCAGTCGCCCTTGCGGTCGAGAAAGTCGGCGCCGTGCTCGACGATCACGTCGGAGCCGTGGTGGTGCGGCTTCGGGTTGATCAGGGCGTGCACGTACGGCATGAGCGCCGGCCAGTCGAGCAGCTCGAGGAAAAGCGGATCGTCGTCGAAGATGTAGAAGAATCGCGTGCTCTTTTCGCTCTTCGTCTGGGTGAAGCCGGTCTGCGGCGCGCCTGTGCGGACGAGCTCACGGCGGCGCGCGACGGCCCGATGGATGGCGGCGGTGAGGCGGGCGACGTGGTCGGGCGTCAGGAAATTCTCGAGGACGAGGTAGCCCTGGTTGTCGAAGGTGAATTTCTCGGCGGCCGTGGGGACGGCGGCTTGGACCGGGGCGGGGAGGGGCGCGGATTCAGCCATGGGGCGGGGGCTTGGGAAAGCAGCGGGACGTTGCGGGAAATTGCCGGGGACAGAAAGCGGATTCGGGCCGAAGGAGAGAGTTCGGTGGCCAAACCCCCTGATTTTTCACCGCGGATTACACAGACGGACACGGATTCAGCCGTCGAACTTTCGGAATTTGAACAGAAGAGCGCAAAGATCACGAAGCGACCTGTGATTCGCTGATGCCTTCGCGTCCTTCGCGATCTTCTGTTCAACGGCTGGTGGGTCTCGTCGTAAGATTCGACATGGCTTCGTAAGGGTGGCCATTGCCGGGGCGGGCGGCGCGTGGTAGGCTGGGGGCATGAGTTCCACCCTTGCCCCCGCTG
>QQNC01000152.1 GCA_003402695.1 Verrucomicrobiota bacterium | reverse complement strand
GTCGCCGCCAAGTCCGATGAACCCAAACCGCCGATGTACTCGGCCAAGTGCAAGTCGCCCTGCAGCTTCAGCGTGAAGAGCCACGACAAGCAGGAGGTGGTCGCGCTCCTCCAGGAGCACGCCAAGGCCCATCACAGCGGGCTGGTGCTGAGCGACACCGAGGCCGAGGCGATGGTGAAGGCCACCGAGCCGAAGAAATAAGCCGGCGCCGGACCGGACCGTGCGAGCCCCGCCGTGAGGCGGGGCTTTTCGTTTTTGAACTGGGTCAGCGTAGGTCGGGATTTACCCCCGACATCCGGAGAAAGCGTGTCGGGCGCAAAGCCCGACCGACGAATCCCCGCCCGGCTCAATGCCAGTAACCCTGGATGTAAACGTAGCTGCCGCCGCGGTGTTCCCAGTGCGGGGCATAGTAGCTGTGGTAGCGGCGGTGCGGCGGACGCGCCCAGCGGCCCCCGATCCAGACATATTGGGCGCCGTCGTAGGCCCAGTAACCGTTGATCCAGACATAGTCCGGGCCCGGTTGATAAACGACCACCTGCCGCTGCGGCGGAGGGGCCGGCGGGGGCTGGACCATGACAACATTGGTCGTGGCCTGCTCACGGGACGTGTAGAGCGTGCCGCGCTCGTGATCGAGGCTGTTGCCGATCGTGCCGCCAAGCAGGCCGCCGGCAGCGGCGCCGATGAGGGCGCCGGAGGCGCCGTTATGGTTGCCGCTGTTGTTGCCGATGATGGCACCGGCGAGCGCGCCGAGGGCGGCGCCACCGACGGCGCCCTGTTGGGTGTTGGGGCCCGTGCCGACGCAGCCGGTCAGGAGGCCGGTGAGGGCGAGGGCGGTTAAGACGAGTTTGGCCGTATTCATGGTTGGATCCTTTGGATGAATAATTCGGGGAAAATGTTCCATCGGAGTCAATGACGCTGGCCAAGTCGCGAGGTCTCAACCCCCGGCGATATTTTTCGGGCCCCGCGGCGCGGCGGCGGAATCCCGCCTACAGGGTCAGGAACATGAAGACGCCGAAGCCGGCGAAGGCCACGACCCCGATGACCATCCAGATGTTCACCTTGGTCGTCCGCTTGTGGACGTTCACGATCGGGACCCCGTCATTTTTGTCGAAGCTCATGGTGGGTGGGCGGACGCCGGGGCCGGCGCGTCATTTCCGGAAGATCTTTGCGACGATGAAGATGGTCACGGCGCCGAACAATCCACCGCCGAGGAGCAGGTAAATGAGGGAATAGCCGATAGCCGCTACGGGTGGCAGGAGGGAGAGGAAGGTGATCATGGCCGGGCGGGTGGGTTGAGGAGGGGCGGGACAATGGCACCGCGGTGCCCTGCAGCATGGTAGCGGCAAAACCGTTCCGGTTCCCGGGTTTCGGTGGCGGGCCGGGTGTTTGCAGGCTCGCCAAGCCATTGGCGGGCCCAAAGATGATGGCATGAGCAACCTGTCAGCCCGGAAGCCCGCGATCAGCTTCATCTTTGTGACCCTGGTCCTCTCGATTGTTGGGTTCGGGCTCCTCATTCCCGTGCTGCCGAAGCTCATCGTGCAATTCGAGGGCGGGGATTTCACGGACGGGGCCAACACCCTGAAATGGATCGTGGGCATCTATGCGTTCATGCAGTTCATCAGCTCGCCGATCCTGGGCTCGCTCTCCGACCGCTTTGGCCGCCGCCCCATCATCCTGATTGCGACCGCGGGCTCCGCCATCGACTACCTCATCATGGCGAATGCGCCCACGCTGACGTGGTTTTTCATCGCCCGGGTGGTCGCGGGTTCCACCGCCGGGGTGCTCGCCACGGCGAACGCCTATATCGCAGATGTGACCCCGCCGGAGAAGCGGGCCCAGTCCTTCGGCCTGCTCGGGGCGGCGTTTGGCATTGGCTTTATCATCGGCCCGGTGGTCGGCGGCTTGCTGGGACAATATGATATCCGCCTGCCCTTCTGGTTTGCGGCCGGCTGCTCCGGCCTGAACTGGCTGTGGGGTTATTTTATGCTTCCGGAATCGCTCAAGCCGGAGAATCGCCGCGCGTTTTCCTGGAAGCGTGCGAACCCTGTCGGGGCGTTCCTTGCGATGCGGCGCTTCCCCGCGGTGCTGGGGCTGGTCGAATGCTATTTCATCCTCACGCTGGCGCAGGTGATGTTACAGACGACCTGGGCCCTCTACACCGAAGAGCGCTACGGTTGGAATCCCCTGCACATCGGCCTGTCCCTCATGTTCGTGGGCGTGGCGACGGGCGTGGTGCAGGCCACGCTGGTCAAGAAAATCGTGCCCAAGTTGGGCGATACCCGGGCGGTCATCGTCGGCATGTGCATCTCCATCGTGGCCTTCATTGGCTACGGCCTCGCTTCCCACGGTTGGGCGCTTTACGCGGTCATCTGCGTCGGCTGTTTTGCCGGCATCGCCGGACCGGCCCTGCAGTCCTACACGACCAAGCACATCCCGGCGGACGAGCAGGGTGCCGTGCAGGGGGTTTTCGCCGGCTTGCAAAGCCTTGCGAGCATCCCGGGTCCTTTCATTGCCTTGTACAGCTTTGGCTGGGCGATTGCGCCCGAGCGGCGGTTTCATCTGCCGGGGATCGCCTTCTTCGAGGCGGCCCTGCTTACGGCGGTGGCCCTCGTGCTCGCCATCCGCAGTTTCAAGCGCGACGAGACCGCGGGGAAGATCGCGGTCCCAATCCCGGTCGTGGCGCCGGGAGTGTAACGGGATCCAGGGCCGGGCGGCGGTCGCCACCGGCGGAATTTTACCGCCCGACCGCGCTCATCATGGGCGCGGGATAACGCAGCCCGGCGGCGGCGTTTTTCGGGAAACTGGAACCGATTAATGCGAGGTCGGCGGGGGTGAGGGTGAGGTCGAGCGCGCCGAGGTTTTCGTCGAGGTAGGTGCGGCGCTTGGTGCCGGGGATCGGCACGATGTCCCCGCCCTGCGCGAGCACCCACGCAAGCGCGAGCTGGCCGGGCGTGCAGTGCTTGGCGGCGGCGAGCTGGCCGACGCGTGCGACGAGCTCGAGGTTGAGTTGGAAGTTGGGGCCCTGGAAACGCGGGGACTGGCGCCGGTAGTCATCGGCGGCGAAATCCTCGAAACGCTTGATCTGGCCGGTGAGAAATCCGCGGCCGAGTGGACTGTAGGCGACGAGGGCGATGCCGAGTTCGCGCAGGGTGGCCAGCACGCCGTCCTCCGGATCGCGCGTCCAGAGGGAGTATTCCGACTGCAGCGCGGTGATGGGATGCACCGCGTGGGCGCGGCGGATCGTGTCGGGGCCGGCCTCGGAGAGGCCGAGGTGGCGGACCTTGCCGGCGCGGACGAGCTCCGCCATCGCGCCAACGGTTTCCTCGATGGGCGTGTTCGGATCCACGCGGTGCTGGTAGTAGAGATCGATGGTCTCGACCCCGAGGCGGCGCAGGCTGGCGTCACAGGCGGCGCGCACATAGTCGGGCTTCCCGTTGATGCCGCGGACCGTCGCATCGGTGCGGCTGCGCACGATGCCGAACTTGGTGGCGAGAAACACCTGGTTGCGGCGGCCGGCGACGGCCCGGCCGACGAGTTCCTCATTGTCGCCGAACCCGTACATGTCGGCGGTGTCGAGGAAGGTGAGCCCGTGGTCGAGGGCCCGGTGGATCGTGGCGCTGGACTCCGCATCGTCGCGGGCCCCGTAGAAATCCGACATGCCCATGCAGCCGAGACCGAGGGCGGAGACGAGCGGGCCGTTTTTCCCGAGGGCGCGTTGCTTCATGTGCGGTCAGGCTAGGCGGCACCGGGGGCAAAGTAAAATGCCGGGGTGGAAAATATCTTCCGGACTGGCGGCCGGGGCGGGGATCGGTACCGTGCGGCACCATGAAAATCATGACTTGGGCGGGGTGGGGCGCGGGATTGCTGGTGGGCGCGTTGGGTTTGGCGGCGGCCGAGGTCGCGCCGGATCCCTACGTCCAGGAGATCCAGACCTGGCAGGCGCAGCGCGCCGCGAACCTGACGAAGCCGAACGGCTGGCTGACCCTGATCGGACTGCATTTCCTGGCGCCCGGGGAAAACACCGTGGGCTCGGCGGCGGAGAATTCCGTGGTGTTGGCGAAAGGGCCGGCGCACCTCGGGGCGTTCACGCTGGCGCCGAACGGGCTGGTGAAGGCGGCGTTCAATCCCGGCATCGAGGTGAAGGTGGACGACCAAGCGGTGCTGTCGGCGAACCTGCGGGACGACACGCATGGCAAACCGACGATCGTGACGGTGGGGACGGTCAGCCTGTATGTGATCGAACGGGACGGGAAAAAAGCGTTGCGGGTGAAGGACAGCGAGGCGGACTCGCGCACGCACTTCCTCGGACTCGATTATTACCCGATTGATTCCTCGTGGCGGATTGAGGCGCAGTGGGTGCCGTTTGAAAAGCCGCTCGAAGTCCCGATCCGGAACATTCTCGGTCAGGTGGCGCCGGCGATCATCCTGGGGAAGGCGGTCTTCACCCGTGACGGCCACACCTATGCGCTGATGCCGATCCAGGAAGACCCGGATGCGCCGCTGTTTTTTGTCATCTCCGACCAGACGAGCGGGGACACCACGTATGCTGCGGCGCGTTTTCTGTACGCCGACCATCCCGGAGACGGCAAAGTCATCCTCGATTTCAACCAGGCGCAGAACCCGCCCTGTGCCTTTACCCCCTTCGCGACCTGCCCCTTGCCCCCCAAGGAAAACCAACTCCCCCTCGCCGTCACCGCCGGCGAAAAGAAATACCGTGGACACGGGGTCAGCCCCTAACCTTTGTAGTTGCGCTTACGCTAATAGCATGATGTGATTGGCTTATGGCTCGGAAGCCCCGCATAGAGTTCGCTGGTGCGATTTATCACGTACTGAACCGCGGCAATTATAAGGCGGATCTGTTCGACTCTGCCGGGGCCGCGCAGGCGTTTGTTGAGTGCCTGTTTCAAACCTGCGAGCGCATGGGCTGGCGGCTGCATGCGTACTGTCTGATGCGGAATCACTATCACCTCGCGGTGGAGACGCCGCAGGGGAATCTGGTGACGGGCGTGCATTGGCTGCAGAGCACGTTTGGGAACCGCTTCAACCGTTTCCGTGGCGAGCATGGCCGCGCGTTTCAGGGGCGCTACCAAGCCATCCTCGTGGAACCCGGCCGACATCTGGCGCAGCTGGTTGATTACATTCACCTCAATCCCGTGCGGGCCAAGGTCGTGCCGCTGGATCAGCTCGCGCAATTCCGCTGGTCGAGCTACCGGCATTTTGTGCGGGGGACCGCTGATCGACCGGCAATTCTCCTCTGTGAAACCTGGTTGCAGGAGAAGGGCGGGCTCACAGACACGCCACCAGGCTGGCAATCCTATCACGACCATCTCGTGTGGTTGATGGCGGACGAGGGCCGGCAGAAGGACGCGGCCTTTGAGCGTATGAGCCGCGGCTGGGTCTACGGCGGTGACGCCTTCCAGAAAAACCTGCTGGGTAAATTCAAACGCATGCCCAATGCTCAGGATTGGGGCGGCAAGGAGATCAGTGAGATCAACCGCGTTGAGTGGAAGAAACTCCTCGACCGGGCCCTGCGGACTTTGGAGCGCGATCTGGCGACGGCCCATGCCGAGCCCAAGTCCGCGCCTTGGAAAATTGCGGTGGCCGCCTGGCTGAAGCAGCGCAGCAGTGTCAGCAACCGCTGGCTAACCGAACAATTGGGCATGGGAGCGCCCGATGCCGTGAGTCGTTACGTCAGTGAGTGTAAGAAATTGCAAAGACCTGAAGCCCAATTGGTAAACGACAGGCTAACTACAAGAGTTAGGGGCTGACCCCGTATGACTTGTGATGCGCGGCGTGGGCGGCGTAGGCGGCGGTGTCGCTCAGCATGCTGTCGATCGTGGCGATGAGGGGCTCGGGGCGCACGAGGCCGGAAAAGACCGCTTTGTCCCCGATGGCATCGGTGAGGATAAACGCGGGGCGCTGGTTGATCTGGTGGGCGAAAAACTCCTGCGTGCTCGCCTGGACGCGCGCGAGCACCGCGGCGGACTCGGCTGCGGCCCGGAGTTTCTTCGCGTTGAGCTGGCCGGCCTTGGCCGCCACCGCCACGGCCACGGCCATGTCGCCGACTTTTTTGCCTTCGCGCACGGCGGCGTGGGCGATCGCGCGGCGGAGTTCGTCGCCGGAAAAGCCAAAATCACGCCCGGCCTCCGCGACGAGGTTGGGCGCGTGATACCCGCCCTTGCGGGACGCCTCGAACCAACCGGAGTTCAGCATGAACGGTGAGCGCATCACCGTCCCGCCGCTGCGGCGGTAAAACCAATCGCACTGTTCGCGCGACGAGGGGAAGTCGCCCGGGTTCATCAGCGCGATTTTCCACTCGAACTCCGCGCGTCCCGCGTACCGCTCCTTGAGCGCGTCCCAGGTGGGTTCGACCCACGTGCACCACGATGAAAGGACCTCAAGGTAATAGGTGATTTTCATGGCGAGCAGCGCAACCCGCCGCCCGCCCGCCGTCGATGCAATTGCGGCGGAAATATTTGCCGGGCGGGATCGGCGGGATCGGCTGATCCGGCATGTGGGTTGCGCGCGAGCG
>QQNC01000151.1 GCA_003402695.1 Verrucomicrobiota bacterium | reverse complement strand
GAGATGGCCGTGGCGTTGAAGGTGTTGGTCTCGATGAGATCGGCCCCGGCCGCGAAATAAGCCGCATGAATAGCCTCGATGACATCCGGGCGGGTAAGCGAAAGGAGATCGTTGTTGCCGCGCAAATCGTGCGGGTGGTCCTTGAAGCGGTGGCCGCGAAAATCGGCCTCGGACAACTTGTAGTCCTGGATCATCGTACCCATGGCGCCGTCGAGGATGGCGATGCGGGCGGCGAAGAGTGCGCGCAATTCCGCGAAGGAAGCGGCCGGACGGGGTTGGGGGGCAGGCATGACGGGGGAAGGGCGACAAACTAGAAGTGCCGGGGAAGGCATTGCAAGCTACATATCTACGGATCCTTATGCGTTGATGTATAGAATAGCTTGTCATTCGGCGGGGGTTCACCTCAAGGTGCCCGCGTCTGGGTTCTTTGTAACTTTTGGGAAACAGGGAAGGCCGTGAGAACCGGCCACAGTTGCGCTGCGGTATCGCATCACAATCCTCCGCTTCCGGGCCAGACCCGGGAGGAAAGTCAATCGGCGCGCGGGCGCTGGTGAAGGCGAGGGGGTGAGGCGCGCGGGGCGAACAAGTAACATTTGGTGAAATTCAAGGACCGCGGGTGGGAACGGCTAAAGCCGGAAATCACCCGCAGTTCGGAGCTTCGAAACGTGGAACTTGGGCGTCCCGGGCACATATGCGGAGTCCGAATATCTGTTCCCGGGAGGCTCACGTGTCCGGAATTCGTCCCGCGCTGGCGGGGCGGGCCGAGGCACAAACTTCATCGCAAAATGAAGGTGAGGGTGGTGATTCCGGCCGCTTGCGTCCGGGGATTTCTGCTCTTGCCCCAATCAACAGCAGAGATCCATGAAAACCCCATCACCGGCGCGGCTCACGCGCCTAGCCTCATATTTGACCGGCTCCCTTATGGCGCTGGCCCTCCGCGCCCAGACGCCCGCCACCCTCGAGACATATGTCGTCGCGGCGACGCGCACGCCCCAGCCGGCGGCCCAGATCGGCACGGCGACCGACGTGTTGACCGCGGACGAACTCTCGCACCGGCAGATCACGCTGCTCAGCGGGATCTTCAGCTTTGCCACCGGCACGTCGGTCACGCCCAGCGGCGCGGCGGGCGAGGTGGCATCGGTGTTCCTGCGCGGGTCCAATTCCAACCAGACGCTGTTCCTGGTGGACGGCATCCGGCTGAACGATACCAACACTGACTACCAGGTGTTTCTCGGCGGGGCGACCCTCGGGGCGACGGACCGCGTGGAGATCGCGCACGGCCCGCAGAGCACGCTGTATGGCGGCGAGGCGATTGGCGGCGTGGTCTCGATCAGCGCCCAGCGCGGCCGCGGCGCGCCGACGGCGAGCCTCAGCGCCAAGGGCGGCAGCTTTGGCACGGTGAATGGCGCGGTGGCGGCGCAGGGGGCCTCGGGCGAGTGGGGTTATGCGCTCTCGGCGGATAGCGGACGCACGGCGAATACTCGGGCGAACAACGACTTTACCCACACGAATGCGGTGCTCCGGCTCGACCGCACGGTCGGGACGAATCTCAGCGTGGGCGGAACACTGCGCTGGTATCACGGCGTGACCGGCGAGCCGGGTGACCGTTACACCAACGACGTGAACAACACGAACCGCGAGGGCAACGTGCTGGCCACGGTCTTCGCCGAGTTGACGCCGGGGGAGCACTGGTTGAGCCGCGTGACGATCGGCGACCAGGAGCGCCGGTTTGAGTCCGACTCGCCCGCGCCCAATCCGCCGTATGGTTCCCCGTCGGCGACGAACACCGTGAAGAACCACCGGGCCGTGCTCGACTGGCAGACGACCTTCAGCGGGATCGAGCCGCACCGGATCACCGCCGGGCTCACGGGCGAGCAGACGCACACGCGCAACGACGGGTTCGGCCAGATTGACCAGCGCCAGTCGCTGCTCGCGGTGTTCGTGCAGGACGAGTTCACGCCGCGGCCGAATGTGTTTCTGACCGCCGGGCTGCGCAGCGACGACTTCGACACGTTTGGCCGGGCGACCACCGGCCGGGCGACGGCGGCGTGGCTGCCGGACGGGAAGACTTGCAAGCTGCGCGCGAGCTACGGCACATCGTTCCGCTCGCCGAGCTTCCTGGATTTGTACGGCCGCGATACCTATTATGTGGGCAATCCCA
Organism: Verrucomicrobiota bacterium; assembly: GCA_003402695.1. GTDB lineage: Bacteria > Verrucomicrobiota > Verrucomicrobiia > Opitutales > Opitutaceae > Opi-474. Next base: position 4,397 of record QQNC01000151.1, on the reverse strand, counting down.
ATCTCCGTCCCGAAAAGGCGCGGGGCTGGGACGCGGGCGTGGACTGGTATCTGCCGGAAAAGCGCGGGACGTTGAGCGCGACCTGGTTCGAGACGGATTTCACGGACCTGATTGTCTATGATTTCGCGGTGTTCCCGAGCACGGTGGTGAATGCCGACCGCGCCCGCACGCGCGGGCTCGAGCTCAGCGCGCAGACGACGCTGGGCGGCGCGCTCGAGGCGCGGGTCGCGTACACCTACCTGCAGGCGGACAATCTCACTTCGCAGACCCGGCTGCTGCGCAGGCCGCGGCACGCGTTCAGCGCGGATGCCTGGCGTGATTTCGGGCACGGCGTAACCGCGGGCGCCGGGGTGGTCTTGGCGGCGGGGCGGCAGGATGTGGACGCGCTGACCTTTGCGACGATGGACGCGGGGGATTACACGGTGGCGCGGCTGTACGCCGCGTGGCAGGTGAGCAGCCGGCTCACGCTCAAGGTGCGGTTCGAGAACCTGCTTAACCAGAAGTACGAGGTCGTGAACGGCTACCCGGCGCTGGGCTTCGGGGCTTTTGCCGGGGTGGAGTGGAAGTTTTAGCGGGGGAGGATGCCGGTTGTCATCGCGCGCCCGGTGCGCCCTTCGCGCAATGACAATCAGGTCCCCTGCACGTTTGACCGCGCGGGAGGGAAGGCTGTAATCGGGGGATGCTTTCCCCCCGGCTCCTTTCCCCCCTGTTGGTTCTGTCCGTGGCGGTGGCCCTGGCCGCCGCACCTTCCCCGGCCGCCCTGCGCGCGACGTCTGATTACGTGCCGCCCGAGCTGGCGCAGATGATGAAGCCCGCTTCGAGCGAGTTGCGTGAGCTGGTCGAGCGCTTCACCACCGACCGCAACGAATTGGAGCGATTCTACAGTGTGAAGACCTCGGCGCTGCACTTGCGGCGGATGCGGGAGTTTTATCAGGCGTGGCAACAGCGGCTCGGGCAGATGGCCTACGACTCGCTGGGGGCCGAGGGCCGCATCGACCACACGCTGCTGCGCACCCATCTGGTCTATGAACTGCGCCTGCTCGATCGCGAGGAGGCGCGGACGCGGGAGATTGCCCCAGTGCTGCCGTTTGCGGAGGAGATCGCGCAGTTGCAGGAGTCGCGCCGGCTGATGCAGCCAGTGGATCCCAAGGTCGCGGCGGCGACGCTGGAGCAGATACGCAAGGAGTTGGAAAAGGCGCGGGCCGGGTTGGAGGCGGGGTTGAAGGCTGACAAGGCGGATGCGACCAAGCCCGAAGCCAGCACGGACGCGGCCAAGGCGATGGCGGAAACGAAACCCGCGCTCATCACGGTGACGCGCATCGCGGCGTACCGCGCGGCGAACCGGCTGACGGAACTGAGGAAATCGCTCGATGACTGGTCCAAGTTTTATTCCGGCTACGATCCGCTGTTCAACTGGTGGACCCGTGCGCCCGCCAAGGCGCTGAATGACGGGCTGGACGGCTATGGGAAGTTCCTGCGCGAGAAAATCGTGGGCGTGGAGGCGGGCATGGACGAACCGATCATCGGCGACCCCGTCGGGCGTGACGGCCTGAAGGCGGAGCTGGAGCACGAGATGATCGCCTACACCCCGGAACAGCTGATCGACATCGCGAACCGCGAGTTCGCCTGGTGCGACACGGAGTGGAAACGGGCGGCCAAGGAGATGGGCTATGGCGACGACTGGAAGGCGGCGCTGGAGAAGGTAAAGCACGACTATGTCGAGCCTGGCCGCCAGCCCGACCTCGTGCGCGACCTGGCGCTCGAGGCCATCAAGTTTGTGACGGACCGCAACCTGGTCACGGTGCCGCCGCTCGCGGCCGACCTCTGGCAGCAGAAGATGATGTCGCCCGCGGCGCAGAAGGTGAACCCGTTCTTCCTCGGGGGCGACGACATCATCATCGCGTACCCGACCGACACCATGGAGCAGGACGAGAAACTCCAGAGCCTGCGCGCCAACAACGTCCACTTTGCGCGGGCGACGGTCTTCCACGAGCTGGTGCCCGGCCACCACCTGCAGTGGTACTCCCTCGCGCGATCGAACCAGCACCGGCAGCTTTTCATGACGCCCTTCTGGGTCGAGGGCTGGGCGCTGTGGTGGGAGTTCCAGATGTGGGACCTGAAGTTCCCGCGCTCGCCGGAGGACCGGATCGGCATGCTGTTTTGGCGCACGCACCGCTGCGCGCGGATCATCTTCTCGCTGAACTTCCACCTCGGCAAATGGACGCCGCAGCAGTGCATCGACTTCCTGGTGGACCGCGTGGGCCACGAGCGCGCGAGTGCGACGGGCGAGGTGCGCCGGTCGTTCAACGGCGACTATTCGCCGCTGTACCAGGTCGGCTACATGATGGGCGCGCTGCAGCTCCGCGAGCTGCACCAGGAGCTGGTGACGCCGGGGAAGATGACCGACCGGCAGTTCCACGACGGCATCATGCAGGGCGGCAGCATGCCAATCGAGATGGTGCGGGCGCATCTGGAGCAGACCAAGCTGCCGAGGGATTTTGTACCGAGCTGGCGGTTTGCGGAGTGAGGGGGGTGAGGTAGGGCGCGACCGCTAGGCGCGCTGGTCCGCTTTGGTGGTCGGCGCAATCGGCGGTCCCAGCGGTCCCGCCCTACCTTCAGGCGTGACAGGGCTGGGGTTTGGTGCCACATACACCCCCTCCGAGGGGGTACCCCCCGCGGGCACCCATGACCGACTATCTCCAGAAAATCCTCACGGCCCGCGTCTATGACGTGGCGCGAGAGACCCCGTTGGAAAAGGCGGCGCACCTGTCGGCGCGGCTGAACAACACGCTGCTGCTGAAGCGCGAGGACATGCAGAGTGTCTTTTCCTTCAAGCTGCGCGGCGCCTACAACAAGATGTCCCAGCTGTCGCCGGCGTTGCTCAAGCGCGGCGTGGTGTGCGCTTCGGCGGGCAACCACGCGCAGGGCGTGGCGCTGGCGGCGAAGCGGCTGGGCAGCCATGCCATTATTGTGATGCCGGTGACGACGCCGCAGGTGAAGGTGCTGGCGGTGAAGGCCCGGGGCGGCGAAGTCGTGCTGTTTGGGGACACCTTTGACGAGGCCTACCTGCGCGCGCGGGCGATTGAGAAAAAGCAGGGATTGACCTTTGTCCACCCGTTCGACGACCCGGATGTGATTGCGGGGCAGGGCACCATCGGTCGGGAAATTTTGCAGCAACACCAGGGACCGCTCCATGCGATATTTGTGGCAATCGGAGGCGGCGGACTGGCGGCGGGCGTCGCGGCCTACGTGAAGGCGCTGAACCCGAAAATCAAGGTAATCGGCGTCGAGCCGTACGATTCGGCCGCGATGTACCAGTCGCTCAAGGCCGGGCGGCGCGTCAAACTGGACCGGGTCGGAATGTTCGCCGACGGCGTGGCGGTGCGGCAGGTGGGGCGGGAAACGTTCCGACTCTGTCGCGAACACCTCGACGAGGTGGTGCGCGTCAGCACCGACGACATCTGCGCGGCGATCAAGGACGTGTTTGAGGACACGCGGGCGGTGCTGGAACCGGCGGGCGCGCTGGCGGTGGCGGGGGCAAAGACATATGTCGAGCGCCGCCGGCTGAAGGGTGAGACGCTCGTGGCGGTGGCGTGCGGGGCGAACATGAACTTTGACCGCCTGCGCTTCATCGCGGAGCGGGCGGAGGTCGGCGAGCACCGCGAAGGGCTGTTTGCGGTGACGATTCCCGAGGAAGCGGGCAGTCTGCGGAAGTTTTGCGCCCTGATCGGCCAGCGAAACGTGACCGAGTTCAACTACCGCATCGCCGACGAGAAGGCGGCGCACATCTTTGTGGGCATCCAGACGGCCGGGAAGGCGGAGAGCGGCCGGATCGCGGCGCATTTCACCCGCCACGGCTTCAAGACGCTCGACCTGACTGGCGACGAGATGGCGAAGCTGCATGTGCGGCACCTCGTCGGCGGGCGCTCGGCGCTGGCGAAGAACGAGTTGCTGCTGCGCTTCGAGGTGCCGGAGCGGCCGGGGGCGCTGATGAATTTCCTGAACTCGATGTCGCCGAACTGGAACATCAGTCTGTTCCACTACCGCAACCACGGCGCGGACTACGGCCGGATCCTCGTCGGGCTGCAGGTGCCGCCCGCGGAGATGAAGGTCTTCCGCAGCTTCCTCCGGACGCTCGGCTACCGCTACTGGGACGAGACGAAGAATCAGGCGTATAAGCTCTTTCTGCGCTGAGCCGGGAGGGGCTGAGCCACGTATTTCCCGGACGATAATCGGTTGGACAGCGGACGGTGCGGGCAGGGACACTGGCGCACCCCTTCACCGATGTTTCTTCGCCGCCTCATTTTCCTTGGCCTGGTGGTGAGTGCGGCCGACGGGCTGGCGGCCAATGATTACCCGGTGCAGCCGGTGCCGTTCACCGCGGTGCGCGTCACCGG
>QQNC01000150.1 GCA_003402695.1 Verrucomicrobiota bacterium | reverse complement strand
GCGCGCCGGACCGGACCGAGGCCGGGGACGTCTTCGAGGACGCTTTCGCGGATTTTGCGGGAGCGCAGGTCGGCGTTGTAGGTGTTGGCGAAGCGGTGGGCCTCGTCGCGCAGGCGCTGGAGCAGGTTGAGCGCGGGATGGTTGAGGGGCAGGTTCAGCGGTGCGCGGGCGTCGGGAAAGATCACGGTCTCGGCCTTCTTCGCCAGGCCGACAAGCGGTGGCGGCGTGAGATCGAGGGCGAAGAAAGCTTTCAGCGCCGCGCTGATCTGGCCGCGTCCGCCGTCGATGACGACGAGATCCGGGAAGGGTTTGCTCTCGTCGCGCAGCCGCCGGTAGCGGCGGCCGACGACCTCCTCCATGGCGCGGAAGTCGTCGTTGCCGATGAAGCTCTTGATCGCGAAGCGGCGGTACTGGTCCTTATCGGGCCGGCCGTCGGTGAAGTGGACCATCGAGGCGACGACAAAGGTGCCGGAGATGTGCGAGATATCGAAGCACTCCATCGCCCGCGGCGGGCCGGCCAGGCCGAGCGCCTCGCCGAGTTCGCGCAGCGCGTCGCTGTCGCCGGAGGGGCGGGTGGGGTCGGTGCGTGTGAAATTGCGGGTTTTCGCGAGGGTCTTTTCGAGGGCGAAGACGACGTCGCGCAATTCGGCGGCTTTTTCGAATTCCTGGCGGGCCGCGGACGTGACCATCTCGAGGCGCAGCCACGCCAGCCATTCGCGGGATTTGCCCTCGAGAAAGGCGCAGGCCTCGTCCACGCGCCGGCGGTAGTCGGCGGTGGAGACGATGGTGGCGGCGCCGTAGAGTTCCTGGCGCACGTCATCGTAGAGGCGCCAGTGTCCGCTGGGGAGTTGTGACGGGGTGCCGTCGCCGAGGAGGATGCCGAACTGCCGGCGCATCTGGGCGAGGGTCTTGCGGAGGAGCCCGCTGTGGGCGAACGGCCCGAAGTAGCGCGAGCGGTCGTCCTTCTTGATGCGGGTGAGCCGGAAACGGGGGAGTTCCTCGTTGGGGTCCACGCGGACGAGGAGGAAGCGCTTGTCGTCGGTGAAGCCGGTGTTGTAGCGGGGCCGCCACTGCTTGATGAGCTTGCCCTCGAGCAGCAGGGCCTCGGGCTCGGACTTCACCTCGATGGTGTCGAGGTCGGTGATCAGCTCGATCAGGGCGCGGATCTTGGGCTGGGAAATCGTGCGGGCGCGGCCGCGCTGGAAGTACGACGAGACGCGTTTTTTCAGGCTCTTGGCCTTGCCGACGTAGATGATGCGGCCGAGCCGGTCCTTCATCAGGTAGACGCCCGGCTTGTCCGGCAGCCGGCGGACCTTTTCCTTCAGGGTGGCGGCGGAGTCGCTCATGTCAGGCGGCGCGGCGGTGGATAAACGCGAGGATCCGGCCGGCGCCTTCGTCCGGGCCGGCCAGCGACGTATCGACCCCGAAGTCGTGGGTCTGGTTGCGGTGCACGCGGGCCCACTGCCGTTCCGCGAGGCCGGGGGCGTGACGCCGCGGCCTTCTAGCAGGAGCCGTAATCGCCTCCCACCGGAACATGGCGGTGAAAGTGTCCGGCGATAAATGATACAGCGGAATCCCCGCGCGCTGCGGCAAAGCCCGGGCGCGGCTGGTTTTACCCGCGCTGGACGTGCCGTTGAGGAGGATGACGTCGGGATTCATGCCGCGCGGGGTAAAAGGGGGTACTGGGGTGTATTACTTACAGACGCTGGCATTTTCTAAGAATCCGCCTAGTCTCTTCGGCTCGCAAGTATGGTTTCATCCAGCACCCAATCCTCCGCCCGCGCGCCCTTTGCCGCGAAACGCTACGAGCTGATCACGCTCGGGGACGAACTGCTGCTGGGCCTGACGGCCAACGGTCACTTGACGTTCATCGGCTCACAGTTGGGCCGCCGCGGGGTGCTGCTGAACCGCAATGTGACTATCACCGACGAGGCTGACGCCATTGCGCGCCAGTTTCGTGAAAGCTGGGCGGTGGCGGATGTGATCATCACCACGGGCGGCCTCGGGCCGACGTGTGACGACCGGACGCGCGAGGTGCTGGCCGGCGTGCTGGGCCAGAAGCTGGTGTTCGATCCGGCGATCGAGCAGGCGATGGTGGAGCGGTTTGCGTCGTTTGGCCGGAAGATGACGCCGAACAACCTGAAGCAAGCCTACCGGTTCGAACGCGGCGAGGTGCTGCCGAACGCCAACGGCACGGCGCCGGGGCTGTGGGTGGAGCAGGACGGCAAGGTACTCTGCATGCTGCCGGGCCCGCCGAACGAATTGCAGCCGATATTCGTCGAGCAGGTGCTGCCGCGGCTCGCGAAGCTCGGGCTGCTGCTGGACCGCGAGGCCTATGTGCAGCTGCGCACGGCGGGGATCGGTGAGTCGGCGCTCGAGACGCGCCTGCAACCGGTGTTCGACCGCCACGGCGAGGCGCTGAGCGTGGCGTTTTGCGCGCACCAGGGCCAGGTGGACTGCCGGGTGAGTTCGCCCAGTGAAAAACTTTCCCAGGCCCAGCTCGAAACCGTGGCCGCCGAATGTGCGGCGTTGCTCGGCGAGGATTTTGTCTGCTACGGCCACGATTCGCTGGCGAAGGTCTGCGCCGACCTGCTCCGCGCGCAGGAGAAAAAACTCGCGGTAGCCGAGACGGCCACGGGCGGGTTGCTCGCCCAGGCCTTCACGGCGGTTTGCGGAGCGTGCAAGTTTTTTGCGGGCGGCGTGGTGTGCTGTTCAAACGACGCCAAGATGCTGCTGCTCGACGTGCCGGAGTGCCTGCTGCTGCAGCACGGCGCGGTGAGCGCCGAGGGTGCGGTCGCAATGGCGACCGGCGCGGCGGAGACGCTCAGCGCCGACTACGCGCTGGCGGTGACGGGTTTTGCGGGGGCGAGCGAGGGGGAGGGCGCCGGCGGCAACCCGGTTGGCACGATCTTCATCGCGCTCCACGCGCCGCACGGCGTGTGGTCGAAGAAACTCAACTGGCCCGGCCCGCGCCCCGCGGTGAAAAGCCGCGCGGTGAACGCCGCGCTCGACTGGCTCCGCCGCGAGCTGGTGCGCGCGCAAAACGGCGCCGTCGCGCCGGTGCGCCGCTCGGGCGTGATGCAGTAAGCGCCGGCCCAGCCGGCGCGGTTGAAAGTTGCCGGTTGAAAGTTGAAAGAGACCGGACGATCAGGGCCCCGGCCTTCAGCTTTCAACTGGATCGAACGCACAGCTTCCCCGGGTAATGCCGACTTGCCCGGGTTTTTATTCCGCCTGATGTTCAGGGCCTGCTTCCCTCCCGGCACCCCTGTCTGCCGCCGGCCGGGCTTCCCGCCACCCCATGTTTTCCCGTTACCGCGATGCTCTGCTCTGGTTCGCCTTCGCCCTGCTGGCGGCGGCGGGTTTTTGGTGGGCGGGCCGTCGCCACGAGCCGCCCGCCACGCCGGGTCGCGCGGTCATCTCGTGGTATGTGATCATCACTCCGCTGCGCGACCTCTACATGGCGGAAGTCGCCGCGTTCGAGAAATTGAATCCCGAAATCGAGGTGCAGATCTTCTGGGTGCCGGGCAGCGAGTACAATGTGAAGCTCAAGACCCTCGCGGCGGCGCACCAGCTGCCGGATTTATTTTTCTCGGGCGATGTATGGGTGAGCTACCTGCGGCCGTTTTCCCGCGACCTGACGCCGCTGGTGCAGCGCGACGCGGCGGAGTTCGGGCTCGACGATTTTTTCCCCGAGATTCGGCGCGCCATGCAACTCGACGGGAAGGATTACATTCTCCCCGAGTACGTGAATCTCTCGCTGCTGTACTATAACCGGCGGATGTTTGCCGCGGCGGGGTTGCCGGAGCCCACGGCGGACTGGACTTGGGACGACCTCGTGCGCGCGGGGCAGGCGCTCACCCACGAGGGCCAGGACGGCGCACCGCCGGTCTGGGGCAGCTCGCGCGTCGAGGGCTGGTGGGGCGAGTGGCTGATTTATGTGCGCCAGGCGGGCGGCAAGGCGTTTTCGCCCGACGGCCACCGCTGTCTGCTCGATTCGCGGGAGGCGATCACGGGTCTGAGGTTTTACCTCGAGAAATCCAGCAAACATCACATCAGCGCGCCGGCGGGTTTCGAGCCGCTCAACGGCTTTGTGAACCAGCGCGTGGCGATGATCGTGGGCGGGCACATCAACTACTGGGTGAACTACAACCAGACCCTGGGGCTGGACTGGGATGTGCAGCTGCTGCCCACGGGCCCGGCGTCGCGCTCCGGGGGCGAGCTCGCGATCGCGGGCTACAGTATCAGCCAGGAGAGCCGGCATCCCGAGGAAGCCTGGGCCCTGGCGAAATTTCTCACCCGGCCCGAGGCCATCGCGGCGGTGGTGGCCCGCGGCAACCTGTCCGTGCGGCGCTCGGTGGCGGAGACGGTGATGGGCGCCCCCGGCCCGCACGCGAATCCGCGCCATCTCGCGGCGGCCTACCGGCAGTTTGCCTTTGGTGAGCCCATCCCGCACCACCCGAACTACATCGAGATCATGCTCACGGTGGTGCAGCCGGAAATCGACCGGATGCTGCTGGGCGAGCTCACGCCCGAGGAGGCGGGCCGGCGCGCGGCGGCGGCGGTGAACGCGTTCCTGGCCACCTTTGACCCCGCGAAGCCATGAACCACCGCCGCGCCGAAACCTTCTGGTTCTGGCTGTTTGCGGGCCCCGCCGTGGTGGGATTCGCGGCCTTCAGCCTGTGGCCGATGCTGGAGTCGCTGTGGCTGAGTTTCTGCTCGTACGAAGTGATCGCGCCGCCGCGGTTCATCGGCCTGCAAAATTACGCCTACCTCTTTGCCCACGACCTCTCGTTCTGGCCGTCGGTGAAGGTGACGCTCGTCTTCACCGTCATCCAGCTGCCGCTCGCAATCGGGGCGGCGCTGGCACTGGCGCTGCTGCTCAACCAGCCGGTGCGCGGGCGGGGTTTCTGGCGCGCGGTGTATTTCCTGCCCTCGATCCTGCCGCAGGCAGTGTTTGCCGTGGTGTTCGGCTACATTTTCCAGGCGGACGGCGGGCTGCTCAACCGGCTGCTGGCGCTCGGTGGCATCCACGGCGCGGCGTGGACAACGTCGCCGACCTGGGCGCTGCCGGTGCTGATCGTGATCAGCCTGTGGGGCTTTGGCTATCCCATGGTGATCTTCCTCGGCGGGCTGCAGAACGTGCCGCGCGAGCTGTACGAGGCGGCGCACATTGACGGCGCCGGGGCGTGGGCGCGCTTCCGGCACATCACGCTGCCGCTGATCTCGCCGGTGATTTTTTTCAACGTGGTCATGGGCCTGATCGGCTCGCTGAAGGTCTTCGATCTCGCCTACGCCTTCAGCGTGGCGCAGGCGCAGCCGACGCCCGGCGGGCCGGCGCGGGCGACGCTGTTTTACGGGCTCAACCTCTACCAGCAGGCCTTCGGGTATTTTCACATGGGCCTCGCCAGCGCGATGGCGTGGCTGCTGTTCGCCTTCATCCTGGTCGTCACGTTCATCAACTTCCGCGTCAGCCGGCGCTGGGTGCACTACGGGGACTGACGCCACCACCATGCACCGCCGTTCGCCCACCGCCACCGTCTGCCTCTACGCCACGCTTGTCCTGGGCGCGCTGGTCATGCTCGCGCCGCTCGCGTGGATGCTACTGACGAGCCTGAAGACCTATCCCGAGATCCTGCGCAATCCCCCGGCCTGGCTGCCCGCCAAGCCGCAGTGGGAAAACTACCGCACGGTCTGGGAGGGCTTCGCGTACTACCGGTTTTTCCTCAACTCGGTGTTTGTCGCGGTGATGGTCATCGCCGGCACGCTGCTCACGTGCTGTCCGGCGGCGTACGCGTTCGCGTACTACGACGTCCGGCACAAGGAGCTGATCTTCGGCGCGCTGCTGTGCACGCTGATGCTGCCGGCACAGGTGACGGTGATCCCGCTGTTCAAGGCGTTTGCCGCGATCCACTGGGTGAACACGTACCTGCCGCTGATCGTGCCGGCGTGGCTGGGCGGGAATGTCTTTGGAATTTTTCTCCTGCGGCAGTTTTTCCGCACGATCCCGCGAAGCTTCATCGAGGCGGCGCGGCTCGACGGCGCATCGGAATGGACAATCCTGTGGCGGTTGGTGGTGCCGATGAGCCTGCCGGCGGTCCTGACGGTGGTGATCTTCACTTTCCTCTGGAGCTGGAACGACCTCTTCAACCCGCTGGTTTACTTGCAAAGCGAGTCGCTCGTCACGCTGCCCGTCGGCCTGCTGTATTTCATCGCCCGCGCCGAGCAGCTTACGGGCGGCAGCCTCGGCTCGACGCCCTGGCACCTGGTGATGACGCTCGCCACCGTGATGGTGGTGCCGGTCATCGTGCTGTTCGCGTTCGTACAGCGCCGCTTCGTCGAGGGCGTGGCGGCGACCGGCGTGAAGGGGTAGCGGCGCGCTGCAGTTAAAGGTTGAGAGTTGAAAGCAGATCCGGACCGACTGTCCGGACTTTCAACCTTCAACTATCGTCCGGCAGAAACTCACAGCTTGTCCGGGGCCGTCAGGAAAATCTTCTTCAGGGCCTCGGCGGCGGGTTTGGGCCGGCCGTGGAAGTCGAGCACCGCGGTGTTGATCGGGCAGGGGAAGGGGTCGTGGCCCATCCAGACAATCATGCCGCCGATCTTCGGGAAGCGCTTCTTGATGCCGCGCGCGGCCAT
>QQNC01000149.1 GCA_003402695.1 Verrucomicrobiota bacterium | reverse complement strand
GTCGCGCCGTTCCTTACTGGTAAGTCATTGAAGAGAGTAATTTACGTTCCCGGACGGATTTTGAATATTGTCGTGGAATCATAATTGTTATCAGCCTGCACTTTCCGGAGTAGGTATTATACCCCACTTTACATTATACCGCACCCATGGCAGTTTCCGTTCAATCAACCCCTCACCATGAATCCCCGCCTATTGCTTGGCCGCAGCCTCTCTGTATTGGGTGTCCTCGCCTGCGTTAGCCTCCTCGCCTTCAGCCCGGCTCAATTGCTGGCGGAGTCAAAAGGTAAAGCGACCACCGGCAAAATCTACGTGGCCGGGACCGAAGGCGGTGCGCAGGTCGCCACCGGCGAAAAAGTCGAGGCCCTGACCGATCAAATCCATTTTTCTGGCCGAGGGTGCGCAGATTGAGACCAAGCCCAGGGGAACCCTGACGATGGTGTTCTCCAACGGCACCGGCGCCTTCCTCTATCCGGACACCCACCTCGAGGTGAGAGGCTTCACTCAGGAACCTTTTATCGCCAGCCGCACCGACTTGGAAATCGAGCCCTCGATTTCGCACACCGTGGTCTTCCTGGCGCGCGGCGCCGTCGCCGTCAGCACTAGCAAGCTCGCGTCCGGGAGCACGTTTACCCTCCTCACCTGGCTCGGCTCCATCAATCTCCACGGCGGCAACCTGGTGGTTGAGTCCGACTCACTCGGGGTGAAAATTTTCCTGCTCGCGGGCGAAGGCACGGTGCAGGGAGGGGCGCTCGACTTTGGCGGGCATGTGCTGCACGCCGGCCAACAGGCCGTGTTCCTGCCCGGCGCTCCCGGCCAGCCAAACAGTGCGCGGATCAGGGAAATCCCGGCCGCCGATCTCCCCGCGATCGAGGCCGCTGCCGCCCAAGCTTACGCCGCGCGTAAGACGGTGTTTTTCGAGCAGGATGCGACCGGTGAAATCACGGCCGCCCCGGTGGTGCCGGTCGCTCTCCCGGTTCAGACCACGATCAGTCCCTCCCGACTGCCCCGCTGAACGGCGATCCGCCCCATTGCCCAAAGTGTGACATGGCATTCCCGCCCAAATTTCGTTTCGCCGGCGCGCATTTGTTGCTGGCGGTCCTGACGAGTTTGCCCGCGCACGCCTTCATCAGCCTGAATGAGGGCTCGGACCATCTCTACGCCACTGGCACTGCGTCCCTGGCTTACGACTCCAATATCTTCGCCCATGCCGGTGGCGAGGGCGACTACATCTACAGCGCCGGGCTGATGATGGAATATTCCCGGCGGGCCGGACTGATCGGGGTCAACGCCAGCATCACCATCACTGCCTCGCGCTTCGGCCGCAACCCCTCGCAGGATTTCAACAACCCCGCGTTCACCGCCGAATTCATCAAGTCGGGCGGACGCACCACGGGTACGCTCAAGCTCCTCGCCGCCCGGGAAAGCCAGGCCGACGTCGTCGCCGGCATCCGCACGGAGTCCTGGAACTATGACGCCGGCTTCAAGTTCAAGTACCCCGTCATCGAGCGCTACTCCTTCTCCGGCAACCTCGACTACATCGACCGCGTTTACGACCAGCCCTCCGCGTTGACCGATCTCCAGACCTACACCGCCGGCACGGACCTGCTTTACGCCCTGACCTCCGCGCGCGACCTGGTGGCCGGCTATCAATTCCGCCGCAGCGAGACTTCCTCCGCCTCCTCCTTTGACGACCACTCGTTCACCGCGGGTGTTTCCGGTCGGATCCTGGCCAAGCTCAATGGCTCCCTCCGCGCCGGCTACGAGGTCCGTTCCCCGCGCGGCGCCACCACCGACGGCGCGTACCGCGGCCTCGCCGCCTCCGGCTCGCTGACCTGGTCGGTCTCGCGCACGTTAACCGTGAACGGGCAGGTTTCACGCGATGTCTCCGTCACTGCCAACAACCAGTCGGTGAACACCACCTCCGGCAGCCTCGGACTCAACTACGCGCTGCGCGACAATCTATCGCTCACCGGTACCGCCGGCGGAGGTCAAAGCCACTTCCTCGATGCCATCGATGCCGGCCGGCACGACGAATATTTAACTTGGGGTGCGGGCCTGAAGTATAAGATGAATGAGCACCTCGACACCTCGCTGAATTATATTTTCGACCAAAACTGGTCTACGTTCAGCTATTCAGACTTCACGCGGCACATGATCACCGTCAGCCTTTCCTCAAGGTGGTAAGGTCATGAACCTCTCTTTCTTCCCGTCTTTTTCCCGCTGGCTGCCGGTGATCCTTATCGCCGGCCTCGCCGGCGGAGCCCTCCCCGCTTCCGCGCAGGTCGCCCCGCTCAAGCCTGACTCCCGCAAGGCCCTGCTCTACACCATCGCCATCACCGACAGCCTGCAGGTGTCCGTTTTCGGCGAAGAGGACCTCTCCCGCATTACCCGCGTCGACGCCCGCGGCCTGATCAACCTGCCGCTCGTGGGTGAAGTGAAAGTCTTTGCGCTGACCCTCCGCGACGCGGAACAGGCGATCGCCCGCGCCTACCGCGACGGCCGCTTCCTGCGGAATCCCCAGGTCACGGTGACCGTCGAGGTCTACGCCGTCCGCGAAATTTCCGTCCAGGGCCAGGTCAAGAATCCCCAGCGCGTCATGCTGCCCCCCGAGTCCGCGATGACCGTGCTCGAGGCCATCACCAAGTGCGGTGGCTTCAGCGACAGCGCCAAGGGCACCGAGGTGCGCGTCACCCGCGTCGATGCCGACGGCAAGGTGAAGGTTTTCATCGTGGACATCGACAGCCTCATCAAGGGCAAGGACCGCGCCAAGTCCGAGGACAACTCCCTGCTCCTCCTTCCCGGCGACATCATCTATGTGCCTGAACGCATGATCTGAGGACTCCCCGATGCCCGATCACACCGCCCGACCCTTCCCGCCCGCCCACGACAAGGAGGAGCCTGCCGTCGAGCGGCGGTCGCTGCGTGATTACTATATCATCCTGCGCGAGAAACTCTGGATCGCGCTCCCGCTCGCCCTCCTCGTTTCCCTCAGCCTGGGCTATTACGAGGCCAGCCGGCCCAAGATGTACGCGGCCACCGCCACGATGCAGTTCGAGAAGGCCGATACCGTGGTCACGACGCAGGGCGTCGTGGACCCCTCCGTCCGCAGCGAGTTGGAACTGCGCTCCAACCTGGAAAAACTGAACAGCCAGCGCCTGCGCACCAAGGTCGTCGAGTCTTTCACCCCGGACGAGGTGAAGATTCTCCAGCGCCCCTACCTGAAAAATCTCCCGCCCGGCGCCGGTGTGCCCTCCGCCGGCGAGGCGCTCGGCGCGGTCTCCATCGATTCCACCCGCAACAGCCTCCTCATCAGCATCACCGTCCGCCACCCCGATCCCGTCGCCGCCGCCCTCGTGGCCAACCAGTATGTCAACCAGTTCGTCGGCTACCTCATGGATTATTACGGCGGAAAAAACGAAACCGGCGTGGAATACCTGCGCGCCCAAGCCGACCGGCTGGGCAAGGATGCCGCGGACGCCGAGCAAAAGCTCATGGCCTACAAGAAGGAGCACAACCTCGTCTCCCTCGGCAACAGCACCAACATCGTCGGCACGCGCCTCACCACCGTCAACGACGCGCTGACCAAGGCCCGCCTCGCCCGCATCGACCTCGAAACGCAGTACCATCAGGTCGAGGCCTACCGGAAGGAGGGCCGCAACCTGATGGAGATCGCCTACATCGCCGGCCATGCGACGGTGCCCACCCTCAAGAACCAACTTTCCAACCTCCACCAGAACCAGTCCGTCCTCGGTGAGCGGTACCTCGAGCGCCATCCCAAGATGGTCGACCTCGCCAACCAGGTCACCGTCGTGCAGGACCAGCTCGAGAAGGCCGTTGATCTCGCCGTGGCTGACCTCGCCACCCAGCTGAGCGAGGCCCGGCAAAGCGAGGCCAACCTGCAGACCGAGTACGACCGCGCGGAGAAGGAATCGCTCCACCTCGGCGACCTGAGCGTGGAATACAACTCCCTCGAGAACCAGGCCAACGTCGCCAAGTCCAACTACGTCCAGATCCTCAATCGCCTCAACGAGACGACCACCACCCGCAACCTCGAGAAAATCCCGCTGCACCCGCTCGATGCCGCCGTCGTGCCCGGCGGCCCGTACGAGCCCGACCTGGCCCGCATCATCCGAACCTGCCTGGGCGTCGGGCTCCTCGTGTTTTTCGCCGCCGGCCTCGGCCTGGCCTTCCTCGATGACCGCATCAAGAGCGCGTGGGACGTCGAGTCTTACATCGGCGCCAACCTGCTCGGCATCATCCCCGACCTCTCCGCCGTCACGGACGACGACAAATATTCCCTCCTGCTCAAGGGGCCGCAGACCCCGGGCGCCGAGGCGTTCCTCAGCGTCTACAGCTCGGTTAAAATCCACTCCAAGCTCGATTTCCCCAAGTCCATTCTCATCACCAGCACGATCCCCGGCGAGGGCAAGACCCTCATCGCCTGCAATCTCGCCGGCAGCTTCGCCCGCCACGGCAAGCGGACCCTGCTGATCGACTGCGACCTGCGCCGGCCCATGCTGCACCGGAATTTCAAGCAGGAGAACCTCCACGGCCTCATCACCTGGTTCGAGGGCGGCGCGAAACTCGACGGCGACCTCTCCACCGACCCCTCGCTCGGCATCATCAAGCTCGCCGACAACCTCTCCCTCCTCTGCTCCGGCGGCCGGGCCAAGAGCCCCACCGAGCTGCTCGAGAACCCCGCATTCGGCCAGCTGCTCGAGAAACTGAAGAAGGACTACGACCTCGTGGTCGTGGACTCACCCCCGCTCGGCGCCGTCACCGACAGTCTCCTGATCGCCGAGCGTACCGACGAGGTCATCTACGTCTGCCGCTTCAACTGCGCCGCCAAGAAGCATGTCCGCCTGTACATGAAAACTCTGCGCAACGGCAAGAACGAGGTGCTCGGCGTCGTGCTCAACGGCCTCTCCCCGCGCCGCATCGAATATTATTCGAATTACCGCTATTACCGGAGCTACAAGAAATACTACGGGACGCAGAGCTGACCTGGCGTGGCCCGGGCCACCCGTCCCGTGTTTCCCCGTCCCGCCGGTGGCACGCTTTCTCCCTAACGGGTAGATTTAAATGGGGCCGCGGCGCCCCGTCGCGACTGGACTCAAAACGCGGCGCGGGGGCCACATTCCCCCTCACGCATTTCCGGCTTCATTCCGCGCCCATCCTCCCCAAGCTCTCCCCGTGCCCTCGCTCTCCGCGTTTCTCCCCCCCGGCTTCGATCCCCAGCGCCCCGTGGCGCTCATCGCCGGCCAGGGCATCTACCCGGTCCTCGTTGCCCAGGCCATCCGCGCCGCCGGCATCCCGCTGCGGCTCGTTGCCTTTGACGAGGAAACCCGTCCCGAGCTCATCGCCTCATTCCCCGAGTCCGACCGCCGCACGCTCCTCGTCGGCCAGCTCGGCAAGATGCTCAAGGCCCTCAAGGACTTTGACGCCGGCTACGCGATCATGGCCGGCCAGATCACCCCGAAGCGCCTGTTCAAGGGCCTGCATCCCGACCTCAAGGCCACTAAAATTCTGCTCTCCCTGAAGCGCCGCAACGCCGAGACCATCTTCGGCGCCATTGCGCAGGAGATCACCGACCTCGGCGTCACCCTGCTCGATGCCCGCTCGTTCCTCGACGCCCATCTCGCCACACCCGGCAGCATGACCGGCCGCAGTTTTCCCATCGAGCAGGACTACCTTGACCACGGCATCCACATCGCCCGCGAATGCGCCCGCCTCGACATCGGCCAGGGCTGCGTCGTCCGCAAGGGCACCGTCCTCGCCGTCGAGGCCTTCGAGGGCACCGACGAGATGCTCCGCCGCGCCGGTACCCTCAAGACCGACCACACGCTCTTCGTCAAAACCGTCAAGGCGCGCCAAGACTACCGCTTCGACGTCCCGTGCTTCGGCCCGCGTACCCTCGAGACCATGCGCGAGGCCGGCATCACCTCCGCCGCCCTCGAGGCCGGCCGCGTCATCCTGCTCGACCGTCCCGCCGTCCTCGCCCAGGCCAAGACGTGGGGCCTCAATCTGCTGGGGTTTGAGTGACATCGGGCGGGATTGCTGCCGGCGCCTGTGAGTTACGCGTTGGCCCACAACATGGCGCGCCAGCGAGCCACCCACGGCGGCCATGCCCGCTTGCGCTTTACGGCCCGGCTCCCCATGGTCCCGGCATGAAACCGGAAGTTGTCTCCGTGACCGTGAAAGGCGTGATGCCCACCGCCAACGGCTGTGCCGTGTTCCTCGGCGACGGGTCCAAGACCTTCGTGATCTACGTCGACCACTCCGTGGGCAACGCCATCCAGATGACCCTCGACGGCGTGAAAAAGGAGCGCCCGCTCACGCACGACCTGATCGGCAGCATCATGCTTGGGCTCGACACCAAGCTCGACCACATCGTCATCAACGACGCCCGCGCGGGCACGTTCTTCGCCCGCATCATTCTCCGGATGGAAAACGAACTGGGGAAGAAGATCGTCGAGCTCGACGCCCGGCCGAGCGACTCGATCGTCCTCGCCCTGCAGCATAAGCGGCCGCTCTTCGTGACCCGCGCCGTCTTCGACGAAGCCGATGATTACACGGAGATCCTCACGCAGATGCGCCGGAAGAAGGCGGAGGAAGCCGGCGAGGAATCCCCCGAGGATGAGGCCTGATCCGGTGGTACCCGCCTCCCACCTTCCCGCCGGTCAGCAGCCCGGCCGTCCGCTGACCGCCCTCGCGCCGATGCAGGACGTGACC
>QQNC01000148.1 GCA_003402695.1 Verrucomicrobiota bacterium | reverse complement strand
GTGGAGGTGGCGGGAGTTGAACCCGCGTGCCCCTGACCTTTGCGCACCGCGTCTACCCTGTATAGCGTGAGTTTTATCTCGCCGAAACCAAGCGATCACGCGCGCTCAGGCCTCAGCCAGTCCCCGGATTGAAGATACGGTGTGCGCACCGCGGACGGCTCCGCACACTATTCCTGCTGTCGTCGTTCGTTCCGGCTAGCAGGTGTCGCCGGGCAAACGTGGAGCCTGAATTAGGCAGCCATTAGCATTTCTTCGTTGTTGCCGTTTATGTTTTTTCGAAGGGGATTTTACGAGAGACCTCCGACTCTCGACAGGGCAGCGGCGCACTCCAACCAAGGGTCGAATCCGGAACACCCCCAAAATGGGAAAAGTGACAAGTGACACGTGGCAAGCACCAGGTGGCTGGGGCCAAGGGTCAGATGGGAATCGATCGGTCTGTGCGACCAATCAAAGAACGGGAGCGGGAACATGGGCGGCCGCGCCCAAAAGGCAAGCGGGACGGCGTGCCGCCGCCGGGCTGATGGGCAAGAGGCGATGGGCGATGGATGGGAGGCGATGGCTTGAGACGGAAGCCGGCTACAGACCACGAACTGGCGCGGGCCACGGCGTTCTCACTTGTCGCCGAGTGGTAACGGTTTTCCCATGGCCTCTCACCCATCGCCCATGACCCGTCTAGCGCTGCGCTAGACGTAATGATCCTTCCGGTCGGGCGAGCGGCGGATGGTTTTGAAGTCGAGGTCGTGCACCGTCTTGATGTAGCGCACGGTGCGGCTCTGGGAGCGCATCAGGATGGAGTGCGTGATGACCTTGCGGCCGATGAGCTTTACGCCGGGCAGCAGCGCACTGTCGCTGATGCCGGTGGCGCAGAAGATCGCGCTGGGGCTGGTGATGAGGTCCTTGGCGTAATAAATCCGGCCGAGGCCCGCCGCGGCCGGCGTGGCCTTGATCTCGGCGAGTTCCGCGGCATCGCGCGGCCACATGCGCAGCTGCTGGTCGCCGCCGAGCGCGAGCACGCCGGCCGCGGTGAGCACACCTTCGGGCGAGCCGCCGGTGCCAAGGTAGAGGTCAATGCCGGTGTCGTGCAGCGACGGCGAGACGGCGGCGGTCACGTCACCGTCGGAGATCAGCCGCAGCGCCGCCCCCGCGGCGCGGATGTCGGCGATGAGCTTGGCATGGCGCGGCCGGTCGAGGACGACGACATAGACTTGGCGGACGTTTTTTCCAAGGGCGGTGGCGACGCGCTCGAGGATTTGCTCGACCGGCGTGTCCAGGGTGAAGCGGAGCGCCGGGTCGCGTTCCATTGCGGCGACGACGGTCGGGCCATAGGCGAGTTTTTCGGAGTAGAACGTCGGGATGTTGAGCATCGCGGCCTGCGCGCCATGCGGCACGTGGGCGGCCGCCATGACGGAAATGGAGTTGGGCAGGCCCTTGGAGATGTTCGTGGTGCCGTCGATGGAATCCACGGCGATGTTGAAGCGCGGGGAAGGAAACTTCCACGAGCCGAGCTTTTCGCCGAGGAAGATACCGGGGGCGTTGTCCTTGATGCCCTCGCCGATGACGACGTCGCCGCAGAAATCGACCTGCTCGAGGGTGCCGCGGATGGCGTCACTCGCGGCGGCGTCGGCGGATTCCTTGTCGCCGCGGCCGAGCCAGTCCACGGCGCTGAGCGCGGCGTTTTCGGTGGCGCGGACAAAATCAAATTGAAGGGACCGCTCAGGGTGTCGCTCGTTGGCGCTGAGGTAGGATTCGGAGTGCTCGGATGGCATGGGGCGTGGGGGTGGGTGGCAGTGAGGCAGGCCAAGGCAGGGTTGGCCACAAAAAGGCACAAGGGCGCCGGGGTGGCGAAGGAGTCGCCCTTGCGCCTATCGGCGCGCGGGAGAGTAAACCCGAAGCCTCAGAAGTCTTTGGGCTTCTTTGCGGCCACAATTCCGGACGTCCGGATTTCGTGGTTAAAACGCGTTGAAGGCCGGAGGCACCGTCGCCAGCTTCGGCGGCATGACGATTAAGCTCGCGGTGCGTCTGGCGTGTCTGAGCGGGTGGTGGGTGACGATGGCGGCGGCGCCGGCGACCACGCCGTTCGTCCCGCGGCATTTTCCGTATGAGCCGCGCCCGCCACTGCTGGCGGGAGTGGATGCCGGCGACCAGCTCGCCACTGCGACGGTGACGGCCTCGGCCCATGACGAGGAGCAGCGGCCGGATCTGGTGCTGAACCACGCGATTCACGACGACACGGTGATGTTCTGGAGCGCGAAGGATTTGCCCGCATGGCTGAAGTTTGAGCTGCCGACCGCGAAGGAGATTGCGCAGCTCAACCTGCACCTCCGGGCGCCAAACATGCGGGTATTTAATTTTTTCATCGAGGGCTCAGCGGACGGAACCACCTGGCAGGTCCTCCACGACCAACGCACCGGCGCGGCGCTGATCCCCGCTGATGGACTCGAGATCGTGCTGCCGGCGCCGGTGCGGGTGAAAGCGGTGCGGATCACGGTCACGGGCAGCTCCAAGGCCGGCGAGGGCCCGATGATCACGAAACTCTCGGCCTACGCGAAACCGACCGGGCGCACCTTGGCCGGCGCGGTGGGCGACCTCGACCACCAGTATGATGCGGCCAATGGGCCGGTTGCCGCCGGGTCGCAGGACTGGCGCACCACGGCGTGGCGGGGCGAACGCGTGCATGGGCAGTTTGTGCTCTGGACCACGGCGGAACGGCCGGGATTGCGGCTGGTGGTGTCGGCGCTGCGCGATGCGGCTGGCCACGAACTGCCCGCGGCGGCGGTTAACGCGCGGTTTGTCCGGAACGTGCTGGCCGACGGCCAGCTGGTGGGCGACGTGCTGGATGACGCGGAGCGCGTGGACATGCCGGCGGGTTCATACCGCGCGGCCTGGCTGACGGTGGAGACGCCGCGTGATGCGGCGCCGGGCACCTACACGGGCACGCTGACGGCGCGGGCGGATGGGACGGAGCCGAAGGTGTTTCCGCTTTTGCTGGAGATTTTGCCCGCGACGCTGCCGGCGCCGGCGGATTGGAAATACCACCTCGATATCTTCCAGCACCCCTGGTCCATCGCGCGGATGCACGGCGTGAAGCCGTGGAGCGACGAGCATTTCCGGGTGATGCGGCCGTATCTGCTGGAGCTCGCGCACGCGGGCCAGAAGGTCATCACGGCGACGATCACGCCGCGGCCGTGGGGCAAGCGCGACTATGACGACTACGGCGCGATGGTGACGCACTTGAAGCAGCCGGACGGCTCGTGGAAATTCGACTACGACGGGTTCGACCGCTACGTGGACTTCGCGATGAGCTGCGGAATCTCCCAGCAGATCAACTGCTACTCGATGCTGACCTGGTCGGGGAATCTGGAATACACCGACGCCGCGACAGGTGACCTGCGCATGGCGATGGGCGAGCCGGGCACGGCGAGCTACGCGGACTACTGGGGGCCGTTCTTGAAGGACTTTGAAAAACACCTCGCGGCGAAAGGCTGGCTGGAGCGCACCCGGATCGGCGTGGATGAGGCGCCGGCGGCGATGATGAAGGCGATGGTGGAGGTGCTGCACGCCAACGCCCCGGGCCTGAAGGCCGCGCTGGCGGGGAACCAGACGTCGGCGCACTATGCCGGCCTCGATCTGGCGGACTTCACGATCATCCTCGACCATGCGGGCGACGACCTGATGCGCGACATCGCGCAGCGCCGGAGCGAGGGCCGGGTTACGACCTTCTACATCTGCCTCGACCCGAAACGGCCCAACACCTTCGTGACGAGTCCACCGGCCGAAGCCGTGTGGGTGGGGTATTACGCGTTCGTGAACGGCTACAGCGGCATGGCACGCTGGGCGCTGACGACCTGGCCGGAGAACCCGCTGGTGGAGACGCTCTATTCCTGCCACCCGTGGCGGCGCGACTTGCCGCCAGGCGACGAGTTTCTGCTGTATCCGGGCCCACGGGCATCGGTGCATTGGGAAATGCTGCGCGACGGAATCGAGGAGTTTGAGAAGCTGAGCTGGCTGCGGGCCCGCCATGGCGGGTCACTGCCGCCGCCGGTGGCAACCGCGCTGGAGGCATTCCGCGACCCGAAGCAGCTCGGCGACAATGCCGCGGTGATCCGCAACGTGGCGGCGATGCGGGTGGCGGTCGAGGCGGCGGCGAAGACGGGGAAATGACCAATCGAACCCAATCCCTTCCGCGGATGGCGCGGATAATTGCGGATGAAAGCCCTGTCATTCTGAGCGCAGCGAAGAATCCACTTGGATATGGCAGACAGACCAGCATTGGATTCTCCGCTATGCTCAGAATGACAATCCATCCGCAATCATCCGCGAAATCCGCGGCCAAGCCTTTACTCCCATCATGAGTCTTAAAATCGGCATGGTCGGCACGGGCCAGATGGCCCAGGGGTTCATTCCCCTGTTCAAAGCGCACCCGCTGGTGGGCGAGGTCGTGCTATGCGATCTCGACGCCGCCAAGCTCCGGGCCAACGCGGAAAAATTCGGCATCACGCGCACCTGCCCGTCGCTCGACGACATCCTCGGCATGGACGTGGACGCGGTCGTCCTCATCACCCAGCACTGGCTGCACGGCCCGCAGGCCGTGAAATCGCTGCGCGCCGGCAAGCATGTCTACTCGGCGGTGCCGTGCGCGGAGACGATCCCCGAGATCCAGGAGATCATCCGCGCCGTCCAGCAGACCGGCCGGCTCTACATGATGGGGGAGACGAGCTATTATTACCCGCACGTGGTCTGGTGTCGGGAGCAGTATCGGCGCGGGACCTTCGGCGACATCACCTTTGCGGATGCGAGCTATCACCACGACTGGGACATCAAGAGCATTGATTCCCGCGGCATCATCCGTGCCCGCACGGGGGACAAATTCCTGGAAATCGCCGGCTCGCCGCCGATGCACTATGCGACCCATTCCATCAGTCAGGTGGTCGGCGTCACCGGCGCGCATATGACGAAGGTGTCGGCGCTCGGCTGGCGCGACCGGCATCCGGACGGCATCTACGACCCGGCGGTGAACAAGTACCGCAACGCGTTCTCGAACGAGACCGCGCTGTTTGCGATGAGCGACGGCGCCTGCGCCCGGGTGAACGAATTCCGCCGCGTGGGCCACCCGGGCGGCGAGTTCATGACGCTCTGCGGCACCGAGGCCAGTTTCGAGTACACCCAGGCCGGCCGGGTGATCATCGGGAAGGGCTTCGAGGACACAAAGCGACTGGATGACATCCTGACCATCCGGCCCGGCGTGTACGGCGGCACGGCGGCGGCGCACGACGTGGCGCGGCTGCCCAAGGAATTTGCCGGCATGCCGAACAACCACTGGGGCTCGCACCAGTTTCTGGTGGATGACTTCGTCCAGGCGTGTGTCACGGGCGAGCAGCCGCCGAACAACATCTGGCAGGCAGCGCGTTACATGATCCCGGGGCTGATTGCGCACGACTCGGCGGAGCAGGGCGGGGTGCAGCTGGCGGTGCCGGACCTCGGCGACGCGCCGAAAGCCTAAGCACACAGTTTTTACAGGAGGAAACGGAGAGAACTGAGGGAGGCTTGGAAGGTATTTGAAGTTCAGTTCCGAAACCTCGGTTGCCTCCGTTTCCTTCTGTAAAATCAGGGATAAGCCCGGCTCACGGGGCGAAGTTGCCGGGGTGAAGAGTGTGGTGATCGTCCGGGGGCCGTTGACCGTGTCATAAAGTCGGAGTTAGGTGGGGAAAATCAACCGCGGCCCGGAGCGCCGCTTACCCCAATGTCTGCTCTCGAAACCCCACCCCCGAAAGCCGATGACGGCCGTTCCGTCATCGACATGTCCAAGATGAACGAAGGGCAGCGCGCCGCGCTGCAAGTCACCGAAGCCGCCCGCGAATCACACGACGATCTCAGTTTCGTCGCGCATTTGTTCATGGGCCGCTTTCGTCCCGCCAAGCTGTATCCCGTCACCGAAATTGATGCTGCCGAAAAGGCGCGGGCCGACCAGTTCCTGGCCGACCTCGCCATTTTCCTGCGCGACCGGGTCGACCCCGACCTGATCGATCGCACGGGGGAGATCCCCGCCGACGTCATGGCGGGGCTCGCGAAGCTCGGCGCGTACGGCATCAAGGTGCCGCGCGAATACGGCGGGCTGGGATTTTCCCAGACGACCTATTGCCGGGCGTGCCTGTTGATCGCCAGCCACTGCATGAACATCTTCTCGCATGTCTCCGTGCACCAGTCGGTCGGCGTGTCGCAGCCGCTCATGCTTTTCGGCACGCCCGAGCAGAAGCAGCGGTTCCTGCCGCGCGTTGCCGGCGGCGAGTTGTCGGCGTTTGCCCTGACCGAGTCCGGCGTGGGTTCCGACCCCGCGCGGCTCACGACCGAGGCGAAGCCGGAGGGCGACGACTACCTGATCACGGGCGAGAAACTCTGGTGCTCCAACGGCACCCGGGCGGGTCTCTTTATCGTCGTCGCGCGGACGCCCCCGAAGCTGGTCGACGGCAAGCCGCGCACGCAGCTTACGGCCTTCGTCGTGGAGGCGAACTCCCCGGGGATCGAGGTGAAGCACCGCTGCCAGTTCATGGGCCTGCATGCGCTCTACAACGGCGTCATCGGCTTCACGTCGGTCCGCGTGCCGAAGGCGAACATCGTTGGCGGCGAGGGCCGCGGGTTGAAGGTCGCGCTTTCGACCCTCAACGCCGGCCGGCTGTCGATCCCGGCGTCGAGCATCGGCGTGGCGAAGCGCTCGCTGGCGATCGCGCGCGAGTGGGGAGCGGAGCGCGTCCAGTGGGGCGTGCCCGTCGGGCAGCATGCGGCGATTGCGGAGAAAATC
>QQNC01000147.1 GCA_003402695.1 Verrucomicrobiota bacterium | reverse complement strand
TTTGGTGGCCAAAACTCTGGAAGTTCGGATTCGCGGTTACTTTCCCGGGCTCGTCGGCGGAAATCCCGGCGGCGTTTCGCCGTTCCGGCCTTTCACCACGAGATTCAGGAGATGGGTCAGCGCCGCCTCGCGCGTGATCCCGCGTTCCGTCGCCAGCTGCGTCGCTCGCTTCTGCAGTTGCGCGGCCATCGTCGCCGCCTGCGCCGGGCTTGAACCCAGTTTCACGCACAACGTCTGGAGCTGTTCGTCCTCGGTCATGGCGTGTCCGCAAAATGAATGACGGCCTCACCCTCCGCCGCGAGCGCCAGCCCAGCTTCACGCTGAAGCTGCACCAGCGAAACCAACGCGAACCCGATCCAGCCCGGGCCCTCCCGCACGGTGGAGCGGAGTTCGCCCGCCTTGCGAGCCCCCTGAAAAACCGGCGTCAGGCGCGCCGGCGGCTCGCCGGGTCCGCGCACGCGGAGCAGTCGGCGGCGGACCTGGCCCAGGTTTTTCAGGCGCGCCATCACTTCCTGCCCGAGATAACAGCCCTTCGTGTACGAGATCGCGTCGGTCTCCAGACCGCCTTCGTTCGGTAAATCCGCCAGGCCGATGTCCGCCGGCACCGCCGGAATCCCGGCGGCGATCCGCCGCGCTTCCATTTGCCCGGGCGACAACTCCGTTTTGCCGGTCAGCTTCGCCGTCAGCGCAGCTTCCATTTCCGCGGGAAAAATTATCTCGGTCTGCAGGTCACGGGTGCGGCGCCCGGAAAAATCCCACGCCGGTGCGGCCAGCCCCAGTCCCGCCGCCGGATTTGCGCCGAATACCGTGAGTCCGCGCATGGCCGCGGTGACGTCCTCGATCACCACATCGTCCGCGATGATGTAGGCCTCCAGTCGCTCGCGAATCACCGCCGCGGGCGAAAAATAGCTCACGATCCACGCCTCCTGCGGTGACGTTTTGCACACGAAACTGTCCGCCAGGACTTTTCCCTTCTGATTCAGCCACAATCCGTAGGTCGCCCTGGCGTCTCTGTCCTGATGCAAATCATTAGTAAACTGCCCCTGCAGAAAGGTTAGGGCATCTTCGCCCGAAACCCGCAGGCAAGCCGCTGGACTCCAGCGGTAAAAACTCTCCTGGGCAGCCAGATTCATCGATTTAATAAGACGCTATTTTAGAGCTACTAGCAAAATTAAGTGGAAGAAAGTGATAACTTTAAGTTGACGATGCGACAAACGGGTTTATCTATCAACTCATCAGTTTAGCACTTCTCCCGCCTAGCGGGAGTTTTGGGGTAACTAAGAAAGCAAAGGCCGGCCACATAGGGGTATGTGGCCGGCCACTTTTTTGCCCAAATTCCAAGGGTTTCCTGGTTTTTATCCCCCTGCGCCCCGCGCCTTGGCGGAATGACGCCTCCCACCCTCCCGCGAGCTCGCCGCGGGCTTGCGCCTTTCCCTTCCGCTCCGCCAAGCTGACGGTTCATGCAGAGAACATCGGATATCAATGTCGTCGAGACCCGCGCCTTGCCCTCGCCCGCCGCCTTGCTGGCGGAGTTGCCCAAGAGCGAGTCCCAGGCCGAGTTTGTCACCCGCACGCGCCAGGATATTCACCGTGTCATCTTCACCGATGACCGTCGTTTCCTCCTGATCATCGGCCCGTGCTCCATCCACGACTTGGACGCCGGCCGCGACTACGCCCGCCGCCTGGCCGCCCTATCCCGCGAGGTGTCCGACCGGGTGATGATCGTCATGCGCGTGTATTTCGAAAAACCGCGCACGACCGTGGGCTGGAAGGGGCTCATCATGGACCCGCACCTCGACGGCTCCCATGACATCGCCGCCGGCTTGCGCCTCGCGCGCTCGTTCCTGCGCGACGTGCTCGACCTCGGGCTGCCGACCGCAACGGAGCTGCTCGACCCCATCACGCCGCAGTACATCGCCGACCTCATCTGCTGGTCCGCCATCGGCGCCCGCACCGCCGAGTCCCAAACCCACCGCCAGATGGCCTCGGGTCTCTCGATGCCGCTCGGTTTCAAGAACGGCACTGACGGCTCCATCGCCACCGCGATCAACGCCATCAAGGCCGCCGCCCAGCCACACACTTTCCTCGGCATCAACCTCGACGGCTCCGCCTCCGCCATCGTCACCCGCGGCAACCCCGCGTGCCACGTCGTCCTCCGCGGCGGCGCCACCGGCCCGAACTACTCACCGGCGCACATCGCGCAGACCGAGGCGCTGCTCACCAAGGCCGGTCTCATCAAGTCCATCCTCGTCGATTGCTCCCACGACAACTCCGCCAAGCAGCCCGAGCGCCAGCCCGAGGTGACGCGCGAGATTCTCGCGCAGATCGCCGCGGGCAACACCTCCATCATCGGGGCGATGATCGAGAGCAACCTCGGCGCCGGCAGCCAGCCCTTCCCGCAGCCGAAGGACAAACTCCAGTACGGCATCTCCATCACCGACGCCTGCATCGACTGGCCGACGACGGAGAGCCTGGTCCGCGAGCTCCACACCGCCCTCGCCCCGCGGTTTGCGTGAACCTCACGTCCGGCCATGCGACCTGAACCGGCCCGGAATCATTTCGGCCGCCTGATCGCTCTCGCGATCGTCCTGGTCGCCACGGTGGCCATCAGTGGGATGATCCAGCTTCGCGGCTGGCAGTCGGGCTGGCGGTGTTTCGGCGTCGCCACGCGCGACGTCGCCTGGCTCGACCTCAGGGTGATCACCGCCGCGGCCCAAACCGCCGCCGAGGGAGGCAATCCCTACGTGGCCAATCCCCACGACCCCACCGGGCGCCCGCTCAATTACCCCTCGCCCTGGCTCTGGTTTTTCCCGGGCAACCTCACTGCTCCCGCCCACACCGTGGTCGCCCTGGGCTTCGCCGCGGCCGCGTTCGGCACCCTGTTGCTCGGGATGAAAGCCTTCGGCTGGCGCGCCGGCGCTTTCGTCGGGCTGCTGGTTGTTTCGCCGTCGCTGCTGCTGGCGGTGGAGCGCGGCAACACCGACCTGCCCATCTTCGCGGTGACCGGACTGTCCCTGCTCGCCCTCGATTCCGACCGTCGCTGGCTGGCTATCGTGGGCGTGGTCGGCTTGCTGCTGGCCAGCGTCCTGAAGCTGTTTCCCGTCGTGACGCTCGTGATTGTGGCCCTGGCCGGACCGGCCGCGCTGCGCCGGCCCGCGCAAGTCGCGCTCGCGCTGTTCGCCCTGTGGCTCGGCCTGCACTGGCCCGAAACGCTCGCGACCCTCGTCAACACGCGCGCCGGCGTTGGCGCCGTCCATTCCTACGGTCGCACGGTCCTGCCGTTCGCCTTGGAACTCTACGCTCGCGCCCACGGCCAGGTCCTAGAGCGCGCGCCCCTCGATCTCCTCGCCAACGTGCTCGCTGCGATCGTCCTGCCGGCCGCGGCCTGGCTGGGGTTCAAGCTCGCCGGCCAGGCGCCGCTTGCCCAAGCGCTCACCGCCCGGGAGACCGGCTTCCTGACGGGCGCGGCGATCTACGTGTTCACCTTCGTGGCCGGCGCCAGCTTCAACTACCGGCTGTGGTTTCTCCTGTTCACCCTGCCGTGGTTGCTGGCCAAGGCCGGCCCCCATTACCCGGAATCTCGCTGGGTCCGCCTCGCCCTGGCGGGCTTCTTCATCCTGAGCTGGACCAGCGCCGTCTGGTGGGTGCCGCTCGTCTGGGCGGCGCAAGCCGCCGGCTGGCTGCTGTGCACCGCGCTCACCGTCTTGCTGGCCAGCTTCGCCACCTCTTGGTTGACCACGGGGACGGCCCCGCAACACCCGACGCCAGGCCAGTAGTTTTCATTACCCAGGCCGACTTACAGTCTTCAGATTCTGCCCCCGGCTAATTCTTTCGTGTTCTTCGCAGATTTCGTGGTTACTTAATCCTCTCCCTTTACCTCATGAAAACTCCCCTTCGCGTCGCCGTCACCGGTGCAGCCGGCCAAATCGGCTACTCCCTCCTCTTCCGCATCGCGTCCGGCGCCATGTTCGGACCCGACCAGCCCGTCATCCTCCAACTGATCGAGGCCCCCATCGAGAAGGCCCTGCTCGCGCTCGCGGGCGTCGCCATGGAGCTCGATGACTGCGCCTTCCCGCTGCTCAAGGGCATCGTCCAGACCTCCGATCCCGCCGTCGGCTTCAAGGATGCCAACTGGTGTCTGCTCGTCGGGGCCAAGCCCCGCGGCCCCGGCATGGAGCGCGCCGACCTGCTCAAGGACAACGGCAAGATCTTCATCGGCCAGGGCCAGATCATTGACGCCGTCGCGGCCGCCGATGCCCGCGTCGCCGTCGTCGGCAATCCCGCCAACACGAACTGCATGATCGCCGCCAGCCAGGCCAAGCGCCTGACGCCGGATCGCTTCACCGCCATGGTCCGCCTCGACCAGAACCGCGCGCAGACGCAGCTCGCGAAAAAGGCCGGCGTGGATCTCACCGCCGTGAAGGACATCTTCATCTACGGCAACCACAGCCCGACCATGTTCCCGGCGTACGCCCACGCGACGATCAACGGCCAGCCCGCCACGTCCGTCATCACCGACACCGCCTGGCTGCAGGGCGCGTTCTGCGAGACCGTCGGCAAACGCGGCGCCGCCGTCATCGCCGCCCGCGGCCTGTCCTCCGCCGCCTCGGCCGCCAACGCCCTCGTGGACCACGTGCGCTCGCTCGTGACGCCCGGCGCCATCCATTCCATCGCCGTGAAATCGAACGGCCTGTATGGCTTCGATGCCAACGTCTGGGCCGGCATGCCGGTCCGCACCACGACGCCCGGTAGCTACGAGGTCATCACCGGCTACGCGATGGATGACTTCGCGAAGTCCAAGATCGCCGCGACGAACAAGGAGCTCGTGGAAGAGCGCGCGTACGTCGCCGAGATGATCGCGTAAAGTAGGGCGGGTCTTCGACCCGCCTTATCCGTTTCGCCGCCGCCCGCGTTTCCGCCCAAGCTAGGGCAGGTCAAAGACCTGCCCTACCCCAGCCGCACCACCTGACTCCCCGGCCAGAGCGGGGTTTCCCGCCCCGCCCAGACGAACACGCCCGACGTTTCCGGCGGCAGCTGAACCGTGGCTTCGACGCGCCCGGCGTAGAATTTCGCGGATAACCGGATGGTCCCGCGCGGGTGCGGCAGCTCGCTCTCGATCGATTTCAGTGTGCCGGGTTGCGGCGCGATACGCACTTTCCGGAATCCGGGCGCTGTCGGGCGGATGCCCGCAACCGTCGCATGCAGGTGAAACACCGGGTGCGCGCCCCACGCGTGGCAGTCCGACCGCGCCGGCTCCGGGCTTTCGACCGGCGTCTTGAAGCCCTGCTTCACCAGCCCGCGCCACATTTCCAACTTCTCCAATACCAGGTCCGCGCGCCCGGCTTTGCCCAGCGCCTCGAACAGGTAGTGCTGGAAATAGATCGTCGCCGCCGCGAGCCCGTTCGCCGCTGCGTCCGCCCACTTCGCTGGGTCCGGCACGCGCAACCCGCCGATGACCGCCAGCGCCTGCGCGTGCTGGCTGAAGGTCGCGTGCGATTCATCATCCGCCCACAGGCCCCGGGCTTCGTCCCAGAAGATCCGGGCCAGCGACCCCGCGACGTGGGTGGCGCGTTCCGCGTAGCGCTGGGCCATCCGCGCATCCCCGGCCCATGTTTCCAGCTCCGCCGCCCGTTGCAGCGTCAGCAAATACTGCAGACTGATCAGCGCAGACCGGTGGCCCTCGCGCTGGCCCGGCGGCCAGCCGACGAACCAGCCCGGCACCCAGTCCATGAACAACCAGCCCGGCGGCTTCACGAGCAACCCGTCCGCGTCCTCCTCCGTCTGCAGCGCCTCCAACAACGCCCGCAGGCCCGGCAGCCGTTGCCGCAGCCACGGCAGGTCGTCCCGCCAGAGCGCAAAATCGTGCAGCATCCACGGCCAGATCATCGCGAAGGTCGCGCTCTCCTGCCGCAAGTACGACGGGGTCCGCATCGTGGGATAGCCACTGCGAGCCCGCGACAGGTCGAACAGCTCCATGCCACGCCGCGGCAGCCGCTCCTCGCCCGCCATGACATACGCCAGCAGCATCTGGATGCGCGTGTCCGCCACGTACATCATCTGCTCGTAGTACGGGCAATCGACGAAGATGTCGTGCATGCACGCGCGCAACCCGCGTTCGCTCAGCTCCAGGATCGGCGACAGCGTCGGATCGTCGGCCGCGAACGTGGCCCGCGGCGCGAACGGGAATCCCGTCCGCTCCACCGCCAGCGTGTGCAGCACGACCGGCTGCGCCCCGACCTGCACACTGATCATCAGGTAGCGGCCCGCCCGCCACCACGGCGCGCCCGCCCACCGGCGCCCGGAACCGCCCAGCCGCCAGCGGTCGCCAAAGCCCATGAAGATCTTTCCCGCCACCGCGCCGCGGTTGCCCTTCGGACCCGGCGTGTTGTCGAACTTCGGCGCCAGCCGGTCAAAGAGCGACTCCGCCCATTCCCAGCGCACGTTCGTGCCCGCCCCGCCGGAAAACTCCAGCACCGGATAGCCGCAAAGATAGTCGTCCGTGTCGATCAACACCGTGACCTCGTGCCGCGCCGGCAGCCGCAGCGGCGTCCCGTCGTGCAGCAACCGCGTCCAAGCGGACACTTTTTCCGGCGCCACCTCCGGGCCGAATTTAAAGTTCTGCGCCCGGGCAAAACGCGGCAAGTGCGCCCGCACCCGCCCGCCGCGCCAAAGATCATGCCGCTGCTCGGGCAACGCGGACGGCTGCAGCGTCCAGCCCGTCTCGACGATGCCCGTGACATTGAGCGGGATCGGGCCGCGCACCACGGCCGGCTTCACCCACTTCACCTTCCGCGCATCCAGCCGGGACAGGTCCATGTGACCGGAGCAGCCGATGACGTGGTAGGAGCGGTTCAACTTCTCCCCCCACTCCAATCCTTGCAGCCGGCCGACGCGCCACGGCGCGATCCC
>QQNC01000146.1 GCA_003402695.1 Verrucomicrobiota bacterium | reverse complement strand
GCCAGGCTGCTGCCGATGAAGCCGGCGGCGCCGGTGATGAAAACTGAACGCATGGGAGAGTGAGAGTGAAGGTGAGAGTGAGAAAGGGGGGAAGACTGGAGTTACTCCCCATCCTGGGCTCTCAACCGGCGGATCGTGGCAGTGAGGATGGCGATGATTTCGTCGCACAGTGCAACGCGTGCAACAATTGCGTCGGTCGAAATCCAGTGTTTCAGGCGTCCATAACGCCCCCTGGTCTCCTGCGCTGAACCACGCGCAATGATAAGAAAGTGTGCGTAGTCCCGTTTCGAGCCCCGCCCGTAGCCCTCCTCGATGTTGGATGCGATCGAATCGGCGCTCGCGATCTGCTGGGAAACGAGACGCTGCAAAGCTGGTTCACGGGTGAGCCCAGCGAGGTCCGTGACCACTAGGTCAAAAAGTGCCAAGGCCTTCTGATGGCCACCGTACTGGGAAAGTTTGGAGGTGTCCGGCATGCCTTTGCCTTACCCTTTCACGTTCACTTTCACCCCTCTCTCCTCACTGGGCCACGTGTGGCTGCGGCCGGGGCACAAGGCTGAGCCCGATGCAGAGGTTGCAGAAGACCCAGGGCACGCGCAGCGGGAAGAAACTGCGGGCCTCGATGGTGAACCAGGGCGCGAGTTCCGCGAGGATCTCGGCGGGGAGGTTGATGTGCTCCCGCCGGTAGAATTCCTCGTAGCCGCCGCCGAATTGCCGGTTCCAGACGCGCTGGGCCGAAATCCGGCGGGCGAGTGAATAGGCGGGACTGCCCTCGGTCGGGATGACGACGAGGAAGCGTCCGCGCGCGGGGCTCAGTAGGCGGTGGGCCTCCCGGATCGTGGCGGGGAGGTTGGGCAGGTGTTCGAGCACATGAACGGCGATAACGCGGTCAAAGCAGCCGTCGGCGAAGTCCAGGCGCTGCTGGCAGTCGCCGACCACGGTCTGGACGCGGGGGTGGCGCCGCCGGATTTCCGCGGCCATGTTTTCCCGGAACTCGTTCGCGTAGTAATTCTGCTCCTGGGTGGGCGTGAGCTTCTCGTACTGGAGGTGCTCTCCAAGTCCGGCGCCGATCTCGAGGGTGGTCGTAAAGCCGGCCGGCGAATGCCGCACGGGAAAGCGGTGGTTGAAGCGTTCGACGAGGCCGTAGCGCTGGGGCAGCACCTCGTGCCACAGCTTCATGAATGCGTCGCTGCGCTGCTTTTGCTCGGGCGTGAGGGGTGGCAGCACCTTGGGCCACTTGGCGGCGTTCGCTGCGGGCATCGGCGTCAGCTTTTGAAGCCCTCGGCGCGCTCGACGATGAACTTGGGCCGGGCGCGGACCTCCTCATAGATGCGGCCGATGTATTCGCCGAGGATGCCGACGCTGATCAGCTGGATGCCGCCCATGAAGAGGATGAGGATGACGACGGTGGGATTACCAAGGGGAAACGGAAAGCCCGCCAGCTTCATGACCAGGTAGGCGAGGGCGATCAGGAAGGAGCAGGAAGCGATGGCAAACCCGGCCATGGTGCTGAGCGACAGCGCGTAGGTGGAGAAGCAGAAGATGCCGTTGAAGCCGATGCGCAGGGAGCCGAGGAAGCGGTTGTAATTGGTCTCGCCGGCGAACCGTTGCGGCCGGTCGAAGGGGATCAGGCACTGGCGGAAACCGACGACGGCGACCATGCCCCGCAGAAAACCGTGGGATTCCTTGAGGCGGACGACTTCCTGCACGACCCGCCGCGACATCAGGCGGAAGTCGCCGGTGTTGGGCGGGATTTTCACGTCGGC
This sequence comes from Verrucomicrobiota bacterium, assembly GCA_003402695.1. Classification (GTDB taxonomy): domain Bacteria; phylum Verrucomicrobiota; class Verrucomicrobiia; order Opitutales; family Opitutaceae; genus Opi-474. The sequence goes on along the minus strand of QQNC01000146.1, from coordinate 5,151 downwards.
GATCTTGTTGATCACCTTGTAGCCGGTGGCGGCGACGACCTTCTTGATCCAGGGCTCGCCGGTGCGGTGGCGGCGTTGGGGCAGCACGACGTCAAAACCCTCGCGCCATTTCGCGACCATCTCGAGGATGAGCTCGGGCGGATCCTGCAGGTCCACGTCCATGACGATGACGGCGTCGCCCCGCGAGTATTCCATGCCGGCGAGGGTGGCCATGGGCTGGCCGACGCGGCGGGAGAACTTGAGGAGCTTGAGGCGCGGGTCGCGGGCCCGGGCCTCGAGAATCACGTCCTCCGTGCGGTCGGGCGAGGGATCGAGCGCGAAGATGATCTCATAATCCGGGCTGACTCCGTCCAGGATCGGCTGGATGCGTCGCAGAAACTCCGGAAGGTTCTTTTCCTCCCTGAAAACGGGAACGACGATGGAAAGCAGCATGCGCGTTATTCATCGCGGAACAGCCCGATAAAATCAACCCCGGGCATTGTGTAAACCGATGGCCAACGCTGGAAAAGCGCGGGGGGACCCGGAATGGGTGACGAAGCCAGGGACCGGCCCGGTCAGGCGGGATCCTTTTGGAGGACAACCAGCAGGCGGGCGGCCGACGCCCGGGGGAAGGGCGAGGTGATAAAATCAAGGCCGCGCATGAGGCCATGGAGAAAACGGCCGCCCAGCTGCGGACCGGAAAATCCGCCCGAGGCGAAGTAGGCGAACGAGGTGACGGGGCGCACCTCGCGCAGGCGCCAGCCGGCGAGGCGATCCTTGCCCTCACCCCACCAGAAGAGCCGCGTGGCCGAGCCCTGGGCGGCGTAGTAGTCCGCGTCGCGGGCCGAAAATCCGGCGGGAGCCTCCCAGGTGATCGGGTCGCGGGTCGCCATCGGCTCATGGTGAAAAAAATGATAGACGAAGCTGCCGATCCAGCTGGCGGCGGGTTCGAAGAGAATCACCCGGCCGCCCGGCGCCAGCACGCGGTGAAACTCGCGCAAGGCCGCGCCGGGAAAGCGCAGGTGGTGCCAGACATCAAACAGGATCAGGTGGGAGACGGAACCGTCGGCGAAACTCAGTGCGTAACAGTTTTCCTGCCGATCCAGCCACGGGTTGGGAAACAAATCCGTGGTGACGCACTGTGGGATGACGTCCTTGATGCGGCCCATGCCGGAGCCCAATTCGACCACGGGGCCGGGCACGAGGGGATCGATCCGGTTGCTGATCAGCTGGTAGAACTCCCGGTACACCGCCCGCAACATGGGTTTGCGGTCCCAAGCGTACCGGTTGCGCTGGATCTCGATGTTGTGCTGCCCGATGGGCTGGAGCCGGTCGGCCTTCATCGCGGCAGCGGGCGGGCAACCGGTGATTGCCGGGCATCAGGGCGGGGGTAGGGCTGCAGGTTCATGGGCCACACCGGCGTGCGCGGGAGGGGGTTACGCGTTTGAAAATACTCGGAGGGCATGGGTGGTTAACGGCGGGCTTGAGGCGAGGCAGCGGCCCCCGGTTCCTACCTGCGGGAGAAGGTCAGGATGGTACATTCAGAAAGGGTCATCGTGCCGTCGGTGCTATAAATGGGAATCTCCCGCATGGATCCGAAGCCCAGAGCCGCCATCCGGGTGGCCAGTTGGCTCCGTTGGGATTTGAAGTAGAGGTTCTCCAGATAAACCAGCCGCCCGGCCGCCTGCAGGTTGGCGGTATCCAGATCCGTCAGTGGCACAATCCGGTTGGGGATGGGCCGGGTGAAACTCAGCGAGGCCCGGCCAAGGAAGTCATAGGTGAGCACCACATCATCGGGTTGGATGATGTGCGCCAATCCTGTCGCCCAAGTGCGCCAGTTCGAGGCGGCGCTTAGCCCGGTGTCCATATAGGGATCCCGGTAATAACTTCGCGTCTGATAAATGCCTGATGCAATCATGAGCGCGGCGAGCGCAGTCACCACGACAGTGAGGGTGGACCGCACCGCAGTGCCAACCGCCATGCCGGCGCGCAGGTCGCAGAGGTATTTGAACGCGAGCGCGACCAGCCAGGTCAGGAAGAAATAGTGAATAATGAAGTAGCGATACCAGACCGAGAGGTTGTCCACCTTGAGGAAATAACCGATTTGAAAGGCCAGCGTGACCAGGATCGACAGGAGCATCAGGGCGCCCTGGCGCTTGTACTCGGCCCGGGCCACGCCAGCCGTTGCGGGCGGGCGGAACAGCAGCAGCGCCGCGCCAGCAATCACGACGAGCCAGAACCAGAACAGGAAGTCAGTGAAGGGGGAGAAGCCGGTCATGTGACCGGAGAGGACCAGGTGAAATCCATTCGAAAGCTGGGCGGATAACGAGGTCCCCTGGAATCCCCACCGACCGACATCCACCTTTTCGTGATGCGCGACGAGGTAGGGCCAGGTCAGGGACAGCACAATCGCGTAGCAGAGTGCCAGCAGGACATAGCAGCGCCCCCGGGCCCGACCGGGCCGCACGACGAGGAAGATAAACTGGCCGATGGCCGGGAAGACCACCCAGGACTGGGAGTAGAATCCCAGTGTCAGCAACACCCCATAGGCGGCGAACCATCCCGCGTCGGCCCATCCCCGATCAAGTTTGCGTGCATCCAGGTGCAGGACGAACCAGGTTGACCAGACATAGAACGTCACCCCGAGGATGTATTCGCGGAGTTGCAGGACGTGCATGAACAAATAGGCGTTGCACGAAAACAGGCCGATGAGAAACAGCCGCGGAAACAGCCGCCAGGTTTTCGACAGTGCAAGCAATCCTTGCAGCGAAACCCAGAGGAAGAACACGTTCACGAGCCGCAGAAAGATCACATTGTGTGTCTGGGCCACGCGCATGAGTGAATTCTGCAACAGGAAATAGGCCGGCTGGTAGGCGTACGGTGCGCTGTACGCCAGCACCTGGTGCCAGCTGGCGTTGGTGCCGGCGATGTCGGGCATGAATTGCTGTCCGCCATTCATGATGGCCAGCCGAATTCCCTCGTCGTTGTGCACCCCTTTCAAATCGATCATCAGGCCAAAGACGACAATCACCAGGGCGCAGGCCAGGGCAGGCAACCGGCTAGAGTAAGGCGTGGCTTCAGTGTTCATCCGGCGGCCCTCCGGAAATCCTGGCTGGTGGCATTGGGTTGGAACGGGGTCCCCGTCTGTTCCAGAGGGGCACGGACCAGGACATTAAGGCTCGCCCCATGTGGAATCAACCGCAGGAGCTCGGGCGCGTTCATCGCCAGCGGTTGGCCGTTGGATGCGCTGTGGAGCCGATAGCCGTAAGCTTCGAGCAGCTTGACCAGCTCGTCCAGACTCGTGCCCTGTTCGGCCAGGACATACGGGGCCAATTCCATGATGATCGTCGGATGCCAGCGGGTCAGGACCTCGCGGGCGCCCCGGAGCATCCCGCACTCAAATCCGTCAATATCGAGCTTGATGCAGTCGATCCGTGGCAGGCCAAGCTCGGCAATGGCCGAATCCAGGGTCCGGGCTCTCGCGCCGGAGGTCGTCATCAGTTGACCGCAGTGGAGATTGTGCCGGTCTTTATCCTGCTTCAACGGCCAGCTGGAATAGAGCGGCACGGCCGGGGTCGTCCGAGTGTCGGAATCCACCAGCATTTCCTGCCGGCATTGAATGCGCCCGGCCAGGGCGGGATTCAACCGGACGTTCCGCACCAGTTTGGCAAAGGCAAAGTCCGTCGGCTCAAACGCCACGACTTTGCCCTCTGGACCGACGCAGCCCGCCAGGTGCAGTGTATGAGCTCCGATGTTGGCCCCGATATCCAGAACAATGTCCCCGGCTTGGATCAACTTGCGATAGGTGTGGACCGTGCCGGGCTCGAATGAGCCCAGCAGCCAGATCGAGAAATCAATTCCCTCCCGCAAGTCCAGGTCCCATCGGACCCGTTGGCGGCTGACCTGGGTGACCGCGCCGAGGCCAACCAGCCGGCGTGCACCCATGACCAGGACCTGCGCGATGCGCGCAATCTTCATCTTATGCTTGGTCGTGAGCATCATTGTGGGCGGGTGGCTATTTTCCAACTCCATCCGGACGGGTGGAGGGCTCTCCGTGGCAGTCAGGGGAAAGGGCGGTAGATTCGGTCATCTGTCGGGAAGAGATGCGTTTGGCAAGTCGACGGGTGGGGTTGGGCCGAAGAGGGAGTGCAGTTTCGCACCTGAGCCCGGTCAACGGTGTCTCACGCGGGCTGCCCGCCAGAGCCCGAGAGTTGCGGCGAGATTCGCCCTGACGCCGCGTTGGGTTCAGTTGATCTTCAGGTTGCAGCCGGTGACTTGGCCAGGGCGGCGAAACTGTTCAGGCCGAATTGGAAGGTGCGGTAGGTGGTGCAGGCCAGGCGCTGGCCTGCGGCGAGGGCCGCGATGTCGGCCCGGCTGTAATAGTGCTTATGGTCGGCGATCTCCGGCCCGGAGATGATCTTCAGCTTGAAGGCGAGGAACTCCAGCAGGGGCTTCGAGGCGGGCGTGGGCGTCGTGAGCAGGATCGTGCCATCGTCCTTCAGGATGCGGCGGAATTCGGCAAAGAGCGGACCCACGAGATCCAGGGGGATGTGCTCGAGGACGGCCAGCAGCGTGACTTGGTCGAAGCTGCGGTCGGGAAATTCGAAGCGGTCCTTGAAGTGAAACTGCTGGATCTCGAGGTTAGCCGCGGGGCGGGCCGGGGCGGCGTCATAATCCACCCCGATGCCCTGGCTGAGATCCTTTTGCACGGCCTGCAGGAACAGCGCCTGGTGGCCGCAGCCAAAATCCATGAGCCGGGCACCGGGCCGGATATAGCGCCGGACAATGCCCGAGCGCCAGCGGCAGATGAACAAGTCCAGGGCGTTGAAATCCTTGGTTCCCACGGTGGCGGCGGTCGGCGGGGCGGCGCGGTTAACGCTTGAAGCGTTTGACCACGACCCGCTCCAGCTCGAGGAAGCGCTGGTTGACCGAGCTGAGCACCAGGCCCAGGGACAGGCTCATGAAGGCCAGCATGCCGCTGGCGATGGAGACAATCGCACTGGCCCGGCTCGCGACATAGCGGTGCAGGACCAGCTCCGTGAACGGCATGATGCCGGTGCCCACCGCCACGAGGAACAGCACGATGAAGAGGGTGCCGAACAGGCTCAGCGGCTTGTAGGCCCGCAGCAGCAGGAACAGCCGCAGCAGCACGCGCATGCCGTCGGGGAGGGT
>QQNC01000145.1 GCA_003402695.1 Verrucomicrobiota bacterium | reverse complement strand
CTGCAGGGCCTGGTCGTGCAGAATCCCTTCCAGATGGGTTATCTCGGCGTGAAGACTTTGGTGGCGAGCCTGCGCGGGCAGAAGGTCGCGCTCGTGATTGATACGGGCTGCGCGCTGGTCACGCGGGAAAACATGGCCGCGCCGGCGATGGCCGACCTGCTTTACCCGCCCTTGGAAAAGTACCTGAAATAATACGGCGACCGTGTGCTCCATTTAAAGGCGACCGCCCTTATGTTTGTCATTCTGAGTGCAGCGAAGAATCCAGTTGGATACCGCCGGCATACAAATCGCAGTATCATGCCCCCGACCCACCGAAGTTACTGGGTTTACATGATGACCAACCATCCTCACGGCACCCTCTACATTGGCGTGACGAACTCACTGGAGCGCCGGATTTGGCAGCATAAGTCCGCTCGGCAGGAAGGGTTCACCAAACGCTATGGACTGAAGAGCCTGATCTATTTTGAGGAATTTAGGCAGGTCGGAAATGCGATAGCTCGTGAGACACAACTGAAGGGGTGGCTGCGTCGGAAGAAGATAGAGCTGATTGAGAAAGGTAACCCGTTGTGGAGAGATCTCGCAGTCGATTGGCATAGCAGAGTCACACGGGATTCTTCGCTGCGCTCAGAATGACAATGATGCCGCCGCGCCTCCGCCTGATGGGCATTCGCAAGTCCTTCGGCGCCACGCTGGCGCTGCGCGGCGTGTCGCTTGAGGTGGCACCGGGCGAAGTCCACGCCCTGGTGGGCGAAAATGGTGCGGGCAAGAGCACGTTGATGAACATCCTCAGCGGCGCGCTGCCGGCGGATGCGGGCACGCTGGAGCTGGACGGGGCGCCGTACGCCCCGCGGGACACCCTCGACGCCCGTCATCGCGGGGTGGCGATGATTCATCAGGAGCTGAGCCTCGCGCCGCATTTGAGCGCGTGGGAAAACATCATGCTCGGCGCCGAACCGTCGCGCGGCGGGTGGCTGCGCCGGCGCGAGGCGAAAGCGTTGGCCCGGGCGGCACTGGAGCGGCTGGGACACGGCCATCTCGACCTTGAACGGGCGGCGGGAAAGTTTCCCATCGCGGAACAACAGATCATTGAGATCGCCCGCGCGCTGCGGACGGAGCCGCGGGTGCTGGTCATGGACGAGCCGACGAGCAGCCTGGCGCAGGCCGACACCGAGCGACTGTTCACCGTGATCCGCCAACTGCGCGACCGCGGCGTGAGTGTCATTTATATCAGCCATTTTCTCGAGGAAGTGGAACGTCTGGCGGACCGCTACACCGTGCTGAAGGACGGACAGAGCGTCGGGACAGGTCTGATGGCTGGAACTGCACCGGCGCAGCTGGTGCGGCTGATGGTTGGCCGGGAGGTGACGGAGCTTTACCCGGCGCGGACAGCCCGTCCGGGGGCCACTGTGCTGGAAGTCCGGAACCTGGCCGCCGGTCGGCGCCTGACCGGGGCGGATCTGACCCTCGCGGCGGGGGAAATTTTAGGCGTGGCCGGACTCATCGGCGCCGGGCGGACGGAACTGGTGCGGGCGGTGTTTGGCCTGGAGGCCAGCGATCGCGGTGTGGTCAGGCTCGAAGGCCGGGAGTTGTCCCGGCGTGAGCCCGGAGCCAGTTGGCGCGCGGGGCTTGGTTTCCTGAGTGAGAACCGCAAGGAGGAGGGCCTGATGTTGCCGCTCTCGGTGGCGGAGAACACGGTGCTCACCAAGCTCGGGCGTTTCGGCCGGCTGGGCTGGCTGCGGCGACGCGAGATCGATGCGGCAGGCGCCGCTTGGATCGGGCGACTCGGCATAAAGGCGAGCGGGCCGGGTCAGCCGGTGGGCCAGCTCTCCGGCGGGAACCAGCAGAAGGTCGCGCTGGCCCGGTTGCTGGAGCACCCGGCGCGGATTTTCCTGCTCGATGAGCCCACGCGCGGCATCGATGTCGGGAGCAAGGCGCAGATTTACGAGCTGATCGCCGGCCTGGCGCGCGAGGGCCGGGCGGTCGTGCTGGTGAGTTCCTACCTCCCGGAACTGTTCGGCATGTGCGACCGCATCGCGGTGATGCGGCGGGGCGAACTCGTCGAGTGCCGGGCCCGCGCCGATTGGACCGAGCCTTCGTTGATGGCCGCGGCCATCGGGGCCGCGGCTTGAACCCAGTTTTCCCATGAACACCAAAAATCTCCTCGCAAAACTCGGGCCCTTTCTGGGGCTGCTGCTGGTGATCGGGCTTTTCTCGATCTCGACCGAGGTGCGCGGGTATTTTCTGACATACCCGAATTTCAAGATCATCCTCACGCAAACGGTGATCGTGGCCATCGGCGCGCTGGGCATGACGCTGATCATCATCGCCGGCGGGATCGATTTGAGCGTCGGCTCGGCGATCGCGTTCACGAGCGTGGTCGGGGCGCTGCTGATCCAGCGCGGCTGGTCGGCGGCCGCGGTGGTGCTCGCGGTGGTCGTGGCGGGTGGCGGCATCGGGCTGCTCAACGGGGTGGCCATTGCCGGCCTGCGCATGACGCCGTTTATCATCACGCTCGGGACACTCGGCGTGGTGCGGGGTTCATCCAAGTGGCTCGCGAACAATGAGACGGTCAATTATGACGCGTCGCCCATCAACAGTTGGATGACAACGGCGGATCCGTTTGGCTGGTCATTACCCACCGGCGCGTGGGTGGCGCTGGTCGCGGCGATCGGGACCGCAGTCATGCTGCGGCAGACGGTCTTTGGCCGGCATATTTTTGCGATTGGCTCCAATGAGGCGACAGCCCGGCTTTGCGGCGTACCCACGGTGCGGACCAAGATCCTCATCTATGCGCTGGCCGGCGCGTTCTTCGGCCTGGCAGGCCTGATGCAGCTCTCGCGGCTGCGGCAGGGTGATCCGACGGTGGCGGTCGGGCTGGAACTCGACATTATCGCGGCGGTGATCATCGGCGGGGCGAGCTTGAGCGGGGGCGTGGGCACGGTGCTGGGCTCGATGATTGGCGCGCTGATCATGGCAGTGCTGCGCAACGGCTCGCAGCAGATGGGCTGGCCGACGTATTTTCAGGAAATCATCATCGGCGTGGTCATCATCGCCGCGGTGTTCCTCGACCGGCTGCGGCAGAGCAAGGGCGCGTAGCGGCCGGCGATCAGCAGTCAGCTGAAGACAAAAGGCCTGGTGCCGGTCCAATCCGCTCGGCTGACTCCTGACAGCCGAGCGCTGACCGCGTTTCGTCTCAAACCAGCTGCTTGACCAGCACCTTGGCGTTGCGGCCGCTGTCGTCGTACAACTTCAGCCGCGCCTCGGGCAGGGCTTCCTTCGTCGTTTCCTCGAAGCCGCAGACGGCGGTGAAGAAGCCGAAGCTCTGGGTCGAGAGCGCGATGACACGCTTGGTGCCGCGCTCCTTGGCCATGAGGCAGGCGTACTCGACCATCTTTTTGCCGATGCCACGATGGTGGTAAAACGGCGTGACGTAGAGCGAGCCGACCTCGGCGAGTTCGGGCATGTCGGGGTAGAAATACAGCGTGACGCAGGCGATGATGTTCTCGTCGATTTCGTAGACGAAGAACTGGTCGATGTTTTTCTCGATGGCCTGCTGGGTCCGGTGGATCAGCTCTTCGCGCCGGACGGCGTTGCGGGTGAGGCTGTAGATGAAGCGCACGTCGCTGCGGCGGGCCTTGCGGATCTGCTGGTAGTCGTTGCCGTAGACGAGCGACCCGACCCCCTCGCTGGAGAAAATCTCGTTGATGAGGCCGTCAAAAATGCGGCCATCCACGATGTGCACGCGGGGCGTGCCGGTCTCGATGGCTTTGACGGCGTGCATCGCCTTGCTGCGCGAGGTCTCGGCGATCTGCTCGGGCTTGTCCTTGATGATCGTGCGAAGCGCGTCCACGGAGATTTCCCGGCGAATCTCGCCGTCAATTTCCAGGCCGCCATGCGGGGTCAGGTAGATGATCTTCGTGGCGTGCAGCGCCTCGGCGAGCTCGGCTGCGAGCGCGTCGGAGTTGACGCGCAGCGACTTGCCATCGGGGCCGAAGGCCAGCGGCGGGACGACGGGCACGACGGAGCGGTCGATCAGCTCGCTGATGAACTCCTTGTCGATGCGCTCAACCCGGCCGGTGAACTGCTGGTCCACGCCCTTGATGATGCCGATGGGCAGGGCGCGGATGGAATTGGTGATGGCGCACTTCAGGCTGTTTTGCGTCAGGCCCTCGAGGATGACGTGCGACACGCGCGAGGACGCGCGGATGGCGAGGTCGAGGGTGGCGGCGTCGGTCACGCCGGTGCCGTAGGCGTCGGAGATGGCGACGTTGCGCAGGGCGGCGAGTTCCACGAGCTGCTGGCCGATGCCGTGAATCAGGACGACCTTGATGCCCAGACTGCGAAGCACGGCGATGTCGACGAGGAGGTTGCTGAGATTTTCATCCGCCACGATGGCGCCGTCGAGGGCGAGGACGAAGATCTGACCCTGGAAACGCGGCACGTATTTCAGGATCCCGCGGAGGTCCGTGGGCTTGATTGTGGTGCCCTGCGCGGTGGCCGCAGGAAGAGACAGGGGGGTGCCGTTACCGGTGCTCATCAATTAAAGTGGGCGCAGTTCTCGACGATGCAGCGCGGCGCGTCAATGCACTTGCAGCGTCCAGGTCCGGGAGCTCCGCGAGCCGACGAGGGTGACGTGATAGCTGCCGGGCTTCAGGGTGCCGGCGGGAACGGTGAGCCGGATGAGCCGTTCGCGGTTGCGGGCGAGCAGTCCGCCGGACAGGTGTTCAAATTCCGGCGTGATCACGAGCTCGTCGCCGCGCACGTAAAGCTCCGCGCCGGCGAGCTGCTGCTTGTTGTCGAGCAGGGAGCATTTCACGCCGATGGGGTAGGCGAACAGGGAGTTGACCGCCGGGGTGGCGGAGACGCCCAGGATTTCACCGGGGAGCTGCGGCGGTTCCACGAGGGTTTCGCGCAGACCGGGCGGCAGTCCGGCCGCGGCGGCCGTTGCGCGGACAGACGAGACAAAGGCGAGCGGGTCCGCCGGCAGGTCGGCCTCGAGGGCAATCCGCTGGTAGCCGGCATCAAGCAGGCGGTGGACATTGGCGCGGTCCCGCAGGTCCTGGTACGGCCGGAAGGCCCGGTCCGGCCGGCGGTACTTCAGGGTCAGGAAGGTGTACACGCCGATGGACAGGATGATCGCGAGGATCACCCATTTCATGGGCCAGGGCTGGCGGAGGTGGGACGGGGCGGGCATGGACGGGGAGCGAGTAACTCCGGGCCGGAGCCCGGTCGCAAATAAATTTGCGCCGGCGGGCGGGCGGTGTTTCGTTGCCGGACTCCATGAAATTCTGGTCCCAGTATTTTATCCCCACGCTCAAAGAAAGCCCGGCCGACGCCGAGATTCCCTCGCACAAGCTGCTCATCCGGGCCGGCTTGGTGCGCAAGCTGGGCGGAGGCCTCTATACCTTCATGCCCCTCGGCTTGCGGGTCATGCAAAAGCTGACCCAGATCTGTCGCGAGGAGATCGAGCGTGGCGGCGGCATCGAGCTCCAGATGCCGCACGTGCATCCGGCCGAAAACTGGCAGCAGGGTCCCCGCTGGGCGGCCGCCCGGGAAATCATGTTTCGCGTGGACAGCGCCGGCGACGGCAAGCGTGGGCCGCGCGAGCCGGAATATGTGTTGGGGCCGACGCACGAGGAGGTCATCACGCCGCTGATCCGCGCCGAGATTACGAGCTACCGCGACCTGCCCAAGAATTTCTTCCAGATTGCGACCAAGTTCCGCAACGAGATCCGGCCGCGTTTCGGCCTGATGCGGGCGCGCGAATTCGTGATGATGGATGCCTACTCGTTCGACGCGACCGACCAGGGCGCCGTCAAGAGCTACCAGGCGATGAAGACCGCTTATGAGAACTTTTTCCGCCGGATTGGCGCCCAGGCCATCGCGGTCGAGGCGGACACTGGCGTGATGGGCGGCAGCTTCTCGCATGAGTTCATGATCCCCGCCGAGATCGGCGACGACGACATCCTCTACAGCGAGGCCAGCGGCTACGCGGCCAACCGCGAAAAGGCGACCAGCGCGCTCGTTCCGGCGGACCTGCCCGCGGCGGCGCCGGCGGGCGCAGTGGAGGAATTCGCCACGCCGGGCATCGTCACCATCGCCGCACTCGCGGCGGCGCCTTATGCGGTGCCGGGAGACAAGCAGTTCAAAACCCTCGTCTACATCGGTGACGGCAAACTCTTCCTCGTCGTGCTGCGCGGCTGTGATGAACTTGAGGAGGCGAAGCTGGGTTCGCTGGGCTTCGGGGTCTACCGCCCGGCCACGCCGGAGGAAATTGAGCCGGTGATGGGGGCGAAGCCCGGGAGCCTCGGCAGCGTCAAGGGCACGATCAAGAATCCCGACGCCTTGGCGGGCATCTTCGCCGACCAAGCCATCCGGCTGGTGGGCAATGGCGTGACCGGGGCGAACAAGGACGGGTTCCACCTGCGAAACGTCAACGTGGAGCGCGACCTCGCCGTGACGCGCTTTGGTGACTTCCGCCGGGTCCAGGCGGGGGAACCGGATTCAATCTCCGGCCAGCCGCTCAAGCTCCGCCGCGGCATCGAGGTCGGCCACATCTTCATCCTCGGCACCAAATACTCGGACAAGTACGGCGCGGTCTACACCGACGACCAGAAACAGAACCATCCAATGGTGATGGGCTGCTACGGCATCGGGATCAGCCGGACGATGCAGGCGATTATTGAACAGGGCCATGACGCGGATGGCGTGGTCTGGCCGTGGAATGCCGCGCCGTTCCATGTGCTCATCTGCGTGCTGGACCCGCAATTGCCCGAGGCGATGGATCTCGCCAAGAAACTGGGCGCTGCGGCCGAGTCGGCCGGAGCGGATGTGCTCATTGACGACCGCAACGAACGGCCGGGAGTGAAGTTCAAGGATGCCGACCTTATCGGCATCCCGCTGCGGCTCACCATCGGTGGCAAGGGCCTTAAGGAAGGCATCATCGAGTTGAAATGGCGCACGTCGAAGGACGT
>QQNC01000144.1 GCA_003402695.1 Verrucomicrobiota bacterium | reverse complement strand
TGAACGCGCGGGGGCGGATGGTATCACCGTTCACCTTCGCGAGGACCGCCGGCACATCCAGGAACGCGACGTCTGGCGGCTGCGCGAGGGCATCGCCACGCGGCTCAACCTCGAGATGGCCTGCACGCCGGCGATGATGGCCTTCGCCCTGAAACTGAAGCCCGCGACGGTCTGCGTGGTCCCGGAAAGCCGGCAGGAAATCACCACCGAGGGGGGCCTCGACGTCGTGGGCAACCGCAAGGCCGTCCGCGCCTGCATTGACGCGATGACCGCGGCCGGCATCCAGACAAGTCTCTTCATCGACCCCGACGAGGCGCAGATCGAACTGGCCGCCAAGCTCGGTGCGCCGATCGTCGAGCTGCACACCGGGGCCTACGCCAACGCCTATTTCGGACCCAAGCGGGCCAAGGAATTCCAGCGGCTGCGGCTGGGCTGCGTGCGCGCCCACGAGCACGGCCTCAGGGTCAACGCCGGCCACGGCATCAATTACGTCAATATTGCGGAAGTGCGCACGCTGCCGCACCTGCACGAACTCAATATCGGGCACAGCATCATCAGCCGCGCGCTGTTCACCGGGATCGAGGAAGCGGTGCGCGAGATGAAGCGGAGAACAAACCTGGAAACTTGAATGAAATAGAAAGAAGAACCCTTCCCCGCACGGACCATCCGGTTTCTTCTTTCCTGAGTTTCTAGCGTTTCTCCTTTTCCTCCCCCCATGTCTTCTCTGCTCAACCTTCCCCCCGGCGGCGTGCTGGTCGGCCTCGGCGCCGACCTGATCGAGGTCGAGCGCGTGCGCGGCGTGCTGGAGCGCCAGGGGCCGCGTTTTCTTGAGCGGGTGTTCACCGAGGAGGAGCGGGCCTATTGCTCCAGTATGGCCCATCCGCACAAGCACTACGCGGCGCGGTTCGCCGCGAAGGAGGCGGTTTCGAAATGTTTCACGACGGGCATTGGCGCCGAGCTCGGCTGGCGGTCGGTCTCGATCTACCATGGACCGCGCAACCAGCCGCTGGTGCGGCTCGACGAGAAGGGCCAGGCCCTCCTCGCGGCGGTTGGCGCGACGCATGTGATGATCACCCTTTCGCACACCGAGTCGCATGCCCTGGCCGTCGCGGCGATCATCCGGGCCTGAGCGGGTTATGCCATGGACGAGTCCGCCAAAGTGTACCCGCCCTCGGCGCCGCGGCTCTCCAAGACGCCCTCGTGGGTGACCCTGGGATTTGTGCTCGGCGTGCTGTTTGTGTGGGCGCTGCCCCGCGCGGAGAAAACCGCCGCGCCGGCCCCGACCCAATCCCTGACGGTGCAGCTGTTGCGTCCGGCCACGACTGAGATTGAGGCCGTGTTTGCCGAGTGGGGCCGCTTCGCCGTGTGGGAGAATGACCTGACGGAAGTCGCGCTCTGGGACGTGGACAAAAAAAGCTACACGATCTGCTACGAAGTGCTGCGCAGCGGGGAGGCCCTCTATTTCCGCTCCATCCCGCGGCTGACCCGGCCGGTGCTGAACCACGGCTCCCACGGTCCGATGCCGCTGCAATTCACCGAGACCGACGCCATGCGCCGCGAATGGCTGGAACATGGCCGGTTTGAACCGGTCCCGCCCCCGGCCAAGCCCAGTGAGGGGAAATCCTGAACATGATCACGGACAGCCAGCCGATTCTCACCTGCGATGAGGCGTTGCGGTATGAGACCAAGCGCTTCGGCGGCGATGAAGCCAAGGAATGGCCTGCGATGCTACAGGCCGGCCATGCGGTCGCAACGGCGGTCCTGCAGGACTTTCAGGAGATCGGCGGATTCCCGGCCACCAGCCGTCTGCTCGTGCTCGTGGGCAAGGGGCACAATGGCGGCGACGCGTTGCTGGCGGCGCAAACCCTGCTCGATCGTTATCCGACGGCGATCGCGGATGTCATGTTTGTCCTGGGGGAACGCGACCTGCGTCCGCTCGCGGCGCGGGCCTACCGGGCGCTGGTGCAGACCGCAGGCAACCGGCTGCGCGTGGTCCCGGAGCACGGACTGGCCCAGGGCTACGACCTCTGTCTCGACGGGGTTTTCGGTTTCCAATTCCGCCCGCCCGCCGGGGCGGCGGTGTCGGCGCTGCTGGCCCGGGTGAATGCGCTGCCCATCCGCCTGCGGGCGGCGGTGGATTTGCCGAGTGCCGGAAAATTCTCGGCCGATTTCACCTATGCGACCGGCAGCGTGAAGGCACCGGTGCTCACGGACCAGAGGGCCGGCCGGGTGCGTTACCTCGACCTGGGATTTTTTACCGGGGCCGAGCATGGGACCGATCGCGTGCTCACGCCGGCGTTGCTGGCTCCACTGGCGGGACTGCGCCCGCCGTCGAGCGACAAACGCAGCCAGGGGCATCTGCTCGTGCTGGGTGGTTCGCGTGACTATCCGGGCGCAGTGCTGATGACCGTGCTGGCGGCGCTGCGCAGCGGGGCGGGGTTGGTCACGGCGTTTGTGCCGGAATCGCTCGCGCCGGCGTTTGCGGCGCGAGCGCCCGAGGCGATGTGGGTAGGCTGGCCGGAGACGGCGGCAGGTGGGCTTGCGCTGGAAGGCCGGTCCTTGTTGCAGGCGAAACTCGCGCGCGCCACGGCACTGGTTGTCGGGCCCGGGTTGGGACGCGAGGCGGAGACTTCGGCGCTGGTCACGGATATCGTGAAAACCGTCCGGCTGCCCGTGCTGCTCGATGCCGATGCGCTGCAACCGGACATCGTGAAAGCCGCGAAGGCGCCGCTCGTGCTCACGCCGCATGCCGGGGAATTTGCCCGGATCGCCGGCAAGACGGGGCTGCGGGCGTTTGGCCGCAAGCGCCGCGCCATCGTGGCGCTCAAGGGCCCGGTCACCCGCGTGAGTGACGGCACCGCGGTTTATCACAGTTTCTACGGCGGTCCGGTGCTGGCGCGTGGTGGGAGCGGTGATTTGCTGGCCGGGTTGGTCGGTGGCCTGCTCGCGCAGACCCCCGGGGATCCGCTGCTGGCGGTGTGCCGGGGGGTGGTGTGGCACGGCTTGGCGGCGGACCATTTGGCCCGGGCCCATGGTCAAACCGCGGTGCAGACGACTCAGCTGCTGGACTTCTTGCCGGCAGCCTTGAGGCCCTGACCCATGAGCAGCGAGCTGACCGAGCAGCAGGCGTTTCTGGTCCTGAACGCGCTACCGAATATCGGTCCGATCACGCTCAACCGGCTGCTGGAGGAACTCGGCGGCGATCCGCGCGAGGTCTTCACGGTCGGCCCGCGGAAGCTCGAGTCCGTGAAAGGGGTCGGTCCCGCGATCAGTGCGACCATCGCCGGGTGGCGCGAGCACTTCGACCTCGCGCGCGAGGAGGCGCGGATGGCGAAGGCAGCCACGACGTTCATCACCACGCGCGATGCGGCCTATCCGAAGCTGCTCAAGGAAATCAACGACCCGCCCATCGGGCTCTACCGGAAGGGCGGCTACGAGTTCGGCGCACCGTGTATCTCCATCGTCGGCAGCCGGCGTTCGACCCTCTACGGGCAGGCGACGGCCAAACGCTTCGGCATTGAGCTGGCGCGGCTCGGTTTCTGCATCGTGAGCGGGCTCGCCCGTGGGATCGATACCGCGGCCCACGAGGGCGCGCTCTCGGTCGGGGGCAAGACCGCCGCGGTCCTCGGCTGCGGTATCGACCTCATCTACCCGCCGGAAAACCTCGCCCTCTACCGCCAGATCGAGGCGGAGGGTGCGATCCTGTCGGAGTTTCCCTTCGGCCGTCGCGCCGACCGGCAGAGTTTTCCCATGCGCAACCGCGTGGTCGCGGGCATGTGCGAGGCGACGATCGTGGTGGAGACGGATGTGGACGGCGGCGCGATGATCACCGCGCGCTTTGCGGGCGAGCAGGGCCGGTTGATTTACGCGGTCCCGGGACGCATCGACCAGACGACCAGCGCCGGCTGCCACCAGCTGATCCGCGACGGGGCGACCCTGCTGACGGGTGTCGATGACATCCTTTCGGAGCTTAATTACCTCGACGGTCTGCGCCCGTCGCCGATCCCGGACAAGCCGGGTGCGCCGGTCACGCCGGCCGGCCGGCTGACGGCGGATGAGGCGGCGGTGTTCGACTGTTTCCGCGGCGGTGCCGAGCTGACGCCCGATGCGCTGACCGCCCAAACGGGTTTGCCCGCCGACCGGCTTTCCGCAACGCTGATGCTGCTCGAGCTCAAGCGGCTGATCGCCAAGCGTGCGGACGGCACGTTTGAAGCCCGCACCTAGTCTTTTCCTCCCCCATGAATACCTCGATCGATCTCTCCACGCTGTTTCACAAACGCCAGGCCGAGTCGCGCTCGCTCTCCGCGGAAAATTTCCGGGGCGAAAAGGGCGCTGGTGGCATGGCGACGAAGAAGACCTCGCTCACCCCGGGCGCGTGGGAGCAGGCGATCCACCTCGGCCGGGGCTGGAAGATCTCGCCCTGCCTGCCGATCAAGGCGGGTGAGACGGTGACGCTGATGGACCACGAGGGCCCGGGCGTGATCCGGCATATGTGGATCACCTTCGACCAGAAAATCCGCCGGCAGGTCATCATCCGGATTTACTGGGACGGGCAGAAACACCCCGCGGTGGAGTGCCCGATCGGCGACTTCATGTGCCAGTCGTGGAACCGCGACCAGAACATCAGCTCGCTCGCGATCAACGTGAATCCCAAGGGCGGGATGAACTGCTTTTTCCCGATGCCGTTCCGGAAGCACGCCCGGATCACGGTGCAAAACGACTCCCTGGCGGATATCCCGCACTTTTTTTACACCTTCAACTACACGCTCGAGCCGGTGGCGGACGACTGCCTGTACTTTCACGCCCAGTTCCGCCGCACCAACCCGGTGGCCTACAAGGATGTTTACACCATCCTCGATGGCGTCCGCGGTCACGGCCACTACGTCGGCACGTTCATGAGCTGGCAGCAGAACACCTCGGGCTGGTGGGGGGAGGGCGAGATCAAGATGTACCTCGACGGGGACAAGGAGTGGCCGACGATCTGCGGCACGGGTACGGAGGATTACTTCGGTGGCGCGTGGTGCTTCGATGAGAACAATTTCTCCGGGCCGTATTTCGGGTTTCAGCACGTCGTGGGAAAATCCCGGGAGACCGGCGCCCGGATGACACTTTATCGCTTCCACCTGCAGGACCCGGTGTTTTTCAAAAAGGACCTGCGGGTCACGATGCAGGCGCTGGGCTGGCGCGACCTTGGCTTGCCGAAGGCGCGCTACCACGCGCTGCAGGACGACATCGCCTCGGTGGCGTACTGGTACCAGACGCTCCCCGGCGCGCCGCTCGCGCCGCTGCCGGACCGGGATTACCGGGAAATCATTTAGTCCGGGGTAGGGCAGGTCTTTGACCTGCTTTAGCTTGTAATTAACGCGAGCCGCGTTGGACGGATAAGGCGGGTCGAAGACCCGCCCTACTTAATTTTTCTGCGGCGCAGACGCGCGGGCGACCTCCGCCTCCCACGTGCCCGTGATCACGTTGCCATATTCCTCGAGCCCGCCGGTGGTACGCGGGCCGGTGAGGCGCGGGCGTGGGTTGCCGATGCGGCCGGTGGAGTAAAACGCCTCGTCGGTCTGGTCCTCACACAGGAAATGAAAGGCGAGACCGGCGCGCTCGGCCTCGGTCTGGTTGTCCCCGGTGGCGTGGGGGGTGCCGTAGCAGAAGAAAATCACGCCGCCGGCCTTCAGCTCGACGGTCTCGGCCTTCGACTCGTCGGGCTGGCAGCGGATGTGGTGGTCGCTGTTGCCGTCGCGTTCGTGGGGCAGGAGGGTTTCCCAGGCATTGGGCACCACGCGCAGCGTGCCGTTGGCGACGGTGGCGTCGTGGATCGCGATCCACATGGCGGTGCCGCGGAGGGGCTTCGGGATCTTGAAGTAGGCGTTGTCCTGATGCCACGCGGTGCCCATGCCGGTCTTGCCGGGCTTTAGGAAAATCTGGTCGAGGTGCAGCGTGATTTCGGGGCCGAGCAGCTGGGTGACGGCGGCGATGACCTTCGGGGCAAACGGCAGGGCGCGGATGAGCGTGCTGTAGAAATTCGCGGGGCAGAGCTGAAGATTCTGCTTCGTGGCGGAGTGGGTCTTTCCATCGCCGTCGGTGGCGACGTTGCGGAGGAATCCGTTGCGCTTCAGCCGGGCGATGTCGGCCTGGAGCGCGGCGGTCTCCCGGGCGTCAAAGAAACCGGGGACGACGACATAGCCGCGGCGCTGGAATTGCTCAACTTGAGTCGGGGAAAGCTTCATGGGGTGGGGAGGGTGCCATACCAAGCGGACGAGAGGCCGGCATTCAAGCCTAGGCCGCGCGGGGCCTGCCGCGCTCAGCCCGGGGGCCAGGTCAGCAACCGGCCGGCCAGGAGGTGAACGTGGAGGTGGGGCACCGCTTCGCCGGCCTGGGCGCCGTTGTTGATCACGAGGCGGAAGCCCGGCGACAGCTGGAGTTTCTTCGCCACGAGTTTCGCCACGACAAGCAAATGGCCGAGAAGGGCCTCGTCGGCCACCGCGGCCTCGCTGAGGCGAACGATCGGCTGCTTGGGGATGATCAGGAGGTGAACGGGGGCCTTCGGGTCGATGTCACGGATGACGATGCACTGCTCATCCTCGTGCTCGATAGTCGCCGGAATGTCGCGGTCGATGATGCGCTGGAAAATTGTCTTGGGCATGGGAGGAGGACCCACGGAACACACAGAACACACGGAAGGGAAATCAGAAATTCCCGTGTATTCCGTGGGCACTACAAAAACAATAGCTGCAGGTTGGCCGAGCGGGTGGTGCGGGCGGCGGTGAGGTCCTGGATGAAGGCGAGGGCCTCCTCGTAGTCGCGGCGGCGGCGGGGCGTGGCCCGCTTTTGCGGCGGGATGAGCGCGGGGCGCAGGTTGGTCACGAGCAGGGTGGATTCCCGGTAGGGCGCGAGCTGGCGCAAGCCGGTCATCAGCTCGGCCCGGGCGAAGAGCGGGGTGGCGGCAGTGGGCGTCAGGGCGGCGTCCCAGTG
>QQNC01000143.1 GCA_003402695.1 Verrucomicrobiota bacterium | reverse complement strand
GGATGGTTTTCTTTCGGACCCGAAAGAAAACTGGTGGACGCTACAGGACTCGAACCTGTGACCCCGTGCGTGTGAAGCACGTGCTCTAACCAACTGAGCTAAGCGTCCGACGTGGAGGCGAGAACGTGGACAGCCCCCTCCCGCGAATCAACCCTGTTTTCACGCCGCGCGGCTTTCACCCTGTCCTCCCGGCCGGGAATTCCTGTTGCTGCTGCACCGCCCGCCCGTTGCAGTGCGTTCGATGCGCACAGCGCCACTCAACCCCAAGGTGCGAGGGCGTGAGATCTGGGGCTACGCCCTGGGCGAGGGCGGGACGTCCCTGACGATGAACGGCATCGCGGCGTTCGCCATGCTCTACTACACGCAGGCGCTCGGCCTGCCGTTTGCGCAGGCCGGCTTCGCCTTTGCGGTCGCTAGCATCTGGGATGCCATCGTGGACCCGGCCATCGGGCACTGGAGTGACAACACCCATTCGCGCTGGGGTCGGCGCCAGCCCTACATCCTGCTGGGTGGCCTGGCCATGGCGGTCACCTTCTATTTCCTGTGGGCGGTGCCCGCCGCCGTCATCACCCACGGCTGGCTGTTTCCCTATGTGCTCACGATGAACCTGCTCTGCCGCACGGCCTACGCCGTGTTTGCCGTGCCGTACACCGCCCTGGGTTATGAGATCTGTACCGACTACCACCAGCGTTCCCAGCTGCAGGGCGCCCGCACCGCGCTCAACATGCTGGTGAACCTGCTCGGCCCGGCGCTCGGGTGGACGCTGTTCTTTCCGGACCAGGCCGGCGGACCCGAGGCCACCAGCGTGGCCGCCAACTTCCTGCACATGGGAAGCGCCTTTGCGGTCGCCACCGTGGGGTTCACCTTCGTCGTCGTCTCCTCCACGCGGCATCACCTCACCGACACGCGCGGCGTGGTCACCGGCACGGGCAACACCCTCGGCGCGTTTTACTCGGACTTCCGCGAGATCATCTCGGACCGCTACCTCCGCCCCATTGTCGGCTTCATGTGCATCGGCGGCACGGGCGCCGTCTTTGTCGCGACGCTGCAGATGTACCTGTACGTCTACTTCATGCACCTGACCGCCCTGCAGAAGACCATCATCCACGGCGGTGGCATGGTGCTGTGCGGCTCGGGCGCGCTCGTGGGCGTGGCGCTCGGGCGCAGGTTCGACAAAAAAAACGCCGTCTGCATCGGCGCGGGGATCGCCGCGACCTTCGACTTGGTGGCCGCGGTCGTCTTTCTCAGTGGCCTCCTCCTGCCGACCACCGTGTGGCTGGTAGGCGGTTTTACGGTGCCCATCGCCGTGATCGTGTTCGGCGGGTGCGACATGCTCAACTGGTTCGGCATCGGGCTGTTTTCCTCGCTGGCCGGCTCGATGCTCGCCGACGTCTCAGAGATCAACGAACTCGCATCCGGGGTGCGCAAGGACGGCGGTTACGCCGCCATTTTCTCGTTTTCGACCAAGCTCATCCTGTCCATCTCCGTCTTCACGGCCAGTGCCTGCCTCGCCTGGGTGGGATTCGTGAGCGGCAGCGACCACCAAACCCCGCAGGCCATCCGCTGGCTGGTGCTGCTGACGTTCGGGCTGGGCTCGCTGTTTGCCGCCCTGGTCATCCCGATCGCCCTGCGCTACCCCGTTGACCAGGCGTTCATGGCGAAAGTGAAGGCGGACCTCGCCCGAAAAAACGCGCCGGTCTCCCCCTGAGGCGCGGCGGCTAACCGCTCACTTTTTCGTCCGCACCGCCCGTTTTCGCTGCGGAAAGAGGGTCAGGCAGATTTCGCAGGTCATGCCGTCGCAGCTATGGGCGGTGCAGTGCTCCCGGCCGTAAAAAATGATCCGCAGGTGCAGCGCGTTCCAGTGTTCGCGCGGAAAGAATTTCTTCAGGTCCGCCTCCGTCTGCACCACGTTTCGGCCGCTGGTCAGTTTCCAGCGCTGCGCCAGCCGGTGGATGTGCGTGTCCACGGGAAACGCCGGCACGCCGAACGCCTGCGCCATGACCACGCTGGCGGTCTTGTGGCCCACGCCAGGCAAGGCTTCCAGTTCCTCAAACGTGCGCGGCACCTGGCCGCCGTGTTTTTCCACCAGGAGGTTCGACAACCCGGCAATCGCCTTCGCCTTCTGCGGCGACAGCCCGCACGGCCGGATGATGCGCTGGATCTCCACCACCGGGACTTGCGCCATTTTCTCCGGCGTGTCGGCGAGCGCCCACAGGTGCGGCGTCACGAGGTTCACGCGCTTGTCGGTGCACTGCGCCGACAGCAGCACGGCCACCAGGAGCGTGAACGGATCGCGGTGGTCCAGCGGCACCGGCGTCTTCGGATACAGCTTCGCCAGCCGCCGGTGAATGTAGTCGGCGCGGGCCTGCCGGGAGGAGAAATCGGGAGGGGGAGCTTTCATCGGTTTGTCATTGCGAGGAGCCCGTACAGCGGGCGACGCGGCAATCCATCAGGATGGATCGCCACGTTCCGCCAAGCCGGAACTCGCGATGACAATCAATTGCCCAAACAGCCGCGCTTTCGGGGCGGAAACAAACCCTTAATTGCCCCGCCGCCGGCCAAATCGCGGTTGCGCGGCCGCCGCCCTCGCCTAGCGTTGGCGGATGCCGACGTCCCGCGATCTCCTTGCCCCCCCAGATACCTTTGCCCGCCGCCATACCGGGGACAATGCCGCCGATACCGCCGCCATGCTGCAGCAGCTGGGCTATGCGTCGCTCGACGCACTGATTGACGCCGCCGTGCCCGCGCACATCCGCCGCGGTCCGCTCAATCTCCCCACCGCCGCCGGGGAAAGCGCCGCCCTCGCCGAGCTTCGCGGGCTGGCCGCCCAAAATCAGGTCTTCCGCAGCCTGATTGGCCTGGGTTACTCCGACACGTTCGTGCCCGGCGTCATCCAGCGGAACATTCTCGAGAACCCCGGCTGGTACACCGCCTACACACCGTACCAGGCCGAGATTTCGCAGGGCCGCCTCGAGGCGCTGCTCAATTTCCAAACGCTCATCTGCGACTTCACCGGCCTCGAGATCGCCAACGCCTCCATGCTCGACGAGGGCACCGCCGCCGCCGAGGCGATGATGATGTGCCACCGGCTCAAGGAAGGTGATGCCGCCGCCCATCACAGCTTCTTCGTCGATGCCGCCTGTCATCCGCAGACCATCGACATCGTGAAAACCCGCGCCCAGCCGCTCGGGATCGCCGTGACCGTGGGTGACTGGCGCACCTTCAAGGTCGAGGCCGGCTGCTTCGGCGTGCTCGTCCAATATCCCGACTCGACCGGCAGCGTGCACGACTTCGCCAGCTTCTTCACCGCCGCCCACGCCGCCGGCGCTTTCACCATCGTCGCCGCGGACCTGCTCGCCCTCACCCTGCTCCGTGCTCCGGGCGAATTCGGCGCGGATGTCGCGGTCGGCTCCGCGCAGCGCTTCGGCGTGCCGCTCGGCTTCGGCGGGCCGCACGCGGGTTTCCTCGCCACCAAGGATGCCTTTAAGCGGCAGATGCCCGGCCGGCTCGTCGGCGTGTCGAAAGACACCCAGGGCAACCCCGCCATGCGCCTGGCGCTCGGCACGCGCGAGCAGCACATCCGCCGCGACAAGGCCACGTCCAACATCTGCACCGCGCAAGTGCTGCTCGCCGTCATGGCCTCGATGTATGCCGTCTACCACGGACCCGAGGGCCTCAGGAAAATCGCGCAGCGCGTGAAGCTCCTCACCGGCCTGCTCGCCAAGGGCCTCACCGCCCTCGGCGCCAAGGTCAACGCCGAGCCGGTCTTCGACACGCTCACCGTCACCCACGTCGCCGCCGAGCGCGTCCACGCCGCCGCCGCCGCCAAGAAGTTCAACCTCCGCCGCCGCGACGCCTACTCGGTCGGCATCGCCCTCGACGAAACCACCACCGTCGAGGACGTGCAGCTGATCCTGGGCTGCTTCGGCGAGGCCCCACTCGCCGCGGCCGAGACCGTCCCCGTCGAATTCTCCGGCCCGCTTGCGCGCACCTCTCCGTTCCTGACCGCCCCGGTGTTCCACCGCTACCACACCGAGCATGAGATGCTCCGCTACATCCGCCGGCTCGAGGCGAAGGACCTCTCGCTCTGCCATTCGATGATCTCGCTCGGCTCGTGCACGATGAAGCTGAATGCCACCAGTGAGATGCTGCCTGTCTCGTGGCCGGAGTTCAACCGGCTGCACCCCTTCGCCCCCCTCGAGCAGACCCGCGGCTATCAGAAGCTCTTCCGCGACCTCGAGACCTGGCTCGCCGAGATCACCGGCTTCGCCGCCGTGTCGCTCCAGCCCAACGCCGGCTCGCAGGGCGAATACGCCGGCCTGCTCGCCATCCGGGCGTTTCATGCGGCACGCGGCGAGGACGAGCGCAATATCTGCCTGATCCCCACCAGCGCCCACGGCACCAATCCCGCCAGCGCCACCATGGGCGGCTTCAAGGTCGTGCCCGTCGCCTGCGACGCCAACGGCAACATCGATGTCGCCGACCTGAACGCCAAGGCCGCCGCCCACCGCGAGAATCTCGCCGCGCTGATGGTTACCTACCCGTCCACCCACGGGGTGTTCGAGACGAGCATCATGGACATCTGCGCCACGATCCATGCGCACGGCGGCCAGGTGTACATGGACGGCGCCAACATGAACGCGCAGGTCGGCCTGACCTCGCCCGGCTTCATCGGCGCCGACGTCTGCCACCTCAACCTCCACAAGACGTTCTGCATTCCCCACGGCGGCGGCGGCCCCGGCATGGGCCCGATCGGCGTCGCCGCGCACCTCGCCCCCTACCTCCCCGGCCACTTCTTCTCGAACTCCGATCTGCGATCTCCGAACTCCGCTCGCCTGGGCGCCGTCAGCGCCGCGCCCTACGGTTCGGCGAGCATTCTGACCATCTCGTGGATGTACATTCGCATGATGGGCGCCGCCGGTCTCACCGAGGCCACGAAGGTCGCCATCCTCAACGCCAACTACATCGCCAAACGGCTCGAAGCGTGTTTCCCCGTGCTTTATCGCGGCGCCCATCTCCTCGTCGCGCACGAGTGCATCCTGGAGTTCCGCCCGTGGAAAAAGCACGGCCTCGAGGTGGAGGACGTCGCCAAGCGGCTGATTGATTACGGCTACCACGCTCCGACCATGTCCTTCCCCGTGCCCGGTACGCTCATGATCGAGCCGACCGAGAGCGAGGCGAAGTCCGAGCTCGACCGTTTCTGCGACGCCCTCATCGCCATCCACGGCGAGATGGCCGCGGTCGCGAACGGTGAGTCCGACAGAGCCAACAACCCCCTGAAGCACGCGCCGCACACGGCTGCCGTGGTGTGCGCCAGCGACTGGGACCATCCCTACACGCGCGAGACCGCCGCGTTCCCCGACGCCCACACCCGCGCCAGCAAGTTCTGGCCCGCCGTCGGCCGCGTGGACAACGTCTACGGCGACCGCAACCTCATCTGCAGCTGCGTGGGCATGGAAGCCTTCGCCGAGGCGAAGGCATAGCTGAATCACGAAACCAGGTGCAGGGACGCGAATGAAACCGCGGCTGGAGGCATCCGGTGCGGTAACGGAAACTTAACGATTTCCCGCCCTTCACCCCGTTGACACTCCCCGTCTCCCCACGCACGGTTTTGCCGTGAGCAAGAAGCCGTCCAAGGTCAACGAGCCCCAGGCCCCCTACACCGCCAAGCAGCCGGCGAAGGCGACTGCGGCCGGGAAGTCCCTGAATAAAGACGCGGAATTTCGTCGGATCGCGGATAAAATCTTCTCAGAGCGCAAGGAGTTGCTCCACAAGCTGGCCCAATGAAGGAGCCGCGCTTTGTCGACCGCGAGACGGTTGACTCTCTGCACCGGCTTTCGCTGGAAGCTCACGGCGGACAGGACGGATTGCGCAACGAGCACGGTCTGGAGTCAGCCCTGGCCCAACCGCAGCATGTTTTCAGCCATGGAACCGGTGACCTCGCCGATGTGGCAGCGGCGTACGCGTATCACTTGGCGGAGAATCAGCCGTTTATCGACGGCAACAAACGGACCGCCATCACCGCGGCACTCTATTTTCTGGAACTCAACGGCGTGAACACCTCCACCCTTGCCAATGCCGAACTCTTCGACGCCATGATCGGCATCGCCGAGAAGCGGCTCAACAAGGCCGGACTCGCGGCGATGTTTCGCACCCACTTGGGCATGTAGGTCGGGCTTTCTTGCCCGCCATAGCCTTGGCGACCGCGGAACGCCCGACATGCCGGGAAAATTTGTCGGGGATAAACCCCGACCTGCCAATTGCATCCCACCCTCAGCCATCGTCAGAAGTTCAAAATATAGCTGACAGCTGAGAGCTGATTGCTGACAGCTTGTCTTTCCTCCCCATGAAAATCATCCGCCACCTCACCCCGACCGGCCCGGCCTATGCCGCCCTGCAGCCCGATGGTTCCGCCCGCGCGATCGCCGGCGACATCCTCGGTGAGTTCAAGGTCACCGCCAACGTGGTCCAGCCGGGCAAGCTCCTCGCACCCCTGGTGCCGGTCAGCATCCTGGCCATCGGCCTGAACTACAAGAAACACGCCGAGGAGGGCGGCAAGGGCGTGCCCGCGCAGCCGATGCTCTTCATGAAGAGCCTCAACTCGCTCCAGAATCCCGGCGACCCGATTGAGATTCCGGTGAAACTGGCCAGTACCGAGGTGGATTACGAGTGTGAGCTCGCCGTCGTCATCGGCAAAAAATGCAAGAACGTCTCCAAGGCCGACGCCCTGAAGTACGTGCTCGGCTACACCTGCGCCAACGACGTCTCCGCCCGCGACTGGCAGATTAAATGGGGCGGCGGCCAGTTCTGCCAGGGCAAGAGTTTCGACACCTTCTGCCCGCTCGGGCCGGTCATCACGACCACCGACGAGATCCCCAACCCGAACGAGCTCGGCATCAAGACCATCCTCAACGGCACCACCTTGCAGGACTGGAACACGAACGACATGTGTTTCGACGTGCCGACGCTGATCGAGTTCCTGAGCGCCAGCAAAACCCTCCT
>QQNC01000142.1 GCA_003402695.1 Verrucomicrobiota bacterium | reverse complement strand
GCAGGGTTGATCACGGGCACGGGGATCAGCGCGGGCGACCGGCGGACGGCGGCAAAGAGTTTCCGGTTCGCGGGCATCGGCTCGGGCAGGAAGACGGCGCCGAAGTGGGAGACGAGCGCGCGGCGGATGCCGTTGGTGGCGAGGTGGGCGGCGAGCTCCGGGCCGGTGCGGTCCGGCACGGGCGTGAACGGCCACGGGCCCAGGTTGACGTTGGTGTCGATCAGCATGGCGCGGGTCAGTTCAGGTTGAGTTTCAGGAGCCGGGCGGTGTTCGTGAACAGCAGTTTCCGCCGGTCGGCGGCGGAGATATTCGCGCCGAGGATGCGGCCGATGGTGACGCTGTTTTCCCGGATGGGCAGGTCGGAGCCGTAGAGTACGCGGTCGGCGCCGAGGTGTTCGACGGCGAACTCAATCAGGCCTTCCTCAGGGAAGCCGCCGGAGGTGTCGACGAAGAGGTTGGGGCAATCCCTGGCCTCGAGCACGCCGCGGAAGCCGATGCCGGTCAGGTGGGCCATGATGATCTGGACGTCGGGGAAGCGCCGGGCGAAGAGGGCGGTGTCCTCGGGGTCGCTCTGGTGCTGTCGGTCGTGGATGTTCACGGTGCTCCAGCTGTGCTGGAGGACGGGGAGGTGGAACGTGCGCGCGGCCTTGGCGACGTGGCGCATGGCGGAGTGGGACGCGTTGTTGGCGATCTCGAGCTTGATGCCGCGGAAGCCGGGCTTCGCCGCGCAGCGCTCGGCCTCGGCCATGGTGGCGCGCTCGCCGAGGAGGGGATTGAGGTAGCAGAAGGCCGTGAAGTAGTCGGGAAACATCCGCGCGGCGGTGGCGGTGTCGTTGTTGATCTTGCGCAGCTGCTCGGCGTTGGGCGTGGCGCCGTAAAGGAGCACGTCGCCGAGCGCGATCATGTGCACGATGTCATGGCGCCGACCGTGGTCGACCCAACGCTGCAGGTGGGCCCGGCTGGCGGGATGGCCGAAAACCGGGTGGGTGTGAACGTCGATGATGCGCATGGGGTCCGGACCGAGTCGCCCGCAGGCTGCGGGAGAGAAAACGGAGTGACAAGACCGTTCACGGCTTGCACAGTCCGGGTCCTTTTTCATGCCCAGCCCGACGCTCAACGATCACGACATTGAACAGCTGCTCTCGCTGCCCACGCCGGGGGCGATTGACGCGGTGAAGCAGCTCGACGGCGACTACATGGTGCTCGGCGTCGGCGGCAAGATGGGCACGAGCACCGCGGTGATGCTGCGGCGCGCGCTCGATGCGGCGGGCAAGCAGGCGAAGGTTTACGGCGTGTCACGGTTCAGCCGGCCCGAGGCGAAGGCCGAGCTCGAGAGCTGCGGCGTGTTGGCACTGTCGTGCGACCTCGCCGACCCGGACCAGGTGGCGAAGTTGCCCGAGGTGGCGAACGTGGAGTACCTCGCCGGCCAGAAATTCGGCACCGACTCGGCGCCGGACGAGACCTGGATCCAGAACACGATTGTGCCGTCGATCGTGGCGAAGAAATTCCGCGCGTCACGCATCGTGGTGTTCTCGACCGGCTGCGTGTATCCCTTCACGCCGGTCAGCGGCCGCGGCGCGACCGAGGCGACGCCGGTGGCGTTCATGGGCGAGTACGCGAGCACCTGCGTGGGACGCGAGCGGGTGTTCACGCATTACGCGCGCAAGTACGGCACGAAGCAGCTGATGTACCGGCTCAATTACTCGACGGAACTGCGCTACGGCGTGCTGGTGGATATCGGGCAGAAGGTCCTGGCGGGCGAGCCGGTCGACATCACGATGAATGTCTTCAATTTTATCTGGCAAGGCGACGCCTGCGCGCGGGCGATCCAGTGCCTGCGGCACGTGGCGAATCCGCCGAAGCTGCTGAACGTGACCGGACTGGAGAAAGTCACGCTGCGGGATGCGGCCGAGCGCTTCGGGAAGGTTTTCGGCAAGGCGCCGGTGATCACGGGCACGCCGGCGGACGCGGCCTGGCACTCCGATGCGAGCGAATCGGTCCGGCTGTTCGGGCCGACCACGAAGTCACTCGATGAGTTGATTGCACAGATCGCCCACCATCTGAGCGCCGGCGGCAAACTGCTGGGCAAACCCACGCATTTCGAAACCCGCGACGGCAAATTCTGACCATGGACCTCCGCGCCCACCTCCTCAACGGCCACGTCATCCCGGCCCAGCCGCTCGCGCTCGACGCGTCGCGGAAGTTCTCCGAGCGCCACCAGCGCGCCATCACCCGCTACTACGTGGCGGCGGGTGTCGGCGGTCTTGCCGTGGGCGTGCACTCGACGCAGTTCGAGATCCGCGAACCGCAGCACGGGCTGTTCAAGCCGGTGCTCGAGCTGGCGGCGCGCACGATTGATGAGGAGCTCAAGAAGACGCCGCGCCCGTTCATCAAGATTTCCGGCATTTGCGGCCGCACGGAGCAGGCGGTGAAGGAAGCGGAGCTGGCGAAGTCGCTCGGCTACCAGGCGGGCCTGCTGAGCATGGCGGCGTTCAAGAACGATCCGGAGGAGGCGATGATCGCGCACTGCCGGAGCGTGGCAGAAGTTATCCCCGTGATTGGATTTTACCTGCAGCCGGCGGCGGGCGGACGGCTGCTGGGTTACTCGTTCTGGCGGAAGTTCGCGGAGATTCCGAACGTGGTCGCGATCAAGCTCGCGCCGTTCAACCGCTACCAGACGATCGACGTGGTGCGCGCGCTGGCGGAGTCGGGCCGCGATGATATCGCGCTCTACACCGGCAACGACGACAGCATCGTGGTGGACCTCTTCACGCCATTCACCTTCGAGCGGAACGGCAAAAAGGTGACGCGGACGATCGTCGGTGGCCTGCTCGGCCACTGGGGCGTGTGGACGCAGAGCGCCGTGCAGCTGCTGGAGGAGATTAAACAGGCGCGTGGCTCGGCGACGCTGGCCCAGCGCTGGCTGGAGCGGGCGATTGCCGTGACGGACATGAATGCGGCGCTCTTTGACGCGGCGAACGGATTTCGTGGCTGCATCCCGGGAATCTTGGAAGTGCTGCGGCGCGGCGGGCTGGTGCCGACGATCCATTGCTTGAATCCACACGAGATGCTGTCACCCGGCCAGGCGGAGGAGCTCACGCGCGTGGCCAAGGCTTATCCGGAACTGACGGACGATGCGTTTGTCGCGGCGAACCGGGATAAGTGGCTCGCATGAGGGATGTGACCATGGATTGCGTTCTCCAGACAGGCTCCGGGGTAGGGCTGGTCTCTGACCCGCTCTCGGGGTGCACAGTAAGGACGGGTCAAAAACCCGCCCTACCACAATCATGACTACCCCTACATCACTCGATGAGCTGCTCGCGCAGATGGTGTCGTTTGACACCGTGAACCCGCTCGTGGGCGGACCGGCGGAGGGCGAGGAGAAGCTCGCGGCGCATCTCGAGACCCTCGCGCGTGGGTGGGGGCTGCAGACGCGGCGGGCGGCGGTGCCCGGAAACGCCAGCGGGGCGCGCAATTTGCTCATCACCTGCGAGCCGGTGCCGGGTGGCGAGTGGCTGATGTTTGAGAGCCACCTGGACACGGTGAGCGTCGCGGGCATGACGATCGCGCCGCACGGCGGAAAGATCGAGGGCGGCCGGCTGTGGGGCCGCGGCGCCTGCGACACGAAGGGCTCGGGCGCGGCGATGCTGTGGGCGATGCGCGAGTATGCGCGCGATGCGCGGCGGCCGCGGAATGCGGCGCTGGTGTTTGCCGTGGACGAGGAAGTCCGGATGACGGGCGCGATCGCGTTTGCGAAGCAGGAGCTGAAGGAATTTCTGCCGAAGTTGCGCGGAGTGATCGTCGGTGAGCCGACGCTGCTCAAGCCGATCGTGGCGCACAACGGGGTGATCCGCTGGCGGACGATCACGCGCGGGCGCGCGGTGCATTCCTCGATTCCCCGCAGGGGTGTTTCCGCGATCTCCGCCATGCTCAAGGTGGTGGAGACGCTCGAGTCGAAGTACGTGCCGACCGTGACCCGCACCCACCCGCTGACCGGCAGCGCCGCGGCGAGCGTGAACGTGATCCGTGGCGGGGCGGCGGTGAACATCATTCCCGCTTACTGCGAGATCGAGTGCGACCGCCGCACGGTGCCGGGCGAGACTGAGGAAATGATCCTGCGCGAACGGGACACCGTCCTGGCGGGCCATCCCGTTGAGCACGATTCACTCTACGTCGTCCCCGCGATGGACGACGCGCTGGGCCGTGATTTCCATCAATGGATCAGCCCGGTGCTCACGCGCCACGGTTGCGACGCGACGGGTCGGGGCGCGGCCTACGTGACCGACGCGAGCCACTACGCGGCGGCGGGTGCGCCGAGCATTGTCTTCGGACCGGGTGACTTATCCCAGGCGCACACGAAGGACGAGTGGGTCGCGCTGGATCAGCTCAAGAAGGCTGCGGCGGTGTACTTGGATTTGCTGCGGGTGCCGATTTGAGGCAAATCACGCAAAACTCATCACCGCGATGCAAGCTGGCGGCAGGGTCGCAATGAGTTTTGCGCCGTCGAAGCTGAAATCTGTCCAGGGCACCGACGCGACGCGGTTGGGGTCGGAGGGTGTGTTGATGTCTGTCAGCGCGGGGGCGGTGAGCATGCGGCCCGCCTTTGCCGAGCCTACGGCGGGCAGGCCCGCGAATGTGAGTTCCACGGTGACGGGCTGGGTGGGGTCGGTGTGGGCGAGGGTGACGGTGATGGAGCCGTCGGCGGCGCGGGAGGCGGTGACGGAGACGCGAGGGTAGGCGCCGTCCTCGTGGGCGCGCATCTGGGGGGCGCCGGTGACGGGCAGGCGGGTGGCGTCCTGGTGGGGCGTGTAGAGGTCGAAGACGTGGTAGCTGGGGGTGCGGACCATTTTGTCGCCGAAGGTGAGGATCATCGCGTGGAGCACGTTGATGACCTGCGCGACGTTGGCCATGGACACG
The DNA here is from genome assembly GCA_003402695.1 of Verrucomicrobiota bacterium. Taxonomy (GTDB): domain Bacteria; phylum Verrucomicrobiota; class Verrucomicrobiia; order Opitutales; family Opitutaceae; genus Opi-474. The sequence continues at coordinate 2,111 of QQNC01000142.1, read as the reverse complement.
CGCTCGGCGTGGGCGATGAAGAGGTTGAGCGTTAGCGCGGCGAGGACGGCGTCGCGGATGGTTTGCTGCTGGTAGAGCTCGTTGGCGGGGTGGCTGGGGTCGTTTTCGTACCACGCGCCCCATTCGTCCACGACGAGCCCGATGCGGCGCTGGGGATCGTGGCGGTCCATGATCGCGGTGTGCCGGGTGAGGAGTTCGTCGAGGAACCAGCCGTGGGCCATGACGCGGTTCCAGTCGGCGGCATCGAACTTCGTGGCCGGCATCAGGCGCGGGGCCTTCGCGGGCGGCGTCAGGCCGTTCATGTAGTAGTGCAGCGAGAGCCCGTCCATCACGGCGCCGTTGAAGCGCGGGTTCGTGCACTCGCGCATGATGACCTCGGTCCAGGCGTAGTCGTCCACGGCGGGGCCGGTGGCGATGCGGTAGAGCCGGGTCTTCTCGTAGTTGCCGAGGAAGTTGGAGTAGCGGCGGAACTCATCGGCGTAGTATTCGGGGCGCATCACGCCACCGCAGCCCCAGCTCTCATTGCCGACGCCCCAGAAGCGCACGCCGTAGGGTGCGGGATGGCCGTTGGCGGCGCGCTCGTTGGCGAGGACGGTGCCGACGGGGGCGTTGAGATATTCCACCCAGTCGCGCATCTCCTGCACGGTGCCGCTGCCGAGGTTGCCGCAAATGACGGGCTCGCAGCCGACCTGCGCGCAGAGGTCGAGGAACTCATGCGTGCCGAAGGCATTGGTCTCGATCTGGCCCCACGTGTCATTGCGCATCCGGAGGCGTTTTTCCCGCGGACCGATGCCGTTGCGCCAGTGGTAGGCGTCGGCGAAACAGCCGCCCGGCCAGCGGAGATTCGGGACCTTGATCGCGCGCAGGGCGGCGACGACGTCGGAGCGGAGGCCGCGGACGTTGGGGATAGGCGAGTCCTCGCCGACCCAGATGCCCTCGTACACGCAGCGGCCGAGGTGCTCGGCGAACTGGCCGAAAATGTGGCGACTGATCTTCGGCCCCGGCTGGTCGGCGGCGACGGTGAACGCAATGCGGTCCGGAATCATGCGGGGTTGGGTGCGGGAAAACTAGCCTTGGCTCGGGTAGGGCACCAAGCCAATTGTCGGGGTGTGATGGTTCACCCTGACCCGGCTCACCGCTAGCCCACGGCCCTTCGCGTTCCCCATGCCCCCGAAAGATTCCCTCGCCAACGAGCCGTTTTACCAGCCGCCGCCGCCCACCGGTGACCTGCGGACGATGCTGCGGCGGCGGATTGTGGCGACGGCGCTGGACCAGATTGCCCGGTACGCGGCGGAGCGGAGCCACCTGCGCAAGCCTGCCCAGTGGCGCGCCTACGCGGCGCGGATCCGGCGGCGGTTTGTCGCGGCGGTGGAGGCTCCGGGACTCCGTCTCGCGAAGACCTGGCGGGTGCGTCCGGGCACCCGGAAAAGCTTCGATGGCTTTAGCATTGAGAACCTCCTGGTGGAGTCGCTGCCCGGTTGCTGGATGAATGTCACGGTGTGGAAGCCGGACCCGAAGCGCTGGCCGCGGCCGTGGCCGGCGGTGGTGACGCCGGTGGGGCACAACGGAAAAAACAACCCCAGCGAGCAGCATCCGCCGCAGGTGTTCGCGGCGAACGGCTACCTGAGCGTGTCGTTTGATCCGCCGGGTTTTGGCGAGAAGGCGCGTGGGAACGATCATTTTAACGACGGCGTGCGCGGCTATGTGACGGGGCAGAACCCGCTGGCGTTTTTTCTCGCCGATGCGATGCGCGCGGTGGACTACGTGCTGTCGCGTCCGGACGTGGATGGAACGGGCGGCGTGGCGATGACGGGCGTGTCGGGCGGCGGGTTCAGCTCGATGTGCTGCGCGGTGCTCGATCCGCGGCTGAGTGCGATCGGGCCGTCGTGTTTTGGGCTGCCGGACGAGGTGCATCCGATCCGGAACGGCTATGCCGGGTGCCCGGAGACGCTGTGGCGGAACCGGTTTGCTGACGGGCTCGGGTTGGACGACCTGCTGATCGGAGCGCGGTTTGTGCCGATGCTGCTGATGGGAGGCCGGCGCGACACGGTGATGACACCGCAGCTGCTGCGCCAGCTGGCCGGGCCGGTGCGCGCAGCCTATGCGGCGGT
>QQNC01000141.1 GCA_003402695.1 Verrucomicrobiota bacterium | reverse complement strand
CCGCGCCGGCCGATCAGCTCCCACATCAGGATGGCGGCGGCGACGGAGACGTTGAGCGACTCAACCTTCCCGCTGCCGGGAATCGTCACGAGCCGCGTGCAGTGCGCCGCCACGTCCGGCGCGAGGCCCTGCTCCTCGTTGCCCAGCACCAGCGCAATGGGCTTGGGTCTCACCGCGGGCGAGCCTTCGCCCGGTTTTCCGCCCTTCGGGCCACCCAGCTTGCCGCCGCGCGTCGCCGCGCCGACGACATCGTAGCCCGCGTCCACCAGCTCGCGCGCGAAGGCCGCGAGTCCGGGCACGCGCCACACTTCCAGATGTTCAAACCCGCCCTCGGCCACCCGGTGCGCCGCGTCGTTCGGCCGGGCCGCCGCCGCATCGTCGGGAATCACCAGTCGCGGCACGCCAAAGAACGCCGCCGTGCGCGCGACCGCGCCAAGATTGTGCGCGTTGCCGATGCGATCGAGCACGAGGAGCGCCTCGCCCCGGCGCGCCCAAGCGCGCAGGTCTTCCACCGTCGGTGCGCGCAACGGCGCCGGCGCCACCACGGCGACAATGCCGCCGTGATGCATCGAGCCGGCGATTTTCTCGAGTTCGGCGGGCTCGACGCAGCGGTAGATCTTCTTCGCCTGGGCCAGCACCTTCGACATCACCCCAACCTGCCGGCTACGTTCCAAGTCGAAGAACAGCCGTATGATCGAATTCGGATCGCGGGCAAAACGCGCCCGCACCGCCGCCAGCCCGCAAATCTTCAGCTCATCCCGCGCCGGTCCGCTGCGTGAACCGGGCAACGCCGGCGCGGCTGGCTCGCGTTCGGCTGGCCGGACTGGCGCCGCCGCGGGAGCGGGCCGCTCGGCCGTCCCCCGCAGCCGGACCGGACCGGCCGGCGCGAAAAATTCTCCGGTCGAAGCGGGTGACCGGTGGGAACCTGAGTCGGGCTTGGGAAAATGGGCCATGCCACAGCCTGCAGCAGGTCCGGCCCAAAACCAAACAAAAGCGGTCGGGCCGAAACGGGCCTTGGGTGGACCGGGTGACCCCAACCCAGGCCGTGATTTGAAATTTCGGCCCAAAACACCGGCGCGCTGGACGCAACGCATCTCACCCTCCCCTCGGACGGCTTCCGCCCCCGGGCCTCGTTTACTCGCTCCCGCCCGGGGCTCACTTCCTCCAGGAAGAATTGTTCGATAATCAAAAACGGCCGCCGGTGACCGAAGCCGTTGCCATAGGGTAAGTGCGCCGAAGTGCCGCAGGGTCATTTCTGGTTGCCCGGGCTAGCACCTGTCTTGGCTCAGTTTCAGGCGGTCACGTCCTGCCGGTACAGCCTACCTGCTGTGTGCCGAGGCGATGGGTTGACACCTTTCTGCGCGGCGACGCAGTATGACTTTTCCGGTGAGATCCGCAGCCTCCATCACGCCGCAAACGGGAAGCTGGACACCGGACTCCGCTGCGCAGGTCTGGCTATACCGGGTGCTCGCGTTCGGGCTCATCGCGGAGGACGACGGCAACTGCACTCTGAGTTATTCCGCCAAGCTCCGCCGACAAAATATCTGTCTCGTCCGAGCTGGCCGGCGCCTGCTTTCTCCCCTGCTCCAGCTTCTTCTCGTTCTGCTGACGGCACTCAGCCTGCACGCCGACGAAGTGCCCTTCACTGTCGCAGACGCACCCTGGACCGAGTCGCTCGGCAACCTCCGCGCCCGCGTACATGTCGCCGCCGCCGGTGACGCCGCGTGGGTTCACCTTCCCTGGCGCCGCCGCGACCGTGAACCGGAGAAGAAGGACGTCATCGTCATCAACGCGCAAACCAACCGGCGCATCGGCAACGTCCTCGCCGTGTCGGTCACCCGCGAGTCGGGCGACGTGCTTTTTCAACCCGAAACCACTCCGGGCGACTACTGGATCTACTACCTGCCCTACCACTACGAGGGCTGGAAGAATTCACCGACCACCGTCTACCAAACTCCGACCCTGCCGGCCGACGCCGCCTGGGTCAGGGCTTGCACGCCACTCGCCGATAAAATCCGCGCCCGCTCGACCACGGACCTCGCCGCCGCGCGCGTGCTTGAGTTCCAGGCCATCAACGAATTTCACCGTTTCGACCCGATGGAGGTCATTGCCACCGCGGCGGAAACGGAGGCGCTGCTGGCCGCGCACGCCGACCGGCCCTACCTGATTTTTCCCGAGGATCGCCGCCATCCGATCCGCATGCTCGACGAGCTGCCGCAGCGCTGGATCCGATCCGGTCCCGGCGAGGCGTTTCACGGCGAGGCGGCGCGTGGCGAATATTTCACGTTTCAACTCGGCCTCTTCGCGGCGACTCAGCCCGCCGAGGACGTGACGGTAACTTTTTCCGCGCTGAAATCCCCCACGGGCCAGACCATCCCCGCCTCCGCCCTGCACTGCCTCAACCTCGGCGGCACCGACTGGCTCGGCCACGCCTTCCGCAAAATCGTCTCCGTGCCGCGCGGCGCCGTGCAGCCGCTCTGGTGCGGCGTGCAGATCGCGCCCAACGCCACGCCCGCGATTTACACCGGCACCCTCACGGTGCGCCCCAAAAACACCGCCGCCACTTCCGTGCTCCTCACGCTCGTCGTGAGGGACCAGAATCTGGCCGATGCCGGCGACAGCGAAATCTGGCGCCACTCGCGCCTCCGCTGGCTCGACTCCACCCTCGGTCTCGACGACGAGGTGCCCGCACCCTACGCCCCCATCTCCCACCACGGGCGCACCCTCAGTCTGATTGGCCGGCGCGTGCAACTGAACGAATTTGGTTTCCCTGAGAGCATCATCAGCACCTTCACTCGCAATGTGGACCGCGCCGATGGCCCCGCCCAGGAACTGCTCGCCGGCCCGATGCAGTTCACCGTGACCGGTGCCGCGTGGCACGGTAGCGCTGAGTTCAAACAGTCCGCCCCCGGGGCCGTCACTTGGGCCGCGCAGAGCCGCTCCGGTGCGCTGAATCTCTCCTATACCGCCAAGCTCGAGAGCGACGGATACATCAACTACCGGCTCACGCTCCGCGCATCCACCGACACGGATCTTGCCGACACGGCACTGGAAATCCCCTTCCGCCGCGCCGCCGTCCCCTACATGATGGGCCTGGGCCACAAAGGCGGCAACCGGAAGCCCGACTGGTCGTGGAAGTGGGACGTCAACCGCGCCAACGGCCTCCTCTGGATCGGCGACATCAACGCCGGCCTCCAGCTTCGCCTCAAGCACGTCACCGACACTTGGGACCTCTACAACATGAAGCTGACCGGGCCGTATCGCGACTGGAGCAACGGCGGCAAGGGCGGCTGCACGGTGCGCGAGGAAGGCGACCGCGTCGTCGTCCGCGCCTACACCGGGGCCCGGCACCTCGTGGCCGGCGAGGAGATGCAGCTCAACTTTGGCCTGTTGCTCACCCCTTTCCACCCGCTCGATCCGGACCATTGGGACTGGCGCCACTCGCACAGCGAACATTCGCACCTCGCCGTCGCCGACGCCAAAGCCGCCGGTGCACGCATCATCACGCTTCACCAGAGCGACCCCATCAACAGAAACATCAACTACCCCTTCAACTTCGCCCGCGAGATCACGGATTTCACCAACGCAGCCCACGGCGCCGGCCTGAAGGTGAAGCTCTATTACACCGTGCGCGAGCAGTCGAACTACACGGGCGAGTTTTGGGCCCTGCGCAGCCTCGGCGACGAAGTTTTCCTTAACGGCCCCGGTTTCCACCTCGCCGACCAGTTCACCGCCAAGAAGGGCGACGCCACTCCGTCCGTCGGCAGTTCCTGGCTGCGCGAACATGTGATCTCCGGCTACGTGCCCGCGTGGCACGACCCGCTCGGCCCCGGCCACTACGACGCCGCCATCGCCACCACCAGCCTCTCGCGCTGGCACAATTATTATCTCGAAGGCGTCAACTGGCTCATGCGCCACACCGGCGTCGACGGACTCTACCTCGACGGCATCGGTTATGACCGCGAGATCATGAAACGTGTCCGCAAGGTCATGCAGCGCGCCAAGACCGGCGCCCTGATCGACTTCCACTCCGGCAACAACTTTCACGTCGAATACGGCCTCAACAGCCCCGCCAACCAATACCTCGAGCTGTTCCCTTTCGTGGACAGCCTCTGGATGGGCGAGGGCTACGACTACGACGACTCGCCCGACTACTGGCTCGTCGAGATTGCGGGCCTGCCCTTCGGCCTCTTCAGCGAGATGCTCCAAGGTGGCGGCCACCCGTGGCGCGGCATGCTCTACGGCATGTCGAACCGCCTCGGCTGGGGCGCGAGCGACCCGCGCGCGCTCTGGAAATTCTGGGACGACTTTGGCCTCAGGGAAGCGCAGATGATCGGTTACTGGGATGCCGCCTGTCCCGTAAAAACCGACCAGCGCGACGTGCTCGCCACCGTTTACCGTCGTGAGGGTCGCACCCTCGTTGTCCTCGCGAGTTGGGCGAAGGAAAATACCTCATGCCTGCTCGCCATCGACTGGCGCGCCCTCGGCCTCGATTCCCAAAAGGTGCGCATCACCGCGCCCGCCATCACCGGCCTGCAAACCGCCGCGAGCTATCACGCCACAGAAAAAATCTTCCTCCCCGCCAGCACCGGCAAGCTTTTGATCCTGGAGTCATCGGCCGCCGCAGCCGCCACGGAGCCGCCAAGGCCCCTCGCTCAGTAGCCCTTGAAATGCTTCGGGTCCGCCGGGTCCTGGTAGCGCGTGACGTAGGTCTGGTTGCTGGCGGCCAGCTTCATGAACGTGTCGAGCGGCACCACTTCCACCGGGCCGGTGAGCTGCTTGATCACCTCGACCAGGCTGTTGACGTCGTTCGACTCGCGGACGTGCACCAGCAGGAAATAGGGCCGCTTCGAGTTGAGCGCGATGAGCTCGTTCAGATCGGCGGTGACTTCCTCGCGGGGCCGACGCGGATCGATGTAGTAGTCGTAGGAAATCAGCGGCCGTCCGTCCCGCAGGTCGCGCGTGCGCGCCGGGCCGTAGCCGTTGATGAAACCGGCGACATCCGGGAACGCCGCGTAATAACGGTCCACCGTCTCCTTGGTCAGGTCGGCATTGCCGAGGTTTCCGTCAGCCGCGGAGTTGTCCATGATCTCGAAGATGCGCTCGTCGAGCACCTTCATGAGGTCATCCGCCTCCTTCATGAGGAGGCCGAACCGGTTGGCCGGAATGTGATTCGGGTACATGTACGACGGGCCCGACAGGCCGCCGATGAAGTAGTCGTTCGGCGTGGCGCTCTCGTGGAAATACTCCAGCGCCGCCGGCGAGAAATGCACCCAGCCCATGATGGCGCCCCAGCTGAGCGGCAGCCGGCCGCGTCCGGGCTTGGTCCAAACCCCGATGCCGATGCCGTCGGACTGCACGAAGGCGAGGTAAACCTTCGGTTCCGCCACAAGCTTGGTCTCCGGTGCGACGTGGTGGTGGTTGGTGAACTTGAACCCGGGCGTGAAGCCGAACTGGCAGTTGAAGCTCAGGTTCGGCAGGCTCTGCAGGCCCTCCATCTTCAACCCGTAGGTCGAGATCAGGGTCGTGTGCTGCTCCTCGGTGTCCTTGCCGTAGACGTGCCAGCCGAAAATCGTGCCGCCGGGATTGAGCTCGGAGAAAAACTGCTTTTCCAGCGCCAGCTCGTCGGCGTGGATCGGGTTGGCCGAGAGGTCGTGGAAAAACATCTTCTGACGCACGCCCCAGTCGGCGATGGCCGGGATGCGGATGTCGCCGCGCTGCCCACCCAGCAGGATCAGCTGGTCGTGGCTGCAGCGCGCCCAGTAGCGGCGCTTCGCATCGGTGTAGATCTGGGCGTCGGTCTGGCCGGCGTAACGGCCGCGCAGGTCATCGATCGGCTTCAGCCCGTGACGTTCGGCGAGCGGGATCAGGGCCGGGGTCACCACCACGGCGTCCTCCAGGCCGGCGATGGTGTAGGCGACGTTCATCGTCGGCATCATCGTGGGATCCCAGACCACGTAGCCCTTCGCATACTGGGCAAAATGCCCCAGCGCCTCCTCGGTGGTCTTCAGTTCCGTGAACTTCACGCCGTGCTTGCGCGCGTAGAAATCCTCCAGCGGCCCGGTGATTTCCCACGGGAAACCCTCGGCGTGTACGATGTAGAACCGCGGGGCCGAGCGGTTGGCGAGACCCTGCAGGCCGATCAGCAGCGCCTTCTCGGGCAGACCGCCGGCGATCTTCCAGTCGCCGTCAAAGTGCATCACATAGGCCGCGCGCGCGGGCGTGGCCGGGGCCGCCTCGGCGGCGCGGAGCCCGGGCAGGGCGGGAAGGATCAGGGCGAGAAAAAAGGAAATTCGTTTCATGGGATTATTTTTTCGCCGCCGCCTCGGCCACTTTCGTGAAATGATACACCAGCGGGCGGCTGCGCGTGTTGTGCAGCTCGATCAGCACCAGCTCCGCGTTGCCCTCCTGCAGCCGAAATTCCTGGTAGACCCGCATCGTCGTGTTGCCCTGCGAGGTTTCGAGCGGCACCTGAGCCTCGATCCGCAGCGTGCGGCCGCCGTCGATCCAGGTTGCCTGGACCCGCGCAGCCGACTTCGGCTGGGCGTACACCGCCATGTGGCGCTGATCGATGCGGAAGAAATTCGTGAGGTCCACCGCCTGCGCGGTATCGACCGTCTGGCTCGCCGCGACCTTGGTGGAGTGCCAGGTCATGTCGTAGCGGAATCCGACCTTGCTGTCGGCCAGCTGGATGACGACATCCGCCGTGGACCAGCCGTCGAGCACGGTACTGCGGGTGAGGTCAAGGCGCCAGCGACCGTTGATCGCCGGGTCGCCGGCCACCGCCGCCAGCGGCAGCAGCACGAGAACCAAGAGTAGTTTCAGGAGGGTGCGTTTCATGGTGGAAAACTCCCCGCATGAAGCACCGCCGCGGGCCCAAAGACTAGGCGAAAAACAGGGGAAGTCGTGGCCCGCGAATCACGCGAATAAGCGCGAATTTTGAAAAACCCAGGCAATTTTTACCACGGATTACACGAACGACACGGATCAATCTTCAAACCTCGAGGAGAACAATCTAGCCGGGATGGTTTTTG
>QQNC01000140.1 GCA_003402695.1 Verrucomicrobiota bacterium | reverse complement strand
GGGTTTGTGGTCACGCACTTCGGCCGCATCCCGCTGGCGGGCGATTATTTTGACTGGTCGGGCTGGAGATTTGAGGTCGTGGACATGGACCGCCGCCGGGTGGACAAGGTGCTGGTGTCGAAGGCGCCGCCGGTCGCCGCGACCGCGGAGCAGGCCTCGGCCTAAGACTTTATCGCGGAGACGCGGAGGAGCGGAAATATCGGGAAGCGTTCCGGATTCCCTGCCTTTTCCGCTCCTCCGCGTTTCCGCGATCAGATGCCGTCCCCTCCGCGATTCGCGTGCGAATAACTTGTCGGCAAACCGGCGTTGCGTTTGAGTCCGCCGCCGCCGACGTTTCGCCCATGGCGGACTCATGCAAGATGCCTTCACCGGACAACCCACCCGCATCCACGGCTGCACCCTCCCGGGCGCGGACGACCGCGCCGCTCTTCAACACGATCACGAGCGACGACTGGAAGCGCTCGCTCGCCTCGGCGCGGCGGCAGCCGAATGCGATCTCCGCGCAGATTCGGACCGCGATCTCGTCGTCCTCGCGGAAGACGAAGTAAGCCTGCTTGAGGCCGCCGGCCAGGAATGGGCGGCGCTGGGCGATGCGATCCGGGCGTGGCGCGCGCTGCTGCCGCTGAAAACGCTGGACGATTTTGGGTTTTTAACCGCGGCGGAGAATCCGCTGGAGGAAGCCAATCCGCGGCTGCGCCGGATCGGCGGCGGAGTGGAGGCGTGGGCCTTCGCCGCGGAAACGGATGGCTCGGTTTATAAATTCTACCTGCCGCGCGAGGAAAAGCGGATTGGCAGTGTGTTTGGGTTTCAGCCCGGCGACGAAGGCGCACTGCTGGCGGAGGCGCGGCTGGGCGACTACCGCGGTCTGCTGGAGAAATTATTGCTCATTCACGCGCTCGGCGGGATGGCGACCGAGGTGGTGGCGGTGACGCCCGAGGGCATTGTCGTGGCGAAGCAGGCGCTCGGCCAGCCGCTGCCGCAGGGGGACGATGTGTCCGGCGTGCTGCCGGTGGGGCTGATCGAGATTCCCTCGCGCTTCCTGCGGGCGAACCGCGACCACCCGCGACTGCTGTTCCACGGCGCGGCGGCCTGGCTGGTGGCGGATTTGCATGCGCGAAATTTTGTGCGGTGCGAGGACGGGGCGTTGCGGGTCATTGACCTCGTGGCGGCACCCTGGCCCGCGCCGGTGGCGGCGAGCCAGTCTCTGATGGCCGACTGGTTGGAACGGGTGCGGCTTGACCCGGCGGCTTCCGTCCTGCCGGGGGCGCGCGACGAGGAACTATAACAAAACACCCGGCGCGTAAAACCCTCCACCGGGCTTACGCGGCGGACCCCCGATCCAGTGTAACCCAATAGGTTACACTGGATCGCGGGGGCGGGAGGTTTTGCGTGATCACAAAAAAGGCGGGGTCCGAAGACCCCGCCCTAGAAAAACAAACGCGCGCGAGGAATTACTGCGCGGCGAGGACCTGCAGGATAGCCTCGGCCTGCGTGCTGGTCGTGCCCCGGTAGTCCGTGTAGATGATCTTTCCGTTCTTGATGAGGTAGGCTTGGCGGTGGGCGAAACCGACGACCGGATAGGTGGGGACGCCGAAAGCGGAGATGACCGCACCGTCATGATCGGCGATGAGCGTGAAGGGCAGGTGGTACTTGTCCTTGAAGGCCTTCTGGGCCTCCACGTCGTCGTGGCTCACGCCGATGACAGCCACGCCCTTTTGGGTGAGCGCCTCATAGCCGTCGCGGAGCGAGCAGCCTTGGGCGGTGCAGCCGGGGGTGTCGGCCTTCGGGTAGAAATAAACGAGGGTGTACGGCTGCTTGGTGTAGACGTCGGCGAACGCGAGTTTGGCGCCAGTTTCGGTAACACCGGAGATGGCGGGGGCGGAATCGCCGACCTTGAGGGGCTCGGCGCGGGCGAAGGAGAACATGGCGAGGAAGGAAGCAATCACGAGGAGAGGGCGGAGTTTCATGCTTCCTAATGATAGCGGGTAGCGGAATTTTCGCAAGTGCAGGGCATGAAACAATCCCGTCAAAAAGTTCCGGGGGCGAATTTTTTAGAAAATAAATCCCGGGCTCATTCGCACGGGCGGAAACCGTGTTCGCCGGGGTAATTGCCCGGGTAAAAGTCGTTTCCCCTATTAAGTGAAAACGACAGGAGGCCGGACCGACGGGGAAAAGGGGAGGCCGGGAAATGGGGAAAAAGGAGCGGGCTTCACTCGATCAGAGGAAAACCTGTGGGAGGCGGGGACTCGGTCAGGAGTCCCCGGACCTTGCACGGGCGGAAAGAACCCTCTGGCGGTTGATGGCATAAAAAAGCCGCGGCCCGGTTGGGCCGCGGCGCAGGAGGGTCAGGCCGGGAATTACTCCAAGCCGATCACGTTCACGCCGTTGGCGTACTCGACGGAGAATTTCACGGTCAGCTCACGCTTTTCGCCGGGCTTGAGGTCGAGGGACCACTTGAGCGTGCCCTCGTCGGTGGGCTTCACTTCCTGCATGTCGGGGGCGAGCAGCTTCACGACGACCTTCTCGTTGCGGGAGAGCGGGACCTGGTCGGCGACGATGACGTGCTCGGAGGTGCGCTTGTTGTTCTGCACGGTGAGCAGGTACTCGTAGGTGATGCGCTTGCCGGAGTTGGTCAGGCCGGTGTCCTCGGTGAATTTGTTCACGCGCCGGTATTTCACGGCGATGGCCTCGTCGGCGCCGAGGGCGAGGTCGAACTTCTCGCCCGGCATGACGGTCCGCAGACCGCTCGTGGCGACGAAGGTGCCGTCGAGGAAGACGTTCATGGCGCCGGAGAGCAGCGGGAACTCGGAGGTGTTGACGACCTTGGCGGTGAGGAAAGCTGTCGTGAGGCGCTTGGGGACGGTGAGGTACTCGGGCTTGGCGGCCAGCCGCTCGCTCATGATCGGAACCTTCTGGGGCGAGTTGTCGCTGGGGACGCTGGCAGAGGTGGCGATCTTGAAAGAGGCGCTGGTGGCGCCCGTCTCGATCATGGCGACGGCCATCTCGGCGTCCTTTTCCTTTTTATCGGCCATTTCCATCGGTGCATTGCTCGTGAGGCTCTGCAGGTTGATCGCGGCCGGTGCGGCCACACTCTTGGCCATATCTTCGCGCATCCCACCATACCCCGCGATCTGGCGGGCGATAAAGATGTCGAGATTCCAGGTGGCGAGCACGGGGGCGCCGCCGCCGAAGCCGGGGCGGGCGGTGGAGAGCGTGAGGGCGACGTCCTTCCAGTCCTCGCCGGTGCTCTGGCGGACGACGCCGAAGTAGCCGAGGTTGACGGCCCGCTCAGCACTGAGGATGCGGGCGTCGTAGCTCGGCACCCAGCTGGCGCCGGGGACGGTGTAGGAGAGGGCGACCGAGAGGTTGCCAGCCTGCGGGGCGGAGACGCGGACGGTGACGGTCTTGTAACCGCGGCCACCGGCGCCGCGCAGCTCGTTGAGCTGGTTTTGGGTGGTGTTGACCTTGTTGGTGAGGCCCTCGCGTGATTCATCGAGCGTGGTGTGCTCGGCGATGATGCGGGATTTCTGCTCGGAGAGATAAGTGAGTGAATTGGTGAACTGGGTCAGGTCGGGCCGGGGCACGTCCTTGGTCGGCGGGGCGAAGAGGGCGGCTTCCATGCGGTCGAGCATGACGCTCTGGGCCGAGAGCACGCCGTTGCGGTCATCGAGCCCGCGCAGCTGCTTCTGCAGCGCGCGCAGCTGGTCCTCGAGTTCCTTCACGCGCGCATTGGGGGTGAAGTCGACGTAAGTCTGTTTGGTGGCGACGTCGAGGATGAGGGCTTGGGCGGTGCCCTTGCCGCTGACCTGGAGCGAGTGCTCGGTGAGGGCCTGGGGCAGGTTGACGAATGTAAGTTCGGTGATGCCGCCCGGCAGTTCGACCGTACCCGTGCGGGTGACGACGGCGCGGTCGGGGTAAACCGTGACCGCGGTGATGGCAGAGTCCACCGGCACAGGCGCGGCAGAGACGAGGACGGTGGCGCAGAGCGCGCCGAGGGAGGCGAGGAAGCGTTTCATGGAGGGGAGGGTTCTCCATGCAAGACGTGACCGAAGCCGGGATCTTAGGAAAAATTGTGCGGCCGGAAGCCCGCATTGGGCTGAGCGCGGAGGGTTGGTTCCAAGGGGAAGCCAGGAAGCCAGAAACGGAGAACTGCGACGGCCACCTCAGTCTGGCTCCTGGTTTCTTGGCTTCAGGCGACAAAAACCTGCCGGAGCCGCCTTAATCGGAACCAACCAAGTCCAGCAGGTCGCCGATCTTACGGTGGGATTCCAGGGGATGGCGGAGGCGATGGCCGCGGTTGAGCCGGTAGCGGTTGCGCTGGCCCTCGCGCGTGCGCGTCAGCACGCCTTCCGCCTCGAGGGCGGTCACGATGGCGTGCACGGCGCGCTCGGTGATCCCCACCTGCCGGGCGACCTCGCGGAGGGTGATGTCCGTGTTCCGGTCGAGACAGACCAGCACGTGGGTGTGGTTGGTCAGGAAGGTCCAGCTGGCGGGCGGGCGGGCGGGGGCGGCCATGGCGGCAGGATGGCGCGGGGCGGGACGGTGACAAGAAAACTAAATAATGAAGTTGACTTCATGTATTACGTTTCACTTATCGCCGGCGTCATGGACCTCCTTCACGCCTTCGGACCCAGCCTGCTTTCGCCCATGGTGCTCGCCTTCGGGCTGGGCCTTTTCGCCACGCTGGTGCGGAGTGAGTTGAAGATTCCGGAGCCGCTGTCGGCGGCGCTGACCATTTACCTGCTGCTGGCCATCGGGCTGAAGGGCGGGGCCAAGCTGGACGGGGTGATGCCCGGGGACATCCTGCGGCCGCTGTTGCTGGCGCTCGGCCTGTGCGCGGCGATCCCGGGGTGGAGTTATGCCATCCTGCGGCGGTTGGGGCGGTTTGACGCGACCAATGCCGGGGCGATCGCGGCGCACTATGGCTCCGTGTCGGTGGTCACTTTCGGGGCCTGTCTGGCCTTTCTCGAGTCGCGGCAGGTGACGGCCGAGCCTTTTATGCCGGCGCTGCTGGCGGTGATGGAGGTGCCGGCGATCCTGGTGGCGCTCTATCTGGTCCGGCGGGCGGACCCGGTGGGAGCCGGCGGGTTGGAGCCGGCCCGGGCGGCCTTGGGTTTCACGGCCTTGCCGGTCGCGGCGCCGGCCGGCCGGCCGCGGGTCCTGCACGAACTGCTGACGAGCAAGGGCATCATGCTGCTGCTCGGGGGCCTGCTGATTGGGTGGGTGTCGGGCAAGAAGGGCTTTGAGCAGGTCGCGCCGCTCTTCGATGTGCCGTTCAAGGGCGTGCTGACGCTGTTTTTGCTGGAGATGGGATTGGTGACCGGCCGGCGGTTGCGCGACCTGAAGACGGCGGGGGTGTTTCTGTGCGGCTTTGCAATCGTGATGCCTCTCCTGCACGGCCTGCTGGGTGTGGCGCTGGGGCGGTGGGCCGGACTTGGGGTGGGGGGCGCCACGGTGCTGGGCACGCTGGCGGCGAGCGCGTCGTACATTGCGGCGCCGGCGGCGGTCCGGATCGCCCTGCCGGCGGCCAACCCGGCCTATTACCTCACGGCCGCGCTCGTGATCACCTTCCCGTTCAACGTGGTGATCGGGATCCCGGTTTATTTCGGGTTTGCCCGCTGGCTGGCCGGGGCCGGCTGAGGCGCGGGGTCCCAGTCGTCGGATCGGAACGGCGCGGCGGGCAGACCGGCGCCGTTGAAGAGGTTGGCCTCGGGGGCGTTGGTCCAGGCGTAGCGCACGGCGAGGGGCAGCTTCACCAGGGGCGAGGAGACGAGCAGGGTGTCGCGCTCGATCTTGCCGGTGGCGGGATGGAAAATTTTATCGGCGCCGGCGACCTCGAGGGCTTGCACGGGCTTGTTGGCTGCAATCAGGCCGGTGCCGGCGTGGGTGAAATGGACGCGTAGCGCGGAGTGGTCGCCGGTCACGAAGGTAAAAATCGGTCCGCTGAAATCCCCGGGAATGCCGTAGACCGAGGTCTTTGCGATGAGCGCGAGCCGCCGGCCGACGTCCTGCTTGTTGAGCGGGTGGATGTCCTTCGGGTTTCCGATGTCGATGGCGACCGCCATGCCGGTCGCCGGGAGTGCGAGGGCCCGGGTTTGCGACTCGCGGATTTGCGCCCAGCCGCGGTTGGTGGGGTCGGCGACGACGGTAAAATTGGCGAGTTGCACGAAGTAAAACGGAAAGTCGCCCTGGCCCCACTCGGCGCGCCACGAGCGGATCATCGTGGGAAACAGCTCGGTGTATTCCTCCGGGTGCGCCCAGTTTTGCTCGGCCTGGTACCAGATCATCCCCCGCAGCGCGTAGGGCTGCAGCGGGGCGATCATGCCGTTGAACAGTCCGCTCGGATCAAATTGCGTGCCGGGTCCCACGGGCGGCGGCGGCCACGGCAGGGGATTCTTGGTGTGGGTTGCCTTGGCATGTTCCTCGGCCTTGCCCCAGGCCGCCCGCAGGGCGGGGTACTGCAGCTTATACGTCGGAAAATCCGCGGTCTCCTTCAGCCAGCGCGCCTCGATTACCGGCCAGACGGCGGTGCCCCGCAGGGTGGCGGCGCTCATCCAGGTCTCGATGGGGGTGCCGCCAAAATAGGTGCCGATGACGCCCACGGGCACGCCGAGTTTGCGCTGCAGGTCGCGCGCGAAAAAATAAGCCACGGCGCTGAAGGCCCGCACCGACTCCGGGGTGCAGGGCTGCCAGGTGCCGGTGACCGTTTCAATAGGTGTAACGGAGATGTGGCGCAGGACGGAGAACAGGCGCAGCTGGGGAAAATTTGCGGCCGCGATCTCGCGCTCGCCGTTCACGGCGAATTTCAGCGGCCACTCCATGTTCGACTGGCCGGACGCGAGCCAGACCTCGCCCACGAGAATATCCTTCACCGTGAGGGTGTTTTTCCCGGTCACGACCAGCTCGGCGGGCTCGGCCGAGGCGGGCACGGCGGCCAGATAAACCATCCAACGGCCATCCGCTCCGGTGGTCGTGCCGATTTTTTGGTCGTGGAAATCGATGGTCACGTGCTCGCCGGGCTCGGCGCGGCCCCAGACCGGCAGGGGCTGGTCGCGCTGCAACACCGCGTGATCCTGGAACAGGGGCGCGAGGGTCACGTCGGCCCGGGCGATGGCCAGCAGACCCAG
>QQNC01000139.1 GCA_003402695.1 Verrucomicrobiota bacterium | reverse complement strand
GGCCAGCGGCTTTTCATCGCGGTGCTTGCGCGCGCGCAATGCGGTCAGGGCCGGCCCGTTGGTCGCGTCGCACATGAGATGGTAGCCGCCCACGCCCTTGACCGCCAGGATCGCTCCGCCGCTGAGAAGTTCACCCGTGGTGCGGAGCGCGGCCTCGCGCTCGGCCTTCACCCCGCCGGCGGCGTCCGTGAGGCTGAGATGGGGTCCGCAGACCGGGCACGCGTTGGGCTCGGCATGGAAGCGCCGGCTGGCGGGATCGTCGTATTCGCGCTGGCAGTCCGGGCACTGACGGAACGCGCGCATGGTGGTGTGCGGGCGGTCGTAAGGCAGTCGTTCGATGAGGGAGTAGCGCGGGCCGCACTGGGTGCAGTTGATGAACGGATAGCGGTGGCGCCGGTTGGCGGGGTCGAGGAGTTCGCGGCGGCAGTCGTCGCACAGGGCGAGATCGGGGGGGATGGCCGTTGTGATTTCCCCGCCGGGGCCGCTGGGCGCGATGGCGAACCGCGCGCCCACGGGGGCGTCGGCGGGACCGGGCTCCCCTTCGTCCAGCGCGGTGACGATCGCGGCATCCGGGGCGGCGTGCACGAGGGCTTCCTTGAGCGCCGCGACGTGGCGGGCGTCACCGGCGACGCGGATGAGCACGCCCTCGGCGTCATTGCGGACCCAGCCGGCGAGGCCGAGGTGCGTGGCGGTGCGGTGGACGAACGGCCGGTAGCCCACGCCCTGCACCGTGCCGCGGACGCGGATGAGCACGTCGGTGACTGTCGGGGTGGCGGGCATGGGGTGAAGGGAAACTCAGCGCCGGCCGGCGCGGGCCTGCAGGAAGGCGTACCATTCCGCCATGCCCTCACCCGTGCGGGCGGAGAGCTGGATGATCTGCGCCTGGGGGGCGATGCGGCGGATGTTCTCGACCGCAACGTCGCGCTTGAAGCCTAGCACGTCCGCCACATCCACCTTCGTGAGCAGGACGAGGTTGGCGGACTTGAAGATCGGCGGGTACTTGAGGGGCTTGTCCTCGCCCTCGGTGGTGGAGAGCAGGACGACGCGCACCTGCTCGCCGAGGTCGAACGAGGCGGGGCAGACGAGGTTGCCGACATTCTCGATGAAGAGGATGCGCACGCCGTCGAGGTCGATGGACTGCGCGGCGCGCGCGATCATGCCAGCGTCGAGGTGGCAGACCGTGCCGGTGGTAATCTGCGCGACGGGGGCATGGGGCCGGCTGAGGCGCTGGCCGTCGTTGTCGGTCTCGAGATCGCCGACGAGCACCGCGCAGCGGTGCTGCCGGCCGAACTCGTCAAGGGTGCGCTCGA
Organism: Verrucomicrobiota bacterium; assembly: GCA_003402695.1. Classification (GTDB taxonomy): domain Bacteria; phylum Verrucomicrobiota; class Verrucomicrobiia; order Opitutales; family Opitutaceae; genus Opi-474. The sequence goes on along the minus strand of QQNC01000139.1, from coordinate 5,868 downwards.
GCAGCGTGGTTTTGCCGGCGCCGGGGGAGGACACGAGGTTGAGCGCGGTGAGGCCGCGGCCGAGGAAGTAGCCGCGGTTCCGCTCGGCGAGGATGTCGTTCTTCTCGAGGAGCGGGATGTTCACGTCGACGGAGCGCACGGCGATCTCGCCGTCGGGGCTGGCGGCGAAGGCGGCCGTGATCTCGGCGGACAGCGGGCCGGAGAGGTCGCGGGTGGAGCCGGTGGCCGCACCGGTGAGCGCATGGATGTGATAATCCGGGGCGGACTCGGGCGTGGTGGGGAGGGGGGCGGGGGAGTTCATGATGGGTTACGGAAATTCCAGGCGGGCGATGCCCAGTTCGCGCCCGGCGCGGATCTCGCCGGAGAACGCGTGGCATTGCGGGCATTCGAAAATGAAGCCGCGGCTGGCGCCGAACTCGGCGCGGCAGGAGGCGCAGTAGGCGCGGGCCGGCACGGTTTCGATTTCGAGCACGGCGCCGTCGGCCAGGCTGCCCGGCGTCAGGGCCTCATAGGCGAAACGCAGGGCTTCCTGGTCCACCCCGGCCAGGGTGCCGATGCGCAGTACAATCCGCGACACGTGCGTGGCACCGTGGTTCACGGCCTGCTGCCGGATGGCGTCCAACGCCGACTGCATGATGCCGACCTCGTGCATGAGGCCAATAGATGCACAGCGCAATCCTTGGCGTCCAGCGCCGGGGGGTGTCTTCGCAAGATACGCCCAGTTTTTGCCAAGTGACGCACAACGTCGCGCCGCCGGTTCCGGTACTGTGGCCCAACCCTGAACCCCGTGTTGTAACCCTCCCCCCGCGCTGCGCGCCCGTTTTTTTGGCCCAGCCGAAACCTCCCTCCCATGTCCCTCGAACTCGAAACCCTCCCCAAGGAACAGACGATCTACGACCAAGTCATCGCCCGCGGCGTGTCGCGCCGGGAATTCCTCGGCTTCTGCGCCTGGATTGGCGCGTGCATCGGCGTGCAAGGTGCCGGCGTCGACCAGGTGGTCAAGGCCCTCGAGACCAAGAAGCGCATCCCGGTGATCTGGCTCCATTTTCAGGAGTGCACCTGCTGCAGCGAGTCCTTCCTGCGCAGCTCGCACCCGATCGTCGCCGACATCCTCCTCGACAAGATCTCGCTGGATTACACGGAGACGCTGATGGCGGCCTCGGGCCACCAGGCCGAGCAGGCGCTGCAGGACACCATGGCGAAGTACAAGGGCGAGTACCTCCTCTGCATCGAGGGCTCCGTGCCGCTCGCGGAGGACGGGGTCTATTGCTGCATCGGCGGCAAGACCGCCAAGGGCATCGCGGAGGAAGTGGCGGAGCATGCCAAGGCGATCATCGCCTGGGGCAACTGCGCCTGTTCCGGCTGCGTGCAGGCCGCGAAGCCGAATCCGACGCAGGCGATGCCGATCAAGAAGGTCATCGCCGGCAAGCCGATCATCAACGTCCAGGGCTGCCCCCCGATCGCGGAGGTCATGGCCGGCGTGCTGGTGCACCTGCTGGCCTTTGATGCCATCCCGGAGTTGGACAATCTCGGCCGCCCGAAGGCCTTCTACTCCCGCCGGGTCCATGACACGTGCTACCGCCGCCCGAACTTCGACGCCGGTCTTTTTGTCGAGAGCTTCGACGACGAGAATGCGCGGAAGGGTTACTGCCTCTACAAGGTCGGTTGCAAGGGGCCCACGACCTACAACTCCTGCGGCACGATCCGCTGGAACGGCGGCGTCAGCTTCCCGATCCAGTCGGGTCACCCGTGCATCGGCTGCTCCGAGGAAAACTTCTGGGACAAGGGTCCGTTCTACGAGCGCCTGCCCAACTTCCCGGGCTTTGGCGTCGAGGCCACGGCCGACACGCTGGGCCAGGTCGCCCTCGGCGCCGCGGCGGTGGGTGTGGCCGCGCATGCGGTCATGACGAACTTCCGTAAGCGCAATGAAATCGGCGAACAGACCGGTGAAAACGCCGAGAAGGCGGAAACAGCCGACGCCGCCGCGACTGACGACCATTCCATCTAACTTCTACCCCCCAGCCCCATGAGCACCCGCATTGTAGTTGATCCAGTTACCCGCATCGAAGGCCATCTCCGGATCGAGGCCGAAATCAAGGACGGCAAGATCGTTGACGCCTGGAGCGCCGGCACGATGGTGCGCGGCTTGGAAATCATCCTCAAGGGCCGCGACCCGCGCGACGCCTGGGCGTTCTGCGAGCGCGTCTGCGGCGTCTGCACCACGGTGCACGCGCTGGCCTCCGTGCGCGCGGTCGAGGACGGCATTCAGGTCCAGGTCCCGCCCAACGCCGAGCTGATCCGGAACATCATGTTCTGCGCGCAGTACATGCAGGACCATGTCGTGCACTTCTACCACCTCCACGCCCTCGACTGGGTGGATGTGGTCAGCGCGCTGAAGGCCAACCCCGCGGCCACGTCGACGCTGGCGCAAAGCATCTCGCACTGGCCCAAGAGTTCGCCGGGTTATTTCTCGGACATCCAGAAACGCCTGACGAAGTTCGTCGAGAGCGGCCAGCTGGGCATCTTCGCCAACGGCTACTGGGGCCATCCCGCGTACAAGCTCCCGCCCGAGGCCAACCTCATGGCGGTCGCGCACTACCTCGAGGCGCTCGAGTGGCAGAAGGAGATCGTCAAGGTCCACACCATCTTCGGCGGCAAGAATCCGCACCCGAACTATCTCGTCGGCGGCATGCCGTGCTCGATCAACATCAACGAGGCCAACGCGATCAATGCCGAGCGCCTCGCGATGGTCGGCGACCTGCTCAAGCAGGGCCAGCAGTTCATCGAGCAGGTTTACATTCCCGACGTCCTCGCGGTCGCCCCGTTTTACCTGGACTGGGCGGGCATCGGCGGCGGCCTGGACAACTACCTCTGCTACGGCGACCTGCCGACCAACGGCTTCTCTGACATCAGCAGCTACAAGTTCCAGCGCGGCGCGATCCTCGGCCGCGACCTGAGCACTGTGCATCCGGTGGACCCGCGCGACGACACGGGCATCCAGGAATTCATCGACCACTCGTGGTACGAATACGAGGGTGCCGCCGCCGGCCTGCATCCGTGGAAGGGCGAGACGAAGCTCAAATATTCCGGGCCCAAACCGCCCTACGCCAATCTCGACACCGACGCGAAGTACAGCTGGCTCAAGACGCCGCGCTGGAAGGGCCACGCCATGGAAGTCGGTCCGCTGGCCCGCATGCTCGTCGGCTATGCCGGAGGCAATGCCGAGATCAAGGATGCGGTCACCGCCACCCTGGGCGCGCTCAACGCGCCGCCTTCGGTCCTGTTCTCGACGCTCGGCCGCACCGCGGCCCGCGCCATCGAGTCGCAGCTCGCGGCCCGCTGGAGCCTGGATTTCTACAACCAGCTCCTCGCGAACATCAAGGCGGGTGACACCCGGACGTTCACGCGCGAAAAATGGGAGCCTTCCTCCTGGCCGAAGCAGGCCAAGGGCGTCGGCACCAGCGAGGCGCCCCGCGGCGCGCTCGCGCACTGGATCGTCATCAACGAGCAGAAGATCGAGAATTACCAGCTGGTCGTCCCGAGCACCTGGAACGCCTCGCCCCGCGATGCCAAGGGCCAGCGCTCCGCCTACGAGGCTGCGCTCATCGGCACACCGGTGCACGATCCGCAACAGCCGCTGGAGATCATCCGCACGATCCATTCGTTCGATCCCTGCCTCGCCTGCGCGGTGCACCTCTACGAGGACAAGAAGGAAATCGCCCGCCACGACGTGATGGTCAACTGAACCGGAGGCCCACCCCATGAACGCCTCGCACGATTACCAACGCGTCTACGTGTGGCAGCAGCCGGTACGCTGGTTCCACTGGATCAATGCCCTCGCGATCATCACCCTCGGCGTCACCGGCTGGGTGATCACGCACCCGCCGGCCCTGATGAATTCCGGGGAGGCCTGGACGAGCTTCTGGTTCGGCAAGGTGCGTTTCGTGCACTTCACCAGCGGCTACGTGCTGCTCGCGAATTTCCTGGTGCGGATCTACTGGTCCTTCGCCGGCAACAAGTACGCCAGCTGGCGCAACTTCCTGCCGCTCACCAAGGCGCAGCTGCGCGAGGTCTGGCAGGTGCTCAAGGTCGACATCATGCAGTCCAGCGACAAGGCCGTGCATGCGCTCGGGCATAACGCGGTGGCCTATTTCACCTATGCCGCCACGGGCTTGCTGACGGTTTTTCAGGTGGTCACCGGCTTCGCGCTCATGGCGCCAACGAGCCAGTCCTGGCTCCCGCGCCTGTTCACGTGGGTGACGCCGCTGTTCGGCAGCGAAGGCGCCGTGCGCACCTATCACTACGCCGGCATGTGGCTGTTTGTCATTTTCACCTTCATCCATGTCTACCTCGTGTTCTACCACGATTACGTCGAGGGCCACGGGGTGATGTCCTCGATCATCGGCGGCTGGAAATTCATGGAGAAGCACAAGATCGCCGCGCAGGAAGCCACCGGCATCTCAGGCCTGCCCACGAAATCCCGCCAGACCGGGTCGCGGCCCAAGGTCTAGTGCCGGGCGGATCCTTCCGACTTGCCCCTCCCGCCGCCACCGCCCCGCCCCATGATCAGCCTGATCGACACCACCCTGGTGGGGGAAAGTTTTGCGATCTGCCCGCCGATCAACGCCAGTGACCGCATCCTGGTGCTCGGCGTCGGCAATTTGCTGATGGGTGACGAGGGTGCGGGCGTGCATGCGCTGCGCTGGCTCGAGGCGGAGCCGCCGCTGGCGGGCGTCCGCCTGCTTGATGGCGGCACCGGCGGGGCGAACCTGCTGGGGGAATTTGAGGGCCGGCGGGCGGTCATCCTGATCGATGCGACCCGCGATGGTTCCGCGGCCGGCACCGTGGTCTACCGTCACCTCCAGTTGGGCCGGAGCTTTGATCTCCCGCCGAGCCTGAGTGCGCATGACTTTGGCCTGAAGGATCTCTTCGCCGCCGCGGCCCTGATCGGCACGCTGCCGGAGATTCATCTCTACACCATCGCGGTGCAGACACTTCACCCGATGTGCACGGAGCTGTCGCCAGAAGTGGAGGCCGCGATCCCGGAAGTCGTGCACTCGGTGCATGCGCTGGCCGCCCGGCTGATCGCCTCGCTGGATTGATCCTGCGCGCGGGCCTGATGGGGATGCCGCGGCGGAAACCTGCCCAGTCGCCTTGCCTTCCGATCGATCGGGTGGCTGCGGGCTTGCGCGCCACGGATGCGAAAACCGGAACGCTCTGCTGCCCCAGGGTCCCCGCGGTTTATCCAGGGCGAGTGGTGCCGGACCCAAACAATTCCGCCGCCCACTTCCGTGGACGGCGGAATAACCACCCAACAAAATGAAGTTGGCGTCAGCTGGCGAGGAGACCCGCGCCAACGGCCGCGATGCCCCAGCCGATCAGGCGGGGAGTCCGCTCGGAGCGCCGGGCGGCGCCGAGGCCCAGGCCGATGCCAGTCAAATGCAGCAGGGCGGTGGCGGTGATGAAACCGGCGCCATAGGCCAGACCGCCGGCGGTGGCGGGCATTTCCGCCCCATGGGCGAGACCGTGAAACATCGCGAAAATTCCGGCCAACGCCATGCTGGCCGCGAGGGGCAGGCGGGCCGCGAAGGCGACCAGCAGGCCGAGCGCGAGCACGGAGGCGGCGAGGCCCTGTTCCAAGCCAGGGATGACCCCGATGAAATGGCCGCCGACGGCCGACAGGGCCATCACGCCGACAAAGGCGGCGGGCACACGCCAGCGGGCGCGGCCACCGAGTTGGGCGGCCCACAGGCCGATGGCGATCATCGCGAGAAGGTGATCCCAGCCGGTCAACGGGTGGGAGAAACCGCACGCAACACCATTGGCCTGCGCAGCGCCCGGGTGGGCCAACGCGGCTGACGTGGCAGC
>QQNC01000138.1 GCA_003402695.1 Verrucomicrobiota bacterium | reverse complement strand
CCGCTCCACCGAGCCGATTGCGACCGGCTCCGCCTTGCCGTTCAGGATGCAGGCGCCTTCGCAGAGTTTTTCCTGGGGACACACGCGCGAGCAGATCTCGGGCATGTTGCTGGTCGCGCGTGAAATCTCGGCGGCCTCGAGGAACAGTCCCTGGGCGGCCAGCGCGAGCCACTCGGGGATGCGGTTGGAGAGGGGGCAGCCCTGCATGCAGAGGGCGTTGGGGCACTGGATGCAGCGGCTCGCCTGCGCGCGCACGGTCGCCTCGTCATACTCTCCGTAAATCTCCCCGAAGTCACAGAGCCGGTCGTCCGCCGTGCGCTTGGGCGGCGCCGCGCGCGCGATCGTGGACCAAGCGTACTTGGCGAGGGGTTTTTGTGGTTCGGAGGTGGGCATGGCGGGAAGGCTAGATTCGCCAGCTCTGGAGGATCCGCTGGTAGTTGGCCCGCTCGAAAGCCGCGGGGTTGGGACAGCGCCGGAGGTTCATCGCGCCGCGGACCTCGTCGATGCTCGTGTAGCCGTGCTCGTCCATCCAGTGGCGTAGACCGGCGAGGAGGATGGTGAGGTACTTCGGGCCGTGCTTGAGCAGCGCCGAGACGACCTGGACGACATCGGCCCCGGCGAGAAGGGCCTTTACCACATCCTCCGACTGATGGACGCCGCCGCTGGCGGCGAGGGAGCAGCGCATATGGGGTGAGAGAATCGCCAGCCAGCGCAGCCGCAGGAGGAGTTCGCTGGAGTCCGAGAGCTTCAACTGCGGATTCACTTCGAGCTCCTCGATGTTGAAGTCCGGCTGGTAAAACCGGTTGAAGAGCACGACGCCTGCGACGCCGGTGGCCTCGAGCTCCTTGGCGAAGTGCACGGGGGCGGTGTGAAACGCGGAGATTTTGACCGCGACCGGGATGCGCACGGACGCGAGGGTGTGGCGCACGGTCTCCAGGAGCTCGGTCTCCACCTCATCGGCCGATAGCTCCGGGTCGGTGGCGAGCTGGTAGAGGTTAAGCTCGATGGCATCCGCCCCCGCCGACTCGAGACGGCGGGCGTAGCTGGTCCAGCCGCCGGGCCGGCAGCCGTTGAGCGAGGCGATCACCGGGATCGTGAGCGACGACTTGAGCTGCGCGAGCTGGCGCAGGTACTGGTCGGGCGCCAGCTGGTACTCCTCGAAACGCGGGAAGTACGAGGTGCCCTCCGGATTGCTGTTGGCGGTGGACTCCACGTGGTGGACGAGGGCCCGCTGCTCGGCATCCACCTGCTCCTCGAACAGGGAGCGCATGATGATGGCGCCGGCGCCGGCATCCTGCAGCTCGAGCGTCATGTAGGTGTTGTCGCCAAAGGGCGAGGCCCCGACGACGAGGGGATTCTTGAGCTTCAGGCCGAGGTACTGGGTGGAAAGGTTCATGGTCCGGGGGAGCGGAGGGTTAGGACTGACCGGCCGGGGTGGCGGGTGTCGTGGGGGCGGGGGTGGGGGCGGCCGCGGGAGCCGCGGTGGCCGGGACCAGCGGCTGGGCGAGCCGTTGGTAGAGCGCGTAGTGATCGCGCACCTGGGTTTGGGCCTGCCCGGCGAGCAGCTTGGCGCGTTCGGGGTCGACATGCTTGAGAATCCCGAAGCGCGTCTCGTTCGCCATGAACTGGGAGAGGTCCGTCTTGGGGGCGGCGGAGTCGAGGCGGAAAGCCACGGCGCCACGCTCCGCCAGGCGCGGATCGTAGCGGAAGAGCGGCCAGTAGCCGGTGTCCACCGCGAGCTTCTGTTGCTCGAGCCCGAGGTGCAGCGGGAACCCGTGGGCAATGCAGTGCGAGTAGGCGAGGATGAGCGCGGGACCGGTGTGGGCCTCGGCTTCGCGGAAGGCGGAGACGGTCTGGCTGTCCTTCGCGCCGAAGGCCACGCGGGCCACGTAGACGTGGCCATATTGCATGGCCATCAGGGCCAGGTCCTTCTTGGCCGTGCCTTTGCCGCCGGAGGCGAACTTCGCGACCGCGCCCATGGGCGTGGATTTCGAGGACTGGCCGCCGGTGTTGGAATAGACCTCGGTGTCGAGCACCAGCACCTTCACGTTGGCGCCGGAGGCGAGCACGTGGTCGAGCCCGCCGTAGCCGATGTCGTAGGCCCAGCCGTCACCGCCGACGATCCAGACCGTCTTCTTCACCAGGTCATCCGCCAGCGCCTCAAGCCGCCGGGCCGCGGGGCCCGCAACGGATTTCAGGGCGGTGCGCAGGGTCACGACCCGTTCCCGTTGTGCGGCGATGCCGGCCTCGGTGGACTGGTCCGCGCCGAGCAGGGCGTTCACCAGGTCCGGCCCGAGGTTCGCAAAGCGATCCTGGAGCAGGGCGACGGCTGTGCGGTGGCGCTGCTCGACCGCGAGGAACAGGCCGAGACCGAACTCGGCATTATCCTCGAAGAGCGAGTTCGCCCAGGCGGGGCCGCGCCCGTCCTTGTTGCCGCAATAGGGCGTGGTCGGCAGGTTGCCGCCGTAGATGGAGGAGCAGCCGGTCGCGTTGGCGATCAGCAGGCGGTCACCAAACAGCTGGGTGAGCAGCTTGATGTACGGCGTCTCGCCGCAGCCCGCGCAGGCGCCGGAGAACTCGAACAGCGGTTGCAGGAACTGCGTGCCCTTCACCGTGGAGAGGTCGAGACGCGTGCGGTCCGGTTCGGGCAAATCGAGGAAGAAGTCCCAGTTGATGCGCTCGGCTTCAACGCGCGGGGCATGCGGCACCATGTCGAGGGCCTTGTGCCGCGGGTTTGTCCGGTCCTTGGCCGGGCAAACCTGGGCGCAGAGGGAGCAGCCGGTGCAGTCCTCGGGCGCGACCTGGATGATAAAGCGCTGGTCGGGAAATTCCTTCGCCTTGAACGGGGTGGAGAGCAGGGTCGCGGGCGCGCCCTCGAACGCGGCGGTCGGGGCGAACTTGGCGCGGATGCACGCGTGCGGGCAGACGAGCACGCACTTGTTGCATTGGATGCAGAGCGCGGGATCCCAGGCGGGGAGTTCCAGTGCAATATTCCGCTTCTCAAAGCGCGTGGTGCCCGTGGGCCAGCAGCCGTCGAGCGGCAGGGCGCTTACGGGCATCCGGTCGCCCTGGTTGGCGAGCAGTTGCGCGGTGACGGTGCGCACGAACTCCGGGGCGTCGTCGTAGGTGGGCGGGAGCGAAGCGATCGCTTCCGCCAGGGGGGTCGCCGGAATCTTCACCTCATGCAACGAGGCCAGAGCGGCGTCCACGGCCGCGTAGTTCATCTGCACGATTTGCTCGCCCTTCTTGCCGTAGGTTTTGGCGATGGCGGCCTTGATCTGGATGATGGCCTCGTCCTTCGGCAGCACGCCGGAGAGGGCAAAGAAGCAGGTTTGGAGCACGGTGTTGGTCCGCCGGCCCATGCCGCTGGCCTGCGCGACCGCGGTCGCGTCAATCACGTACAGGCGCAGGTGCTTCGCGATGAGTTCCTGCTGCCACTCCAGCGGCAGCTTCGACCACATCTGCTCGGCCGGATAGGGCGAGTTCAGCAGCACGGTGGCGCCCGGCGCGGCGTAGCCGAGCACATCGGTCCGTCCGACAAACTGGATCTGGCTGCACGCCACGAAGTCCGCCTGGCGGATGAGGTACGGCGCGCGGATCGGCCGCGGGCCGAAGCGCAGGTGCGAGATCGTCATCGAGCCGGATTTCTTCGAGTCGTAGACAAAGTAGCCCTGGGCGAAGTTGTCCGTCTGCTCGCCGATGATCTTGATCGAGTTCTTGTTCGCGCCGACGGTGCCGTCCGCGCCGAGGCCGACGAACACGCAGCGCCGCACGTCCTTGCCCTCGAGGTCAAAGTCGTCGTCCCACTTCAGCGAGGTGTGGGCCACATCATCGATGATGCCGATGGTGAAGTGATTGCCGGGCTGGGCCTGGCCGAGGTGAGCGAAGACGGCCCGCGCCATGCCGGGCGTGAATTCCTTCGAGCCCAAGCCATACCGCCCGCCCACCACGCGCGGCGAACCCGCGAGTGGCGAGCGGCCCTCCGCGAGGGCGGTCACGACATTGAGGTACAGCGGCTCGCCGATCGAACCCGGTTCCTTGGTCCGGTCGAGCACTGCGACCGCCTGGGTCGTGGCCGGGAGCGCGGCGAGGAAGGCTTTAACGTCAAAGGGCAAAAACAGCCGCACCGCCAGGACGCCGACTTTCTCGCCGTGGGTGCACAGCCAGTCGACGGTCTCGAGGGTGGTCTCGGTGGCGCTGCCCATGACGACGACCACGCGGTCGGCCGCAGGATCGCCGTGGTAGTCGAACAGGTGGTACTGGCGGCCGGTGACCTGGGCGAAGCGGTCCATGGTTTCCTGCACGATCCCCGGGAGCCGCACATAGTGGGAATTCACGGCCTCGCGGCCCTGGAAATAGACGTCGGGATTCTGCGCGGTGCCGCGGAGGGTGGGGTGGTCGGGTGTCATGGCCCGGGAGCGGAAGGAGGCGAGGTCCGCCTCGTCCAGCACGGCGCGCAAGTCGTCGTCGGAGAGCAGCGCAAGCTTGGAAACCTCGTGCGAGGTGCGGAAGCCGTCGAAGAAATGGATGAACGGCACGCGGGAACGGTAACTGGCGACGTGCGCGACGAGGGCGAGGTCGTGGGCCTCCTGGCCGGAATTACTGCACAGCAGGGCGCAGCCGGTGGCGCGGCAGGCCATGACATCCTGGTGGTCGCCGAAGATTGAGAGCCCCTGGGCGGCGAGCGCCCGCGCGCTCACATGGATCGTGAGGGGGAGGAGTTCACCCGCGATCTTGTAGAGGTTGGGGATCATCAGCAGGAGCCCCTGGGACGCGGTAAAAGTGGTGGTCAGGGCCCCGCCGAGCAGGCCGCCATGGACGGTGCCGGCGACGCCGCCTTCAGACTGGAGTTGGACGACCCGCGGCACCTCACCCCAGAGGTTGAGTTTGCCCAGGGCGGCCCATTCGTCACACGACTCGGCCATGGCCGAGGACGGCGTGATCGGGTAGATGGCGATCAGCTCGTTGAGGCGATAGGCGACGGAGGCGACAGCCTCGTTCGCATCGCACGTGGTGTAGTCGGGGGCGGGTTTCAAGTCGGGCATCGGGAGTGGTCCATCCGGGCAAGTCCCGGAGGGTTTCCCCCAGTATTCCATGTCCCGCCCCAGCCGACTGCGCAGATATTGGCGTATCCGCATCACGGTTTGCGGGAAGGGGGTCATTCCCGGGGTGAAACGACTAATTCCGGTATAACGGCCGGCCGGGAAATGCCGCCGGTCCCCGCCGGCGCGGGGTCCAGCGGCGGAAAACAGTCCGGGACGCGCCTTGGCGCTCGCCAACACCGAATCTAAAAGGGAGGTTGATTTGCTTCCGTTGTAACGCCTTCCCCTTTTTTCTCCCGTGACTCCTGAAATCCGCCCCCTCCACAAGCTTATGGCCGCGAACCGCGGCGAGATCGCCGTTCGCATCTTTCGCGCCGGCACGGAGCTGGGGCTCCGCACGGTGGCTGTTTATGCCGAGGAGGACCGCTTCTGCATCCACCGCTATAAGGCCGACGAGGCTTACCAGGTCGGCCACGGCAAGGGCCCGGTGGCGGCATATCTCGACATCGAGAGCATTGTTGGCACCGCGAAGGAGAAAGGCGTGCAGGCCATCCATCCCGGCTACGGCTTCCTCTCCGAGAACGCCGCGCTGGCCCGCGCCTGTGAAAAAGCCGGCATCATCTGGGTCGGCCCGCGGCCCGAGCTGCTGGAGATGATGGGCGACAAGACCGCCGCGCGCGCGCTCGCGAAAAAAATCAACGTCCCGGTGCTGCCCGGCACCGAGGACCCCGTGACCGATCGCGTCGCCGCGCTGAAGATCGCGAAGGAGATCGGCTTTCCGCTGATCATCAAGGCGGCGTTTGGCGGCGGCGGCCGCGGCATGCGTGTGGTGCAGAAGGCGGCCGACCTCGCCGCGCTGCTCGACGAGGCGCAGGCGGAGGCGGAGCGCGCGTTTGGCAACCCGGCCGTCTTCCTCGAGAAATACATCGCCAACGCCAAGCACATCGAGGTGCAGATCCTCGGCGACCAGCACGGCAACGTCATCCACCTCCACGAGCGCGACTGCTCCGTGCAGCGTCGCCACCAGAAGGTCGTGGAAGTGGCCCCGAGCTTCGGCCTGCCGAAGGCCATCATCACCGAGCTCTGCGCGGCCGCCGCGCGCATGGCGCGCGAGGTGCGCTATGACAACGCCGGCACGATTGAGTTTCTCTACGACCTCGACCGACACGAGTGGTTCTTCATCGAGATGAACCCGCGCATCCAGGTGGAACACACGGTGACGGAGGTCGTCACCGGTCTCGACCTCGTCCGCGCGCAGATTCTCATCGCCCAAGGACACGCGCTGCACTCCGCCGCGGTCGGCATGCCGACGCAGGATCAGGTCCCGTGCAACGGCTACGCCATCCAGTGCCGGATCACGACCGAGGACCCGGAGAACAAGTTCGTTCCCGACTACGGGCGCATTATTGCCTACCGCTCGCCGGGCGGTTTCGGCGTGCGCCTCGACGGCGGCATGGGCTACTCCGGCGCGGTAATCACGCCGTTCTACGACTCGCTGCTCGTGAAGAGCATCACCAGCGGTCAGACCTACGACATCGCCATGGCCCGCGCGCGCCGCGTGCTGAGCGAATTCCGCATCCGCGGGGTGAAGACCAACATCCCGTTCCTCGAGAACGTCATCGTGCATCCGCTGTTCCGCGCGGGCACGGCGACCACCACGCTAATCGACACCTCGCCGGAGCTGTTCACCTTCAAGGCCAAGCGCGACCGCGCGTCGAAGCTGCTCAACTTTTTAGGCAACGTCGTCGTCAACGGCAACCCCCACGCCAAGGGCTACCGTCCCGCCAAGCCGCTCGTCGCCGGGTCGGCGCCCGGTCACGACGACCGCAGTACCCCGCCGCCGGGCACCCGCCAGCTGCTGCTGGAGCTCGGGCCGAAGAAATTCGCCGCCTGGACGTTGCAGCAAAAGCGCCTGCTCGTGACCGACACGACCTTCCGTGACGCGCACCAGTCGCTCATGGCCACCCGGGTGCGCAGCTACGATATGCTCGCCTGCGCGGGCTTCCTCGCGCGCCGCGCGCCGGAGCTCTACTCCCTCGAGATGTGGGGCGGGGCGACGTTCGACACCGCCATGCGTTTCCTCAACGAGGACCCGTGGGAACGGTTGCGCCACCTGCGGGCGCGGGTGCCGAACATCTGCTTCCAGATGCTGTTCCGCGGCGCGAACGCCGTCGGCTACACGAATTATCCTGACGCGGTCGTCGCCGGTTT
>QQNC01000137.1 GCA_003402695.1 Verrucomicrobiota bacterium | reverse complement strand
TGGCCGAGGCCGAGGCGAGGATCGCCACGGAGGTCCGCGAGGCCCAGGCGAAGGCATGACCGTTTCCCAGTCCAAGACCCAGGGTGCTCCCGCCGCGCAAAGCGCGACGGAACTGGAGTACGAGGGGTTGTGGCGCGTGGTCGTACTGAATGACCCCGTGAACCTGATGTCCTATGTCGTGCTGGTCTTCAAAAAGGTCTTTGGTTTCGACGAAACCACGGCGCGGAAGCACATGCTCGAAGTACATGAACAGGGCCGTTCGGTCGTCTGGAGCGGGATGCGGGAAAAAGCCGAGGCCTACGCCTTCACCCTGCAACAATGGCACCTGACAACGGTCCTGGAGCAGGACGAAGTCCGATGAAACGCATCGAGGTCAAACTCGCGCTGACCGTGGTCGCGCCGCTACTTGATGTCATCAAGGGCATGGCCGAGGGTTTGCGCCAGAATCTGGCCGCCCCGCACGGTCCGATGGACCTCGACGCGGAATTCAGCGCGGCCTGGACGGGGGAGTTGCTGGAGGCGCAGAACGCCGACGTCGCAGCGTTGCTGGCGATGTTCAACGACGAGTTTTTTGCGGAAGGCGTGATCGCGTTCGACGAGGATAACGCCGAGCCGATCGTGCGCGCGACGGCGGCGGTCCGGCTGCGCCTGCGGGAGCATTACCTGAAGCCGCTGGGCGATGAAACGCTGGAGAGCGGGAATGTGGAGCTCGAACGGCTCGATGACCCATTGCGGAAGGCGTTCATGTGCTACCTGTTTCTGGCCACGATCCAGGAGCTGATCATCCAGCACCTGGATTCGAGTATTCTGGAGTCGTGATCCGACAAATCGCGGAAACACGGAGGAGCGGAAAAGCAGCGAAATGCCGAACCCGGTTTCCGCTCCCGGCATTTTCGCTCCTCCGCGTTTCCGCGATCCTTCCGAACGAAGGGTGATTGGCGTTTGACGGCGCGGGGTGGTGACCTACCTTTCTCCCCGACGCCCTGCAGTGTTCGAGGTTCTTTCAATAACTGCTCTTTGCCTTGAAATTATTACGGGAGCTGAACCCGCCGTGGAAGATGCTAGGCCGTAAACCGGAAAGCAGACGCTGCGGAGGAGGCGCCCACCTTACATTAAAAAGGTCTTGAGCCTTTGGGGATACGGCACACGTGGGGCGTCAACTTTTCTACCATGGATCCTGTCTACTACAAAATTCTCCACGTCTTTTCCCTGCTCGTCCTGACCGCGTGGACGTTTGCGGCCTTTGCCCATCCCGCGCCGGAAACCCGGAAGCGGACCCTTATGGTCACCGGCGTCGCGGCGCTGCTGATGTTCGTCAGCGGCTTCGGCCTGTTGCACAAGCTGTACGACAACCATTTCTACGGCTGGGTCGTCGTGAAGCTGGTTTGCTGGCTGGTGTTTTCCGCGCTGGCCGGGTTGGCGTACCGCCGGCCTCACCTGCGGAGCAAGCTGGCCCTGCTGGGCTTTACCGCGCTGCTCATCGCCTTGGTGATGGTTTACGCCAAGCCGATCTAACCCGGCGGGCGCATGGCCGACACACTTTGCGGGCTGTGGGTCGCCGATGACGGCGTTGTGCACGTGTCGCTTGCCACGCCGGACGGCGGGCGCGTGGAAAAGACCGAGTCCTTCCGGCCCTTCGCCTGGCTTAATGATACGCCGGCGGACGCGAATCTTCACGGCGTTCACTTGGAGAAACTCCAGGGCGACGGGCCCTACGACCGGCTGGTGCACGCGGACAGCCTGGGGATTTACGACGAATTCCTGAAGCAGGCGAAGACGGTGGGCGTGGACTCTATCCGCCCGCTCGAGAGCCAGTTTCTGCTGCAGCACAAGCAGCGGCTGTATCGCGACCTGAGTTTTGGCCAGTTGCGCCGCTGCCAGCTGGATATCGAAACCGGTTCGGAAGATGGCAGTTTCAGCGACGCCAGCAAACCGGGCGACCGGGTCCTCGCCATCGGACTGCGCCAGGGTGGAAAGAACCGCCTGCTCCTGCTCGAGGCCATGACGGACGCGGCGGAGAAGAAGCTGCTTGAGTCGCTCAATGCCGCGCTGGCGGAGTCCGATCCCGATGTCCTCGAGGGCCACAACCTCTTTAAGTTCGACCTGGATTACCTGCGGCAACGCTGCCGGCGTTTCAAGGTGCCGTGCGCGTGGGGCCGGTACGGCCAGAAGGCCACGTTCCGGAACAGCCGGCTCAAGGTGGCGGAGCGCTGGATTGATTTTCCGCGCTGCGACCTGCCGGGTCGGGCCGTGGTTGACACCTATTTGCTGGTCCAGCTCTACGACATCACGACGCGCGAGTTGACCGCCTACGGGCTGAAGGACGTGGCGGTGTATTTTGGCATCACGGATGAGGACAGTGCGGAACGGACCTATCTTGAGGGCAGCAAGATCGCCGAGACCTTCGTGCAGGACCGCGCGAAATTCTGCGCCTACCTGGAGGACGACCTGCGCGAGACCCAGGGTCTCGCCGACCAGTTGCTGCCGACCTATTTTGAACAGGTCCGCACGTTTCCGACCCTGCTGCAGGAGGCGACCCTGCGCGGCGCCACGTCCAAAATCGATCTGCTGTTCCTCGAGGAGTACTACCATGCCCGGCAGGCGTGTCCGCTGCCGCCCGAGGTGCAGCCGTTCGAAGGCGGCTACACGCGCAGTTTTCAGGAAGGCGTTTTCCGCCACGTGCTGCACTTTGACGTGGCTTCGCTGTATCCGAGCCTGCTGCTGGCAATGGGCCGGAATCCGAAAAACGACACGCTGGGCGTCTTCATCCCGCTGCTCCGCCGGCTCCGCGACTATCGGCTGAAGTACAAGCTGATCGCCCGCAGCGACGCGCCGGAGGACGAGCGCGCGGAGGCGCAGGCGCGGCAGGCGAGTTTCAAGATCCTGATCAATTCGTTTTACGGCTACCTCGGTTTTTCCGGCGCGCGTTTCGGCGATGGCGAGCTGGCGGCGGAGGTGACGCGGCAGGGGCGGGAGTTGCTGCAGAAGCTCATCGACGAATTTGCGCGACAGGGGGCCACCATCCTGGAGGCGGACACCGACGGCATCTATCTGTCTTCGGAGAAGGATTACGAGAAGCCGGAGGAACTGCTGGCGCGGGTGACGCCGATCCTGCCCGGCGGCATCGAACTCGAGTACGACGGCCGCTACATGGCGATGTTCTGTTACAAGATGAAGAACTACGCGCTCTACGACGGGAAGAAGGTCACGTTGCGCGGGAGTGCGCTCCGGTCGCGGGGCATCGAGCCGTATCTGAAGAAACTGAGCGACGGGCTGATTACCTACCTGCTCGGCGTCACGCCTGATTCCCCCGTCGTGCTGCTGGAGGACTATCGGGCCCGCCTAGCCGCGCGGGCCCTGCCGGTGGCGGAACTGGCGAAGAGTGAAACGCTCAATCAGAATCCCGAGGCCTACGAACGGCTCATTGCCGAGGGCGGCAAGCCCCGCCGGGCGTCGGCGGAGGTGGCGTTGCAGCTTAATCCCCGGCCGCGGATGGGAGAGCGCGTGAGTTATTACATCACGGCGAAGTCGAAGGGAAAGACGAGTGACTGGGCCCGGGCCCGGGCGTTGTCGCTGTACGATCCGGCGAACGCGCCGTACGACCCGGTGTATTACACCGACAAGCTGGACGACTGGCTGGTGCGCTACGGCACTTTTCTCGGCGTGAAGCCCCTGGCGAACGATCAGGGCGAACTTTTTGGCGGCGCCTGAGGGTTCAGCCCGGCGGCCGCGACCAAGGTGGCGGTGTCTGCGTCCAAGGGTGCGGCAGCCAACAGCTGCAGGAGCTTGACCGGGTCGGGCGCATAATCGGGCTGACCGGGTCCGGGGCAGAGTTGTGCGGCCTTGAGGGTCAGGCGCAGGGCATTGACGAGGGACTGCCGGGCGAGCGCGGCATTGCCAAGGGTGGTGTAACACCGGCCGGCTTCCGCGTTAAGGGCGGCGTAGAGCAGGATTTTGTCCCGGGCAATGTCCGGCGTTTCACCGTCGGCCAGCATGGCGAAGTGCTGGTCGGGGGTGAACTGAAACAATTGGGCCGCCTCCAGCTGGAACAGACGTTCGCAGGCCGCGACGACAGATTGCAGCGCCTCACCGGGCCGGCCGGAACTGCGCTGCTGCAGGACGCGCCGCAGCAGCAGGCCGACCTCGTCAATGATTCGCAGAAGGTAATCGCGCCGGGAGGTGAGCATCGGGATCCGGCGGGCGCGGTTTACTGCGCGGCGCGGTGTTTGACCACCCAATCGACGATCGCCGCGTCATCGTGCTCATGCCGCCAGACCAGGCCGAGGAACTCGGAGGGCAGGATATCATGGGCCTTGAAGAAGCGACGGTCGCCGCCGCAGCAGTACATGAGGGAGGCGGGCAGTTCGCCGCGGAGCTTGGCCTTGGCCTTCGGGATGATGCGGGGCAGCCACTCGATGCCCCGGACGGCGTCGGCCTTGCCCGGCATCTTTGATTCGTCGAGGTGGGCATTGGAAGGTTTGCCGCCCTGTACGTTCAGGAAATAACTGCGGCGCACAGTCTCGATGGTGAACGCGTGATCGTAGCCGGGCTCGCCGCCGCCGACGTGATCCTCGGCGTAATCGTACAGGGATTGGGCCGGGATGCCGTTGGCAGCGAGAAAGGCGGACTGGGTGGCGTCGAAGAGCTGGGCGGCGCTGCGCACGCCCTGGGTGTACTGGGCGACGGCGTGAGCGTAGACGGCGCGGAACTTGGCGGGGAAATCGTAGTTATTCATGAAGCCGTGAGGCTACGCAGAAAATCCCGCCGCGCAACCGGGCTCAGCTGGCCGGGTGGAAATCGATGAGGCGCTTGAAGCGGTCCACATTGTCCACGAGGACCTCGAGACGGTCGTTGAGCGCGTAGGCCTTCTTGGACTTGCGCCCGACCAGCGCGGTCCCGGCGTTGTTCAGCAGGAAGTGATCGCCGCCGAGGTTGTCGGCCGAAATGAAGCCAAACGTCATGGACTCGACCAGCTCGATGAAGAAGCCGTTGGCCCGCACATCGGTGACGACGGCGGTGAAGCGGGTCTTCACCTTTTTGGCCAGTTCGCGCTCGAAGAATTCGAGCAGCTTGATCTTCACGCTCTCGCGCTCGGCCTCGGCACTGCTGATCTCGGTGAGGCTGAGATGCTCGCCGAGCCGCTCGATGCGGCCGAGGTCGTAACCGGCGCCGCGGGCCGACGCGGCGTGGCCGCTGTGCTTGACGAGGTAGGATTCAAACACGCGGTGGACCACGAGGTCGGAGTAGCGCCGGATGGGCGAGGTGAAGTGCGTGTAGTCTTTTTTGTTCAGGCCGAAATGCCCGTCGGGCGTCGCGCGATAGGCGGCCTTTTTCAGGCTGCGGAGCAACTGCGTGCGGAGCGTGTAGCCCTGGGGATGCGTGCGCAGGGTCACGAGCAGCTTCACGAGCTCCGCGCGCACGGTGAGATCACCGACCTCGAGGCCGAAGGTCGCCAGCAGACCGCGGTACTCCTCGAGTTTCGCGATGTCCGGCTCGTCGTGCACGCGGTAGAGCGAGGGCAGCGAGTGGGTGCGGGTCAGGCGGGCGACGGCCTCGTTGGCGGCGAGCATGAACTCCTCGATGAGCTGGTGGCTCTCGTCGTGCTCGATCTTTTCGAGCCGGTCGGCGTAGCCCTCGGCATCAACGAAAATCTTGGTCTCGGGCATGTCGAGATCGAGGCTGCCCGCGTGCATGCGGTCCTTGCGCAGCTTGCTGCCGATCTTCCACAGCGCGCGGATCCAGGTTTGCAGGTCGGTCAGTTCGGCGTCGGTCAGGTCGCGCAGGGCCCGGCCGGTCGAGCCGGTCTGGTGCTTGGGCGGCAGCGGGAGGGCCCGGATGCGCTCCAGGTCGTTTTCAAACATGAACGCGTAGGCCTGCTTGTACGTGAGGCGCTTGCGGCTGCGGATGACGGTGTTGGCGTAGGTGGTGGTCTTGCCGTGGCCTTTTTTGTCGAAGGTCAGGAAGACCGCCTTGCACAGCCGGTCCTGGGCCTCGACGAGGGAGCAAAGACCGTTGGACAGCTTCTCCGGCAGCATCGGGATGACCACGCCCACGAGATAGGTGGAGTTGCCGCGCCGCTGTGCCTCGCGGTCGAGGGGGGTGCCGGGCAGGACGTAGTGGGCGACGTCGGCGATATGGATGCCGATTTTCACGTCGCCACCCTCGAGCACCTCGTAGGAAAGCGCGTCGTCGAAATCCTTGGCATCGTCCGGATCAATCGTGAACACCGCGCGTTCGCGATAGTCGAGCCGGTGGGCGAGATCGTTCGGCTGGACGGTGCTGGGAATGGCCAGCGCTTCGCGTTCCACCTCGGCGGGAAACTCGGTGGCCAGGTCGTACTTGAGGAAAATCCCGAGCAGTTCGGCCCGCGGCTCATGCGTCCGGCCCAGGCGGGCGGTGAGGGTGCCGCTGAGCGGATCCTGACGGTGTTTCCAGTCGCCGAGCTTGACCACGACCTTGTCCCCTTCCTTGGGCGTGGGCGTGAGTCCGCTCTTGGCCGGGTCGCCGACCGTGATCTCGTAGCTGAAGCGCGGATCGTCGGGCTGGACCACGTAGTCGCGGCGGCCCCGGCGGAGGTTGCCGACGATGGTGTCGCGCTCACGCTCGAGCACGCGGACGACGCCGCCGATTTTCTCGCCGGGGCGGCGGCCTTTGCGGCCGGGAAAAATCCGGGCGAGCACCCGGTCGCCGGGAAGGGCAACCCCGGTGTCCTCGGGAAAAATCTGGAGTGACGGGGCGCTGCGCCCGTCCGGGATGTCGTCGCGCACGACAAACGCCGATCCGCCGGCGCGGAACTGGATGCGACCGGTGAGTTCGTCGTCGCGCAGTTTGGGCGCGGGCGGCTGATAAGCGGCGTGGTGGACCGGCTTGGGGGCAGCCGGCGCCGGCCGGGATTCGGACTTGTGGGTCGGCCGTTGGGCGGGCGTGGCCGGCTTGGAAGACCTTTTTGTCTCGCGGGCCGGAGGCGGCGGGGGGGCGTCCGGAGGCGGCACGGCCGCGCCCCGTCTCGTCGGGGAGAAAATCGGGCGGGTGGCTACCCGGGGGTTCGGGCGTTCGGCGGAGGCGCCGCGCGGTCCGATGCGGCCGTTCTGGGCGCGGACGAAGTCACCGCTTTTCAGCACCAGGCGCACCTCGTGGGCGAGCATGGCGTGCTGTTTTTTGTTCAAACCGAGGCGGCGGGAGAGTTCGAATTCGTTAGCGGGCGAGTAATTTGCCTCGCGCAAGAGGGCGAGGAGGCTTTCGCGAAGAGTCATGGATGAGGGCGGCGCGGCGCGCGGGCCGTGC
>QQNC01000136.1 GCA_003402695.1 Verrucomicrobiota bacterium | reverse complement strand
CCGGTGCACGGCGGCTGGGTCATCGATATGCTGGCGCTGAACCGCATCCAAATCGACACCGAGGCGGGGATGGCGACCGTGCAGGCCGGGGCGAAGGTGGCGGACATCCAGCGTGCAGCGGAGGCCCAGGGTTGGTTTTATCCGCCGGACCCGTCGTCCAAGGAGTACTGCACCATTGGCGGCAACATCGCCTGCAACGCCGGCGGCATGCACGGCGGCAAGTACGGCGTGACGCGGGACTTCATCATCGCGCTGCGTGGCTTCATGGCGTCGGGCGACTACGTGGAGTGGGGGACAGCGACGAAGAAATTCTCCGCGGGCTTCAACCTGCGCGACCTGTGGATCGGCAGCGAGGGCATGCTTGGGATCGTGACCGGCGCGGTCCTGAAGCTTATCCCACAACCCGCGGCGCGCTGGACCCTGCTCACTTCCTATCGCAACGAGGCGGCGGCCCTGCGCGCAGCGCTGGCGCTGTTCCGTCAGCGCGTGCAGCCGGCGATCTGTGAATTCCTCGATCGCGAAAGCGTGCGGTGCGCCGAACGGGCGACGAAGACGACGGTGTTTCCCGGCCAGGCGGGCCGGCCGGTGATCCTGCTCGAATTTACCGGCAGTGCCGCCGAGGTGCGCGAGACCAAGGCGGTCGTGCTGGCTTGGGCGAAGAAAAATGCCGCGGGCCACCGGGTGGCCCGCAGCCGGGCCGAGGCGGAGACTCTCTGGGCGGTGCGCCGCAAGTGTTCGGGGGCGATGTTCGAGCTCGGCGATGCCAAGCTCAACGAGGACATCGTGGTGCCGATGCGGAACTACCTGAACTTCATTAAATTTCTGAGCGGCCTGAAGCGTCGGTCGGGTCTGCCCATCCCAACCTTTGGCCACCTGGCCGACGGCAACCTCCACGTGAACATCATGTATCACCGCGCGAACCGGCAGGAGTCGCACGCGGCCGAGGTGGCGGTGAATGAGCTGATGCGCACGGTGGTGAAGCTGGGCGGGGCGATTTCCGGCGAGCACGGCATCGGATTGGCGAAGACGCCATTCTTGCGCGTGCAGCACCGCGCGGCGCAGGTGAAGGCGATGCGGGCGGTGAAGGATGCGCTCGATCCGCGCGGCATCCTGAATCCCGGCAAGATGTTTGAGCCGGTGCGCATCTGGAAATACCCGAAGCTCGCGGTGCATCTGCCGTGGGATCACAAGTGACGCACCCGGATCGGATGCGTCATCCTGAGCAAGGCGAAGGATCCATCCGAAAGCCCCTTGAATTTATCGCGGAAACACGGAGGGGCGGAGGCGCTGAACCAATCCGATCCCATCTTGTTTAGTGTTTTCCCGGTATTTCCGCCCCTCCGCCCCTTCGCGATAAATTCCGAACCCCATACCCCATGTCCCAATCCGATTTCGCTCGTGCTCTTGCCTTTTTCACGCTCCTGGCTGTTTCCGCATTGGGCGCCGGGGATCTGAAAACGCTGCCGTACGCTTGGGCGCGTTTTGTCATGCCGCCCGGGGTGGTCATTCCGCACGAACCGGACCGCGTGTTCATCGGTCCCGGCACGACCCAGCTGCCCAACGGCGACATCCTCCTGCTCGCCCCATGGGGTTCCGCGCCGGCGGAGTTTCAGGAACTGCGCGGGGTTTATCCGTTGCCGAATTTTTACCGCAGCACCGACAATGGCCGGACCTGGACGCGGGAGCCGCGCATTGCAATGGACTGGAAAATCACCGGCACGTTCAACAACGGCGGTTTCTCCTTCCTGCGGCTGATGGATGGCCGGCTGGCGCTGGTGGGTCACCGCTATGTGCCCGACAACAAGGGCGGCGGGTTGCCGATCATCTCGTATTCGTCGGACAACGGAGCCTCGTGGAAACCGGCGCGCATCGTCGGCCAGGCTGTCGCACCGGACGATGGCTGGTACATCATGAACGACCGCCTGATCCAGCTGAACAGCGGCCGGCTGCTAATCCCCGTGGCCCACGCGGTGCCGGGCAGTGGGCCGGAGGGTGATTTGGCGGAATCAGGCTGTTTTTACAGCGATGACAACGGCGCGACGTGGAAACTTTCCCAACGGGTGAAACCGCAGGGCGCGTTGCGCGGCATGGCGGAGCCGTGCGTGGCGCAGTTGCCGAACGGGCACGTCCTGATGCTCGCCCGCTCGGGCACGGGTTACCTCGTGGACGCGTGGTCGCAGGATGGCGGCGTGACCTGGTCGCCGCCGCAAAACACCGCGCTGCTCTCGCCGTGTACGTCGCTCACCCTGAAGACGCTGCCGGACGGGCGGCTGATCGTGTTCTACAACCACGTGAAGGAGGAGAGCCCCGGCAGCCTCTTTCCGCGCTGCCCGCTGGTTTATGCCGTTTCCACCGATGGCAAAACCTGGGGTGCGCCCGTGCTCGTGGACGACGAGGGCTGGGATCCGGAGGTGCCGACCCGCGAAAACATCTACCCGTCGATCTGCTTCGTCGATGAAGGCATGCTGGTCGTGTGGTCGTCGCATTTTTCCAACTCCGGCAAGTCCCGGCGCACGCCGCAGGAAAACCTCATCGGCGGCGGCAAGCGCGCAATCCTGAGCTACCCGACAAAGTGATCCGGGGTAGGGCGGGGTCTTTGACCCGCCTTTCCCGACGAATCATGGCGGGTCGGAGACCCCGCCCTGCCTCTGACACTCGCACTCTAGGAAATTTTTTATCATCCCATCATTCATGAAGATCCGCCACTATCTCACCGCCACTATCCTGACCATGCTGACGGCCCAGGCTGCGGAACCGCCATTTCCCCGCGCGGAGTTTGTGGTGCCGCCGGAGGTTTTTCTCCACCACACCCTGGACCGGGCCTTTGTCGGACCGGGGACGTTTCAATTGAAGAATGGCGACGTGATCATGGCGGCGCCCTGGGGCCGGCCGCCGGTGAATTTCGAGGAGCTGGCACGGACCTTTCCCGTGCCGCCGCTTTACCGCAGCAAGGATCACGGCCGCACCTGGGTGGCGGACGGGCCGCTCAAGCTCGAGTGGAAAATCACGGGCATGATCAGCGATGGCGGAATTTCTTTTCTGCGCCTGGCGGATGGCCGAATCGCGTTGCTGTCGCACCGCCACCTGCCGAACAACAAGGGCGGCGGCCTGCCCGTAATTTCATTTTCCACGGATGAAGGGGCCACGTGGTCCCCGGCGCAAATCATCGGGCGCGACCTCGCCGCCGACGATGCGTGGTACATCATGAACGACCGGCTGGTGCAGTTGTGCCGTGGCCGGTTGCTGGTGCCGGTGGCCCACGCCGTGCCGCACAGCCGGCATGAGGGCGACCAGGATGAGGCCTCCTGCTTTTACAGTGATGATGGCGGTAGGACGTGGCTGGCCTCCCGGCCTGTGCCGTTGCCCGACGGGCCGCGCGGCATGCCGGAAGCCTGCGTGGCCGAACTGCACGATGGCCGGGTGCTGATGCTCACGCGCTCGGGCACGGGGTTCCTGCTGGAATCGCATTCGGCGGATGGCGGTGTGACCTGGTCGGCGCCGAAAAACACCACGCTGGTGTCGCCGTGCAGCTCGCTGACCCTGAAACGCCTGCCGGATGGGCGGCTGATCGTGTTTTACGACCATGCCAAACCCTACGAACCGGGCTGGTTCTTCCCCCGCTGCCCGCTGGTGTATGCGGTGTCGGCGGACGAGGGCGTGACCTGGAGCGGGCCGACGGTGGTGGACGATGAAGGCTGGAATGGCGGCCGGTCCGAGCGGGATCTCATTTACCCGTCCATCTGCTTCCTGGACGAAGGGATGCTGGTGGTCTGGTCGTCGCATTTCGCGGACGGCACGTTTACGAAGAAGACGGACGAGCAGCACCTGCTCGGCGGCGGCAAGCGGGCGATCTTGAAATACCCGGCGAAGTGACCGGGGTAGGGCGGGTCTTTGACCCGCCTTGGATTGAGTTGGAGCCGCGGCGCCCCGCCGCGGTCAGGTCCGAGACGCGGCGAGGGCGCCGCGTCTCCACCAAGCAAAAGGCGGGTCGAAGACCCCGCCCTGCTTCGGAGGGCTCGCCAACAGCGGAATACCTTCTCATCTCAGACCTCATGAAAATCCGTCCCTACCGTCCCACCGACGAGGCGGCGGTGCTTGCCCTGTGGAACGACTGCGGGCTCCAGCGGTGGAGCGACCCGAAGAAGGACATCGCGCGGAAGATGAAGGTGAACCCCGAGTGGTTCCTCGTGGGCGAGATCGACGGCGTCGTGATGGCGACCTGCATGCTGGGTTACGAAGGCCACCGGGCCTGGATCAACCTGCTCGGCGTGGCGCCGGCCTACCAACGCGGCGGCTACGGCAAGGCCGTGCTGGCGGAGGCGGAGCGGCTGATGCGGGCGGTGGGCTGCGCCAAGATCAACCTGCAGGTGCGCACGGCCAACGCCGGGGTCATCGCATTTTACGAGCGGCTGGGCTTCAAGCGCGACGAAGTCGTGAGCATGGGGAAGCGGCTGGAGGAGAGCTGAGTCCGATGGTTGCGTCCAGGTTCTCCATGAACAGGGCCACGGCCACGAGCCAGGGGAGATAACGCCGGGTCTCGGCGGAGAGGATCGGTTCGGTCGCGGGGGCGGCAGGCACGGTCTCGCACCGCTAAGCAGCCCGGCCGGCTTGGCAACTGCGACTTTTGGCCAGCCGGCGGCGGATGGAGCGGGAAAGGGGTCTTGGCGAGCGCCAAAACAGGCCCGTCACTTTCCATTTGCCCGCGCTCGCGCAGCCCGCTCACACTCTCCGCCTTTAATGTATCTCAAGGCGCTAAAACTGCACGGCTTCAAGTCCTTTGCCGATGCCACCACCCTCCAATTTGAACCCGGCGTGACCGCGGTTGTCGGCCCCAACGGCTGCGGCAAATCGAACATCGCGGACGCGATCCGCTGGGTGCTCGGCGAGCAAAGTGCCAAGGCCCTGCGCGGCGGCAAGATGCAGGACGTCATCTTCGAGGGCGCCGATACCCGCAAGGCGTCGCAGCTTTGCGAGGTTTCGCTGCTGCTGACGGAGTGCGAGAAGCAGCTGGGCAGCGAATTTCACGAGATCGAGATCACCCGCCGCGTCCATCGCGACGGTCAGAGCGAGTACGCCTTCAACGGCCAGACGTGTCGGCTGAAGGACATCCAGAAGCTATTCATGGACACCGGCGTCGGCCGGACCAGCTACTCGATCATGGCGCAGGGCCAGATAGACCAGATCCTGTCGTCGAAGCCCGAGGAGCGCCGCGCGGTGTTCGAGGAGGCCGCGGGCATCACCAAGTACAAGAGCGCTCGCCGCGAGGCGATGAACAAGCTGGCGCTGACCGACCAGAATCTCGCGCGAGTCGCCGATGTCGTGGCCGAGGTCGGCCGCCAAATCGGCAGCCTCCGCCGTCAGGCCGCCAAGGCCATGCGTTTCAAGCGCCTCAGCTTCCGCCTCCGGCACCTCAGCCTCGCCTGGAGCAGCCACCAACATGCGCAGCTTTCCGCCACGCTGGGTGAACTGGAGACCAAGGTGGCCGCGCTGCGTGCCGAGGCCGACGCCCGCCGGGCGGGCCTCGAGGCCCAGCAGGGCACGCTCGAGGAAAAGAAATCCGGGCGCGCGCACCTCAACCAGCGCGTGCAGGACGCCCAGCAGGCCGTGTTCGACCTCCGTTCGCAGAAGGAAGCCGCGGAGAACCAGGCCAACCTTGCCCAGATCAAGGGCACCGGGCTCGAGGACCGTCTCACCTCGTCACGGGCCAACCTCGACGAAATCGAGATGCAGCTTCGCGAGGTGTCGGCCCAGGTCGATACCGGCGCCCAGGACAAGCAGATGCAGCTGGGGCTGCTCGGCAGCAGCGACGCGGTGTTCCAGCAGCGGAACCGCGACCAGGCCATCGCCGAGGGCGAGCTGAGCAAGCTCGAGCAGGAGCTGCAGCAGGCCAAATTTCACCTTCTCCAACTCGAGAGCACCGTGGCGCGCCTGCGCACGGACTGCTCCGGCTATGAGGTGGACCAGAAGACCAGCGCGCTGCGGCACGACGCCGTCGCGCAGGACATCGGGCAGGTCCGCACGCAAAACACGGCCGCCGGTCTGGCCGCCACCGAGCTCACGGCCCGCACCGAGACAATGCTGGCCGAGAAATCGCGCATTCACAACGAGGCCACGGCCGCGCAGCAGACCATCACGGACCTGACGCGGGAATTCCGCGATGCCCAGCGCAAGCTCCAGGACATCGACCGCCAGCTGGCGCAGCGCACGGCGCGGCTCCGGCTGCTCCAGCAATTGCAGGAAAAGTGGGAAGGCTTCGGCGAAGGCGCCAAGGCCGTGCTGCAGGGCCGGCTCGATGCGGCCCTCGCCGGCGCGAAGGCCACGCCGATCACGTCCGGACTCGAGGTGAAGCCCGAGTACGGCAAGGCGGTGGAGGCGATTCTCGGCGCCGCGGCCGAGGCCATCAGCGTCAGTGATCTCGCCACGGCGCAGCGCATCCTCGCGCAACTGGACAACGAGCAGATCGGATCGGCCGTGTTGCAGATTGGCGAAGTCGTGCAGGCCGCCGGCGCGGACGCGGCGGAACGGCCGGCGTTTCTCCGTCCGGCGACCGAGGCCCTCGCGGGTGACGCGAACGGTCATCCGGCGGCGAGCATTCTGGCGAGTTGCTACATTGCGGACGATCTCGCGGCGTTCCTGGAGTTTTGGAAGGCCAACCCCGGTTTTGCGTTTCTCGCCGTGGCAACCCGCAAGGGTGACCTGGTGGACCGGCGCGGCCTCGTTTATGGCGGGCATCACAGCGCCCGGAAGTCGTCCGGGAGCATTGTCCAGCGCGAGATCGACCTGCGCGAGACGGCCAAGTCGCTCGCGGAGGACCAGAAGTTGCACGACGACCAGAAGGCCGCGATCGATGTGCTCAGTGCGAAGCTGGCCGCCGCCGAGCTGGCGGTCGAGCTACGGCGCGCCGAGGTGCTGGTGATCACGCAGAATGTGGCGGCCGTGCAGGCGGAGCAGCGCAGTGCCCAGCGGGCGCTGGAAGACGTGGGCAACCGCCTGCGGCGCATGGAAACCGAGCTCACGACCTTGGAGCAGGCGCGCAACGAGGCGCATGCCCGCTGGGAAAAGGCGCAAGCGGGGCTGGCCACGGCGGATGCCGAGGCGACGGCGCAACGCGAAAAGATTCACCAACTCGAAACCCGCATTGTCGCCACCCGCACGGACCGGGAGGTGAAGCGCGAGTCGCTGGCGCAGGCCCGGCTCGAACTCGCGGAGCGCCGCCAGAAGGTCGAAGTGCTTGACCGCGGTCTGGGCGAGATGGAAAAGCGCCGCCACCAGCTCGATGACTTGCTG
>QQNC01000135.1 GCA_003402695.1 Verrucomicrobiota bacterium | reverse complement strand
TTCACCGCCGCGGGTTTCGGCCACGTGCCGCTCGTCGCCGACATCCATTTCCTCCCCAGCGCCGCCATGGAGGCCGTCGAGCATGTCGAGAAGGTCCGGGTGAATCCCGGCAATTACGCCGACAAGAAGAAATTCGCCGTCCGCGAATACTCCGACTCCGACTATTCCACCGAGCTGCAGCGCCTGCACGACTCGTTCACCCCGCTGGTGAAGCGGTCCCGGGAACTCGGCCGCGCGCTGCGCATCGGGACCAACCACGGTTCGCTCAGCGACCGGATCATGAACCGCTACGGCGACACCCCGCTCGGCATGGTCGAGAGTGCACTCGAATTCCTGCGCATCGCCGAGGCGCACTCCTACAAGCAGATCATCCTCTCGATGAAGGCCTCGAACCCGAAGGTCATGATCCAGGCCTACCGGCTGCTCGTGCAGCGGATGGCGCAGGAGGACATGCATTACCCGCTGCACCTCGGCGTGACCGAGGCCGGCGATGGCGAGGACGGCCGGATCAAGAGCGCGATCGGCATCGGTTCCCTGCTCCTCGACGGCCTTGGCGACACCATCCGCGTGTCGCTCACCGAGGACAGCGTCTACGAGATCCCCGTCGCGCGGGCCATCGCGGACAAGGCGATGTCGCTCTGGCGGGGAGCGGAGCAGGGAGCGGGGGGCAAGGAGCAGGGAGATGACGGGGTCGATCCGTACCATTTTACGAAGCGCGAAACGGCGACCTTGCAGCTCGCGCCAGACGTCACCGTCGGGCCGGAACAGCCGCCGCGCGTGGTGGTGCGCGCGGGCGCAGACATCGCCGCCACTCTGACCCAGCTCGTCGCCGGCAAACTCAAGGACACGCCCGCCGAGGTGATCCTCGTGCCGGTGGACGCCACCACTCGCCTGACGCAGTTACCTGATCCCGGCGCATCTTCCTATGCGTTGGAACTCACCCCGGCCATCACGCTGGCGGAATTGGAGACCTTCGCCGCCCAGCTTCGTCCTGGCACAATCCTCGTGCGCGACTTCGGCGCCACCGATACTCCTGCCTTGGCGGGATTCGCCCAATTCGTCCGCGAACACCAACTGATCCTCGCCGTCTCCCTGACCCCGGCCGATTTCCCCGCCCTCGCGTCCACCCTCCGGCAACTGGGCGACGAGCGCTTGCTGTTCACCTTGAACGCGCCCCGGGCTGGCCTTACCGCGCCCGCTCACGCCACCGGCGCTTACCGACGCCTGGCCGCCGGACTGCGCTCACTCGGCCTCCGCGCCCCGCTGTGGATCCGCAACACGACGGCGACGGCCGTACGCGGCGACCCCAGCTTCCTCTCCAAGCTGCTCGAGGCCTCGTTTCTCACGGGCGGCCTGCTCTGCGACGGCCTCGGCGACTTGGTCAGCATCGAGACCGAGGCCGACGCGCCCCGGGCGACCCGGCTGGCCTACAATGTCCTCCAGGGCGCCGGCGCGCGCCTTTCCAAGACCGAGTTTGTCGCCTGCCCCAGTTGTGGCCGCACCCTGTTCGACCTGCAGACCACCACCCAGCGCATCCGCGCCCAGACCGGGCACCTCAAGGGCGTGAAAATCGCCATCATGGGCTGCATCGTGAACGGCCCGGGGGAGATGGCCGACGCCGACTTCGGCTACGTCGGCGGCGCGCCGGCCAAGATCAACCTCTACGTCGGGAAAAACTGCGTGCAGTACAACATCCCGCAGGCCGAGGCCGACGCGAAGCTCATCGCGCTCATCAAGGAACACGGCAAATGGTTCGACCCGGCGCCCGCCCCCGCGTGAGCCGGCCCGCGGCGCCGCGGATCCGGAATCAAGTGGGCCGTCACCGGTTCGTAACCGAACCGTAACCTTGCAATCGGCTTCCACAGCCACTTCCACGGCCATGGACTGGCGGTCGGATTACGAAAAATTTACGGCCGTTTTCCCGCGCTAACTTTGCCCCGCCGTGGCAATAAAATAATGGGAAAAGTTATGCCCAGACCCATGGTGAATAACTTGTCGGAAAGTTACCCTTGAAATGCTTTTTTGGTTCACTGTTACTCCGCGCTCGTTCAGCGTTTCTCTCCCGTCCACCGGTTCTTTCTCACGTCCCTTTTAGCCTTGGTCCTAGGCTCCGCGGCAACAACCCGATCGCAGCCCTTGGTCATCAATCATTTACACGCTCACCCCACCACACCCTTTTCTCCCTGATGACCCGGCATGAATTTCGTTGCAGGCAGGAAGCTCGGATCAGGCTCAGATCGACGTGTCAGATGACCTCCGACGGCGCTGTGTGAATAAAACCCCACTTTCCGCCCGTTCCATGCCCACTTTGTCTTTGTCCCCCAGTCTCTGGGAAACCGTCAAATGCGACTTCAAGGAGTTGTTTCCCGAGGACGTGTTCCAGATGTGGTTCGAGCCCATGGTCTGCCTCGAAACCACGGAGGACGCACTGACCCTGGGCGTGCCTAACGACTTCGCAGCCATCTGGATCCACGACAACTACCTGGATCTCATCACCCAGCGGCTCCGCCTCACTGCCGGCCGCCTGGTGAACGTCACCTTGCGGAAGGCCGACTCCCAGCGCTCCCCGGGCACGTCGCATTCTCATAAAATCGCCGAGCCCGCCCCGCGCGGCAAGGCCGCCCCCCGCCGCTCCGGCCGTTACGATGAGCGCAGCCCCTCGGCCGGCACGCTCAACGCCCGCAACACCTTCGAGACCTTCGTTGTCGGCGCCAACAACCAGATGGCCCACGCCGCGGCCCTCGCCGTCGCCCAGGCCCCCGCGCAGGCCTACAATCCCCTCTTCATCTACGGCAACACCGGCCTGGGTAAAACCCACCTGATGCACGCCATCGGGCACGCCATCCTCCGCGCCAACCCCGACGCCCGCGTCGCCTACCTCTCGACCGAGAAGTTCACCAACGAGTTCATCCAGGCCCTGCAGGAGAACAGCCTCACGAAGTTCCGCCAGCGCTACCGCCACGTGGACGTGCTGCTGATCGACGACGTCCAGTTCCTCGCGGGCAAGGAACGCATCCAGGAGGAGTTCTTCCACACCTTCAACGACCTCTTCGAGTCCGGCAAACAGGTCGTCCTCTCCAGCGACCGCCGCGCCAGCGAGATCCAGAAGCTCGAGGCCCGCCTCGTCTCCCGCTTCGAATGGGGCCTGCCCGCCGACATCCAGGCGCCCGACTTCGAGACCCGCGTCGCCATCCTCCGCACCAAGGCCGCCAGCCTGAAGTTCAACCTGCCGGATCCGATCATTAATTTCATCGCGCAGAACATCTCGAAGAACATCCGCCGCCTCGAGGGCGCGCTGATCAAGGTCGCCAGCTACTCCGCCCTCACCAGCAAGCCGCTCGACCTCGCGACCACGGAGATGCTCCTGCAGGACGTGCTGATGGAACAGGCGCAGAACATCCTCACGATCGAGACGATCCAGAAGCGAGTGGCCGACCACTACCAGATCCGCCACAGCGACATGACCAGCAAGCGCCGGCCCAACAACATCGCCATCCCCCGCCAGATTGCGATGTACCTCACCCGGACGCTCACCAAGCACTCGCTCCAGGAAATCGGCGACGCCTTCGGCGGTCGCGACCACGGCACCGTCATCCACGCCTGCAAGGCCGTGGACAACATGATGGAGCAGGACACGTCCACCCGCGGCAGCGTCGACTTCCTCAAGTCCCAGCTGTCCAAGTAAGCGCAGTTTGAATGCAGGGCGGGGTCTCCGACCCCGCCTTTTCCATTTTCACCCACCGGCGGAGTCCGCAGCCCCTGGGCTTGATGTCGGTGGCGCGCTCCCGCGCGCCGCAGCGCGCCAGCGCGCCACCCTCCGTCGTGAGTTGAAAGTTGGCGGTTTGTAGGTGAAAATCCGTTTGTTCGCTCACTTCCGACTTTCCACCTGCTTCCTTCTTCATCCTTACTTTTCCGCCATGGCCTTAACTCCCGAACAAACCGCCGCCGTCACCAGCTGGGTCCTCGCCGGCGACAACCTTTCGACCGTCCAGAAAAAGCTCATCGAGCAGTTCAAAGTCTCGCTGACCTACCGCGACGTGCGCTTCCTGGTGGACGACCTCAATCTCGCCCTCAAGGACGCCGCCCCGAAGGTCGATGCCTCCGATCTCACCAAGGCGACCCCGACCAAGCCCGCGGCCGCCGCGAAGAGCCCGGCCGGCCCGGGCGCCGACCCGACCGACGCGGCGGATGAGCCCTCGGGCTCGGATCCTGATGACCTTCCCGCCGGAGCCTCCTCCGTCACGGTCTCCGTTGACAAGGTGGTGCTCACCCCCGGCGCCCTCGCCAGCGGCGACGTGACCTTCAGTGACGGCGTGACTGCCCAGTGGATCGTGGACAACCAGGGCCGCCCCGGTTTCACGAAGGTCAGCCAACCCGGCTACCGCCCCACCCCCGCCGATGGTGAAGCCTTCATGCGCGAACTCAGCGCCACCCTGCAGAAGCGGGGCTTCTGAAGCCCGCGGCACAGCTGGGCTTCTCTCCTTGGCCAATGAAGACCCAGTATCTCCTCCTGATCCAAAACAACGCGACGAGCGTAACCACGCCAGCCGCGTGGGACCGCTTCTTCGCCGCAGCCGAGGCGAGCGGCCTGTTCAAAGGCGGTAGCGCCCTCGGCGAACGCGTCGTGATCGGCGACCCCCAGTCGGCACAGTCCACGAAGCACATCGGCGGCTTCATGCGCTTCGATGCTGACAACCGGGCGAAGCTGCTGGAGCTGCTACAACTGCACCCAGTTGTGCTCCACGGCGGATCGGTGGAACTGTGCGAGATGCCCCGGACGTAGCATCGCCCATTCGCCCTACACTCCGCGCTTCCGCTCCTCCGCGTCTCCGCGATAAAATTCTTCCGTCCCGCCGGCCCTCGGCGCCTTAGCGCTTCTTATTCACCATCCGCGTCACCGCCGCACGGAATTCGCTGATCGCAAAAGGCTTCGAGAGGCAGCTCAGGTGATGCTCCGAAAGAAAGGCCTGAAAGGTGTCGCTCACGACGTCACCAGTCATGAACAGCATGCGTTTCGCCGATTCGGGGTTCGTGGCCAGCAGGTGTTCGTGCAATCGGATACCATTCAACCCGGGCATCTTCCAGTCGGAGACCAGCACGTCGAATTTCTGCTGGCTCATAAGCTCGAGGGCCTGCTGGCCGCTGGAGGCCGTCTCCACGGCGTGACCCTCGGTCCGCAACAACTCGCCCGCGAGGTCCAATATCCACTGCTCGTCGTCGATCACGAGGACGGTCTTGCCCGTCGGCGTGCCGGCGGCGGTGAACGGAAACGGGGTGCCGCTGCGCCGCAGGGCGGACAGGGCCGTGTGGGTGGCCACGGGCAGCTCGATACGAAACGTGGCGCCATGGCCGGGCTCGCTCTGCGCGCTGATCTTGCCGCCATGTTCCTGGATGAGACCATAAGACAGGCTGAGCCCGAGGCCGGTGCCCTTGCCCGCCGGCTTGGTGGTGAAGAACGGATCAAAGATGCGCGCCAAGTGCTGGGGCTTGATCCCGGGACCGTTGTCCTGAAACACGATCGCCACCCACCCGTCCGTGCAGTGCGTTCGGATCACGATGCGGCCCTCGCGCTGGAACGGCTCGATCGCCTGCCGCGCGTTACCCAGAATGTTCACGAAGACCTGCTGCAGCTGGTGCGGGTCGGCCATGATGTTGGGCAGATCCGGGGCAAACTCCCGCACCACCGTCACATTGCTCGTACGGAGGTCGTAGGCCATGATCTCCAGCACTTCCTCCAGCACGGTCGTCAGGTCAACCAGCTTGCGCTCCGGCGCCTCCTGCCGGGCGAAACTTAGCAAGCTATGGACGATCTTGTGGCAGCGGTGCGCACTCTTCGCGATGCGCTCCAGGTGGCCCTTGGTCTTGTCGTCCGTCTGCGCGGTCTGGAGCAGCTCTGAAAATCCGATCACCGCGGTGAGCGGATTGTTCAGCTCGTGCGCCACGCCGGCCACAAACTGGCCGACCGCGGACAGTTTTTCGCTCTGGATCAGCTGCTCCTGCGTCGCCTTCACCGTCTGCATCGCCCGCTCCAGCTCGAGGCGCGAGTTCTGCAGGTTCGTGGTCATCTGGTTGAACGTCACGGCCAGCTCGCCGAATTCATCGTTCGAGAACCGGTCGATGCGCCGCGAGAAGTCACCCCGGCCGACCGCCTCGGCGCTTTCACTCAGTTCGCGCAGCGGCCGGGTCACCCGGCGGATGAAAAACCACACCACCAGCGCGCTGACGGCAATGCCCGTGACGCTCAGGCCCAGCACCCGCACCCGCGTGGTGTCCAGCGCTTCCAGCCGCTGCTCGTAGGAGGAGAGGAGGACAAAATGAAACCCCGGCGACGCGGCCGTGCGCCCGTAATTTGCGGTCAGCGCCAGGTAATGCTCACCGTTGATCAACGCTTCCAGCGCCTCGGCGCCCGAGGCTGCGGCCGCCGTGGCCCAGCCCTTCGCCGCAGCCTTGGTTGTCGGCCCGCGCAACGTGGAGGCCACCGCCGCGCCATTGTTCATGAGCAGGACTTCCGTCTGCGGTGGCTTGAGCTGCTGCAAGGCCGTCTCACCCAGCCGCACTCCGACTACCAGCACGCCGGCGAGTCCGCGCTCCGTCACCACCACCGGTATGGCCACGACATTCAAGGCCTGGTCACCTAGGACCAAGCTGCCGGAACCAATTTCCCCACCCAGCGCCAGACGGGTCGCCCCGGCCGATTCCCGGGCAAAATCCTCCAGTGATAGCACGGTCGCGCGCCGCGCGCCGCTGACATGACTTCCATCCGCCGAAACGAGCAATTTGCCCTCCGGCGTGACAAACACCAGCAGCTCGGTGTCATCGTCAAATTCGTCCAGCAGGTCCCGCAGGTACGCCTGGGTGGTGCCGGCATCGTTCAGCTTGATCATCTTCAGGAAACGCACATCGCCCACGATGTTGCGGTAACGCGATACCAGGCTGCCGGTGCGATTGCCTAGCGACTGGAGAAACACCGCCCGCGCGGTGGACAGGGCCAGCCCCGCATCCTCGCGCGTTTGCCGGGTGATACTCCGGTCCATGACCCAGAGCGTGATTGCGGGCAGCACGATCAGCAGCGTCAGCACCGCCGCCATGACCTTGGCCTGCAGGCTGAATCGAATCGGTCGGCTTGGGGCGGCCATGGGCTAGTATTTCGGCAGATCGCCCAGCCCGAGGGCAAAGTCCACCCGCACCTCGCCCGCCGCCGGCACCACGACCGTCTTGGTCTGGCTCGGAAAACGCTCGTGCCAGGCCCGCACCTTGTAGGTGCCCGGGGGCACATCCTTGAGCACGAACCTACCCTTCGCATCCGC
>QQNC01000134.1 GCA_003402695.1 Verrucomicrobiota bacterium | reverse complement strand
GCCTCCAAGCTCAACAAGTGCACCATTGACCACGTGGTGATCGGCGACGGGTCCATCCTGACGGACTCCGTCCTGAAGCACAGCGTGCTGGGCATTCGTTCGTACGTGGGCGAAGGCTCGGTGCTGGAAGACACGGTGCTGATGGGCGCGGACTACTACGAAACGAATGAGCAGATGGCGACCAACCTGGAGCGGGGCCGGCCGCACGTGGGCGTGGGCAAGAACTGCCGGATCAAGGGCGCCATCATCGACAAGAACGCCCGCATCGGTGAAGGCACTGTGCTCAATGCGGCGGGCAAAGCCGACGGGAGTTACGTGAATGGCGCGGTCATCATCCGCGACGGCGTGCTCGTGGTGCCCAAGGGCATGACGATTCCGCCGGGCACGATCGTCTAAGCTGCGATTGGGGCCGGTGTCGGGTGGGCTTTGGGCCGGCCCTTGCGGGCAAAGGCGGGTCGCAGACCCGCCCTACTTGGATTCCAGCGGCCGCGACGGCTGCAGGATCAGCCACAGCCCGCCGGCGATCAGGAAGAGCGAGTAGAACGTCCCGCGGCTCAGGCCGAGGATGAGCGAGGCGTCGGGCTCGCGGAACATCTCTCCGCTCGCTCGCGCCAGGGCATAGGCGAGGAGAAACTCGCCGGCCAGGCGGCCCGGCTTGGTCCGCACTGCCTCGCTGCGCCAGAACCGCCATTGCATGAACGCGAGCAGCAGCAGGCCCTCGAGGGCGGCCTCGTAGAGCTGGGAGGGGTGGCGTGGAAACATCGGCGGGGGGCTGGCGGGAAAAATCACCGCCCACGCGACGGTGGTGGGTTTGCCCCAGAGTTCGCCGTTGATGAAGTTGGCGATGCGCCCGAACAGCAGCCCGGCCGGGGCGACCGAGGTGATGAGGTCGGCCAGGTGGAGAAAGCGGATCCTGGCCGAGCGGCTGAACCAGAAAATTGCGACGGCCACGCCGAGCATGCCGCCGTGGCTGGCCATGCCGCCTTCCCACACCCGGAAGAAACTGACCGGATCATGCAGGAGTTGCTCGGGATGGTAGAGCAGGAACGATCCGATGCGTCCGCCGAGCATCACGCCGATCACAATCACGACCATGAAATCCGCGATCCGGTCCGCGGGGAGCTGCGACCGGCCGGCGCGGGCATACCGGGTCAGCAGCCAGGCGGCCGTGACAAAACCCAGCACATACGAGAGGCCGTAGTAGCGAATGCCGAAGTTTTCCGTGAACCGGATGAGAAACGGGTCCAGATGGTGAACCCAGAAGGCGAGGGACAGGGCGGGCATGATGACTCAGGGTTGCGCGGGAAACGGCGGGGTGCTCTTGCCGTCGGGCTGGCGGCTGCGCGCGGATTTCTGCTGCTTGGTCCGGGCCAGTTCGCGCATGTCCACGGCCACGTCGTCCTTCTCGAAAATCTCGCGGCCGAGGAGCTGCTCCATGACGTCCTCCATCGTGACGACGCCGGCGGTGGAACCGAATTCGTCCACGACGACCAGCAGCTGCTGATGGGTCTTGAGGAAGACCTGCAGCGCATTGGCCACGGTCACGGTTGCGGGAATGAAGTGAATTTCGTGCGCGACGGACTCAACCAGCGCGAGATCCTGGTCATTGGCCTTCGCCTTGAGCAGATCCCGGCGGCGGGCGAGGCCGGTGATGTCGTCGAGGTTCTTGCCATAGACGGGCATGCGCCCGAACGGCAGGTTGGGGAACTCGCGAAACACTTCGCCAATGGTCGCGGTCTGCTTGAGGGCCGTCACGACGGTGCGCGGGGTCATGATCTCGTCGACGCGGATGTCATCGAGGGCGAGGGCGTTGGTGATGATGCTCGACTCGCTCTTGCTGAGCGTGCCCTGCTGCGCGCCACGCTCGGCGAGGAGGATGATTTCCTCGTCCGACTCGTGGGCATCGTGCTTGGCCGGAATGAACGGCCGCACGACCAGGTTGGAGAGGTAGGTGACGGGCAGGAGTACGCGGCGGAGCCACCACAGGGGATAAACAACGTACGGCTGCAGGGTTTTGCTATAGGCGACGCCGAGGCTCTTGGGGAGGACTTCCGAGAAAACGAGGATCGTGAGCGTGAGGGCGGCGGTGAGGATGCCGAGTTCCGTATCGTCGAGCAGATGCGCGGCCATCCCGCCCACGAGCATGGAGCCGAGGGTATTGGCGATGGTGTTGAGGGTCAGGATCGCCGAGATGGTCTGGCCGACGCCCAGCTTGAGCATTTCGAGCAGCTCACCGCGGCGCGGATGATGGCGTTTCAAGGCCTGGATGTCGGCCATGGAGGTGCTCAGGATGACGGCCTCGAACAGCGAGCAGATAAATGAAAGTCCCACGGTCAGGACGATGGCGGTGACGAGCCAATGCATGACTGCAGTTTATACAGTGGGTGGGCGTTGCGAATATAAACTGCAGGCGGGCGGGGTGGGCCAAAACAGCCTTGCGGCGGCTCCGCCGGGAGCGCGTAGTCAGCCGCATGAGCGAACTTAAGCGCACCCCCCTGCGTGATTTTCACGCCGCCCATGGCGGCCGCTTGGTGGACTTCGCCGGCTGGGAGATGCCGGTGCAGTACAAGAGCATCCTCGAGGAGCACAAGGCCGTCCGCCGCAGCGCCGGCCTGTTTGATGTGAGCCACATGGGCGAGGTGGATGTCTACGGACTCGAGGCGGCCAAGTTCCTCAATCACCTCGTCACCAATGATGTCGCGAAACTTTATCCCGGGCGGGCGCTCTACTCCCCCATGTGCTACCCGAACGGCGGCGTCGTGGATGATCTGCTGATCTACAAGCGCGCGGAGGACGACTTTCTCCTTTGCATCAACGCCGGCAACATCGCCAAGGATGTGGCTTGGATCAAGGAGCAGGTGAGGGGGTTTAACTGCACAGCTGACGACCTTTCCGAGGAGTACGGCCAGCTGGCAATCCAGGGACCCAAGGCGGTGGCGCTCGTCCAATCACTCACCTCCGCGCCACTTGCGGACTTGAAATATTACCACTTTACGTCGGACGACGTGGCGGGCGTGCCGTGTCTGATCAGCCGCACGGGTTACACCGGCGAGGATGGACTGGAACTGTACTGCCCGGCGGGCAATGTCGTCGAACTGGCCGAGAAGGTGCTCGCGGCGGGCGGACCCTTCGGCCTGGAACTGGCCGGGCTCGGCGCCCGCGACAGCCTCAGGCTCGAGGCGGGTTATCCGCTGTATGGGCATGAGATTACCCAGGAGATTTCGCCGCTGACGGCCGGCTTGGGCTGGACGGTCAAGCTCGACAAGGGCGCCGACTTCATCGGCCGCGGGGCACTGGTGGCGGAGAAAGCGGCCGGCTCGAAGCAGAAAATCATCTACTTCAAGACGGGCGACCGCCGTATCGTGCGCGCCGACACGCCAGTGCTAGGCGCCGACGGCTCCGTGGTGGGCAAGGTCGTTTCCGGCACGCTATCGCCCATCCTGAACGAGGCGATCGGCTCGGCGCTGGTCGCCACCGCGGCCGCCGCGGCGCCCCTGGCCGTGGACATCCGGGGCACGAAACTGAATTTGCAACTGGTCAAACCTCCCTTCGTCGAACTAAAGAAATCCTCATGAGCAACGTTCCCCCCGGCCTCCGTTACGCAAAATCCCATGAATGGCTGAAGCTCGAGGGCGACGGCACCGCGACGATCGGCATCAGCGACTACGCGCAAAATTCGCTCGGCGACATCACCTACGTCCAGATGCCCAAGGTCGGCGCGGTCCTGAAGGCCGGCGAGACGTTTGGCGTCGTCGAGTCGGTGAAGGCCGCGAGCGACGTTTACGCCCCGGTTGCCGGCACCGTGCTGGCCACCAACCCCGCGCTTGAGAGCGCGCCGGAAACGGTGAACCAGTCGCCCTATGACGCGGGTTGGATGATGAAGCTGAAGCTGTCGAATCCGGCCGACGCCGCCACGTTGCTCGATGCCGGTGCCTACACCAAGTCCACGACCTGACGGGCGGGAGCGGCGCAGTCTGTTTCGCCCGAAAACAACGGGCGGAAACATTGTCCGGCCCGTGCGAGGGGCGCTCCTTGCTCTTCTGGCGTTCGCGATGGCCGGTTGTGGGGTAATGCAGGGAAACGCGGCGCTGCAGTTAGGAAGTCCCGAACGGGCGGCTAAATTATACCTCAGTGAGGCCAAGCAGGGGAACGCAGAAGCCGCCGTGCGCCTTGGCACCCTGATTGCCAACCGGGAGGTCAGTGCCGCCAACTACGGTTCCGCCATTGATTGGTTTAAAAAGGCCTGCGCGTCGGGCAGCCCGAAGGGATGCCACAACCTTGGCGTGGCTTACGAGTACGGGACGCATTGCCTGCCGAAGGATTACGTCGAGGCCCGGGCGTACTATCTCAAGGCCGCCACCGCGGGATATATGCCGTCGCAGTACAATCTTGCCGGGCTGTATGCCAACAACCACGTTTCCCCCGCGAACGACCTGGAAGGGCTGAAGTGGGTGTTGTTGGCGCAGATGTCAGCCGGGCGGCATCAGACCCAGTCGTTGTCGCATTGGGTGACGCAGGATCTCGCCGGCTACCGCAGCCGCCTGGAAATGCGGCTGTCCGACGCACAATTGCGCGAGGCCCGCATCCTGGCGGAAGGATGGAAGGCTGCCGGATCCAAGGCCAAGCCGACGAAATTCCAACCGCCGGCTTTTACCGGCGGCGGGGATTAATCGGCCTTGCCGGAGCGCTCGTGCTTGCGGCGTTCGCCGGAGTTGAGGACGCGCTTGCGGAGACGCAGGTTCTTCGGCGTGACCTCCACGAATTCATCGGCCGCGATGTACTCGATGGAGCGCTCGAGCGAGAGCTTCGTCGCGGGCGTGAGGCCCACGCCGACACCTTCGCCCTGGGAGCGGAAGTTGGTGAGTTTCTTTTCGCGGACGGCGTTGATCGAGATGTCCTCGTTGCGGGGATTCTCGCCGACGATCATGCCCTCGTACACCTGCTCGCCGGGGCTGACGAACAGTTTGCCGCGCTCCTGGCACATGACCAGGGCGTAGGCGGTCGTCTCACCGGCCTCGGTGGCGATGAGCGTGCCGGTGATGCGGGTGAGCACCTCGCCGGCGTAGGGGGCGTATTCCTTGAAGAGATGGCTGAGCACGCCGCGGCCGCTGGTGGCGTTGACGACGTCGATTTCCATGCCGATGAGGCCGCGCGTCGTGATGGTCGCCTCGATCATCGTCGAATGGGAGAGCTTCTCCATGTTCGTGAGCAGGCCCTTGCGGTTGGCGAGGTTGGACATGATGGCGCCGACGCACTCATCCGGCACCTCGACCCAGACGGTCTCAAACGGTTCGTGACGCGCCCCGTCCACGGTCTTCTCGATCACGGTCGGGCGGGAAACGAGGAGCTCGAAGCCCTCGCGGCGCATCGTCTCAACGAGCACCGCGATCTGCATCGCGCCGCGGGCCTTGACGTTGAACACGCCGGCCTTGTCGGAGTCCTCGATGTAGATCGAGACATTGGTCTTGAGCTCGCGCATCAGGCGCTCGCGCAGCTGGCGGGAGGTGACGAGCTTGCCTTCCTTGCCGACGAGCGGGCCGTCGTTGACGCAGAACTGCATCTCGAGTGTCGGCGGGTCGATCTGGGTGAAAGGCAGGGCGTGACCGGCCTCATCGGCCGTGAGGGTGTCGCCGATGTCGACGTCTTCGAAGCCGGCGATGCCGACGATGTTGCCGGCGATGCCCGTCTCCGCTTCGGTGGTGCCGAGGCCGGTGAACTCAAAAATCTTGCTGATCTTGGCACGCACGCGCTTGCCGTCGGAGTGGCGGATGACGAAGACCGGGTCGCCGACCTTGGCGGTGCCGCCGAGGATCTTGCCGACGGCGATACGGCCGACGTAGTCGCTCCAGTCGATGTTGGAGACGAGCATGTGGAACGGCTCGTTCGGCTTGGCGAACGGCGGCGGGACGTGGTCGAGCACCGTCTGGAAGAGGGAGGACATGTCCTTCTTTTCCTCGCCGAGGTGGTACATCATGTAGCCGTCGCGGCCGGAGCCGTAAACGACGGGAGCGTCGAACTGCTCCTCGGTGGCGTTGAGCTCCATGAGGAGTTCGAGCACCTTGTCGTACATCTTGGCGGGCTCGGCGTTTTCGCGGTCGATCTTGTTGATGACGATCACGACCTTGAGGCCGTGGGCGAGCGCCTTGCGGAGCACGAAACGGGTCTGGGCCTGGGGGCCGTCATAGGCATCCACCACGAGGAGGACGCCGTCCACCATGCGGAGCGCGCGCTCGACCTCGCCGCCGAAGTCGGCGTGGCCGGGGGTGTCCACGATGTTGATGATCTTGTCCTTCCAGTGGACGGACGTGTTCTTGGCCTTGATGGTGATGCCCTTCTCCTTCTCGAGGTCCATGGAGTCCATGGCGCGTTCCTCGACCTGCTGGTTGGCGCGGAAGACGCCGCCTTCCTTGAGGAGCTTGTCCACGAGCGTGGTTTTGCCGTGGTCAACGTGGGCGATAATGGCGATATTACGGATGTTCTGGTTCATGGCGCGGACGCGTTCTGGTCTATGGAAAAAAGAAGAACGTGCTGACCGGCTGGGTCGAATGCAAGGCGGAAGGCGGGGTTACAATCAGTTCTTGCGTGGGGCCCCCGGGCGGGCTGTCTGGCGGGATGCCAGTAGAAACGGTTCAGCCGGCCCCGGGGCTGGGGCGAAAGGTTACGGCGGAGACACTTATGGTGGCGCCCAGCGTGCTCGGTCAGCCGTTGGCGGAGCCTTGGCGGCGGCTGGCGGCGATTCTGGCGGATCTGATCGTGGTGGGCCTGCTTTCTTTCCTCGCGCGGCCGTGGCTGGCGTTGGGCACGGGTGTGCTCCTGATCGTGCTCTGTGGCAAATCGGACACGGCTCCGTTGGTGCTGCGGACGTTTCGCTGGATTACCCGCGCGCTGGGTGGGGTGATCGTGGTGCTGGCGATGCTCGCGCTGGGGCAAAGCTCGCTGGTTCGCTCGGCCAAGGTGGATCTCGAGGCCCTGACCGGGGCGGGTCAGAGCGCCGCGATGCAGGAGGAGGTGTTCGTGCCGGCAGACGCGTCGGCGGCGCAGTTGCGGGCGGCAAATGAACGGCTGCAGGATCAGGTGGAGAAACTCAAAGCCGAGAACAAGGGCTACCTCTCGGCCGGCACCCCATGGATGTACAAGGCCCGCGCTTTCACCAAGGCGCTGGGCGTGACCTTTGGCTGGTCGGGGGTGTATTTCACCCTCATGGCAGGGACCTTTGGCGGCCGCACCGTGGGCAAGCTGCTCTTCCGCACCCGGGCGGTGAAGATCAACGGCTCCGCGCTGACCTACTTCGACGCGTTCATCCGCAACGGCGGCTACGTCGCGGG
>QQNC01000133.1 GCA_003402695.1 Verrucomicrobiota bacterium | reverse complement strand
TAGGCGATGTCCCAAGGGTCCAACATCGCGTCGGCCTTGCCCGTGTGCGCCGCCTTCAGCAGGCGCAGGGTCTCCAACTCCCCCGCGAATTTCGGCTGCAGGCCGACCACCAGGTCCTCCTCAAACTTGACCGCCGTGGCGCCGGTCTTGGCCATCCGGGTCTCGATGCGGTAGTCCGCCCAGTTGGCATAGCCGAGGCGCTGGGCGATGTCGGCACGCAGGGCGACGATTTTGCTGAGCACGGGCGTGTTTTTCACCTGGGCCAGCTGGGAACGGCTCACCGACAGGCGATGGCGCACCTCGGGGTTGTCCGCGCTCTCGCTGATCGCAATGGCGTGCCAGGTAACGTTGGCCATCACCCGGTAGCGGCCGTCGGGCTGCTTCACCCCGGGGCTCTCGAGAAAACTCGGGGGCACGCCGGCCAGCTCCGCCGCGGTGAAGTCCAGCGGCGCCCGGGCCTCGTTGATATTGACCTGGAACTGCTGCACGAGCGCGGCGAGATCTTTCTGCCTTTCCTCGACGAGCTTTCGCTCGGCTGCCGGCAGGGCCAGGCCAGCCCGGCGGAAATCGCGCATGGTGAAATCCAGCAGCCGCTGCTGCTGGGCGTCGAGCACCGGCTTGGTGTCGGCGTATGCTTTCAGCACGCGATAGA
Organism: Verrucomicrobiota bacterium; assembly: GCA_003402695.1. Taxonomy (GTDB): domain Bacteria; phylum Verrucomicrobiota; class Verrucomicrobiia; order Opitutales; family Opitutaceae; genus Opi-474. The sequence goes on along the minus strand of QQNC01000133.1, from coordinate 6,677 downwards.
TGTCTTCCCGGTAGGCGAGGGCGATACCCCAGTCCTGAAACTTGGCGGAAACCTCGCGCGCAACGTCACGCATGGCCTTGTCCGGGTGAGTCTCGGACAGCGTGAAGACATGCGAGCCGATGATGCCCGCCTCGCCTGTGATGGCGTCATAGTCGGCGATGGTGCGGGTGAACGTGAGCTTGGCCGGATCCTGCGCGACGAGCTTGGCCAACGCGGCATCCGCCGCTTTGATGGCCTGGTCGGCGCTGGCCCGGACCTCGTCAGGGGTGAGCGGGTACTTGGGCAGCTGCAGCACGCAGTTGGCCTTGGCGGCCCTGGCCTGAAAATCGGCAAAGCTGGCGAGCTTGGCCGGGGCCTGCCCCAGCAAGGCGGCAGGCAGGATCAAGGCAACGACTGGGGTGAGAAGGCGCAGGGAAACATTCATGGATTATGGGACTGTTTCCCTAAGTTTGCGCCGCAGTTGGGCCCCAATCAATGCTATTGCGAAAGGCCGATGGCCGGCCGCGCCCGCCGGTGGCTAACTGGCGCTGGAAACGCCCGCGCGTCGGGCAATGGCAGGCCGGCCGCGCGTTTAGGCTCGCCAGTCACGACTCGCCTACCTTGCCTCACCCTTCCGCAGCATGTCTTCGGACGGCGGCCTAGGTTACCTCAGTTTCACCCCCCATGCGGGACTATTTCATCCGACGATTCCTGCTGATTCCACCCACGTTATTGGGCATCACGTTGATCGTGTTCCTGATCACGCGGCTGGTCCCCGGGGGACCGCTGGAGCGAGCGCTCATGGAGATGAAGCAGGCGGACATCGCTTCAGGCCACGGTTCGTTCGGCGGGGGCCGGAACATGGCGATCTCGGAGGAGCAGGTCCAGCAGTTGAAGGCCTACTACGGCCTCGATAAGCCCGTGCTGGTCAGCTACGGCCTCTGGCTCGGCAAGATCGTGCGCGGTGACTTGGGGACCTCGTATCGCTACAATGAGCCGGTCTGGAACGTCATCCGTGAGCGTTTCCCGGTCTCCCTGTTCTACGGGCTGATCACGCTGGTGATCACCTATGCGATCTCCATTCCGCTCGGCATCGTCAAGGCCGTCCGGCACCGCTCGCTGCTGGACAACGCCAGCTCGGTTTTCATCTTCATGGGCTATGCCGTGCCCGGCTATGTGCTCGGGGCGCTGCTGTTGCTGCTCTTTGCCGCGCGCCTGCCGTGGTTCCCGATGGGCGGGTTCACCAGCTACGGGTTTTCGGACCTCTCCGTCTGGGGCAAAATTGCCGACCTGTCCCGTCATGCCGCCCTGCCGCTGACCTGCTACCTGATCGGCAGCTTTGCCGTCACCACGCTGCTGATGAAGAACCACCTGATGGACAACCTGGCCGCCGACTACATGCGCACGGCCGTCGCCAAGGGCGCCTCCTTCCGCCAGGCGGTGATACGCCACGCGCTGCGCAACTCCCTCATCCCCATCGCGACCACGTTCGGCCAGAATATCGTGGCGCTGGTGACGGGGTCTTTCCTGATCGAGACGATCTTTGACATCAACGGCTTCGGCCTGCTGGGCCTGACCTCGATCTTCGACCGCGATTATCCAGTGGTCATGGGCATCTTTTTGCTGTCCAGCCTGCTGCTGCTGGTGGGAAACATCCTCTCCGACGTCCTGGTCGCCGTAATCGATCCCCGGATCCGCTTCCGCTAGACCCGCCGCCGCGCCATGGCCCTCAATCCCCTCACCCTCCGCAAACTCCGCCGTTTCCGCTCGCTGCGGCGCGGCTACTGGTCGTTCCTGCTGCTGTTGGGCCTGATCGTGCTGTCCCTGCTCGGCGAGCTGCTGGTCAACAACCGGGCGCTCGTGGTGCGGAGCAACGGCCACTGGTACTTTCCCACCTACGGGGCCAACCTGCCCGGAGCGACCTTCGGCTTCAATTACACTTACGAAACCGACTACCGCACTTTGCAGGCCCGCTTTCGCGCCGAGGCCAAGGGCGACTGGGTGCTGATGCCGTGGGTGCCCTACGGCCCGAACGAAAACACCAGCTACGAGGGCGTCTTCAAGCCCGCCCCGCCGTCGTGGCTGGGCGCCCCCCCCGGTCACTGGCTGGGTACCGACACCACCGGCCGGGATGTTTTCGCCCGTCTCTTCTACGGCTTCCGCATCGCCATCTTTTTTTCCCTGAGCTTCATGGTCCTGACCTATCTCGTGGGCATCACGATCGGCTGCCTGATGGGCTACTATGGCGGGGCCGTGGATCTCATCGGCCAGCGCCTCATCGAGGTGTGGTCGAACATCCCGTTCCTCTACATGATCATCATCCTCTTTTCCGTCGTGCCTTCCACCTTCGGCGTGGGCACGCGCATCGGGCTGTTGCTGGCAATCCTGGTGCTCTTCTCGTGGACCTCGATGACCTATTACATGCGCACCGCGACCTACCGGGAAAAGTCGCGCGACTACGCCGCGGCCGCGGTGGTGCTCGGGGCCGGACCGGGGCGCATCATTTTCCACCACATCCTTCCGAATACCATCTCCACGATCGTCACCTTCATGCCGTTCACCGTGGCTTCAGCCGTCACCTCGATCACGGCCCTCGACTTCCTCGGCTTCGGCCTGCCTCCGCCCACGCCGAGCATGGGTGAACTGCTCAAGCAGGGTACCCAGACCCTCACCACCGCGCCCTGGATCGTCACCAGCGCCTTCGCCGCCCTCGTGTTCATCCTCGTCCTGGTCACCTTTATCGGCGAGGCCGTCCGCGAGGCCTTTGATCCCAAAAAATTCACCACTTACCAATAATCCCATGCTGCGCCCCAAACATCTCCACCGCACCCTCGAACTGCTGCTGGCCGGGAGCCTCCTCCTCCTCCTGGGCGCCTGCGCCAGGCAGGACGTGACCCAGGCCGCGAAGCACGACGCGCGCGACGAGGCGAAGGCCTACTATGCCGCGCACCCCGATTTCTTCCATTTTAAGACGCCGGCCGACCTCCCGGCGAATCTCGCGTGGGAGGACGGCAGCGAACTCCCCGAGTTCGCCGACCCGGCCGCCAAGAAGGGCGGCACCCTCAACTACTATATCCCGGACTTTCCCCGCACGCTGCGCACGGTCGGCCCGGACTCCAACGGCAGCTTCCGCGCCTGGATTCTGGACGACAACGTCATGTACTACGCGCGGCGCCATCCCAACCTCACCAGCCTGACGAAAAACGGCTTCCACTATTACCCCGGCGTCGCCGAGAAGTGGGCCGTGGATCGCGCGACCAAGACGGTGTACATCAAGCTCGACCCCGCCGCCCGCTGGTCCGACGGCGTGCCGATCACCAGCGATGATTCGCTCTTCGCCATCTTCTTCTACCGGACCACCTACATCCGGGCGCCGTGGTACAACAATTACTACACCACGAAATTCACCGGTATCACCCGCTACGACGACCACACCTTCGCCCTGCACTTCCCGGAACTCCGGCCGGACATCCTGGCCCTCGCACTGGAGAATGAGCCCACGCCGGCCCACTTCTACGCCGAGGTGGGCGACGATTACCCCGAGCGCTACCAGTGGCGATTCGTCCCGACCAGCGGACCCTACCAGGTGCGCCCCGCGGACATCGACAAGGGCCGCGAGGTCACCCTCACCCACGTCAAGAACTGGTGGGCCGCGGACAAGAAATTCTGGCGCCACCGCTTCAATCCCGACCGGGTCCGGCTGACAGTCATCCGCGACAACGCCAAGGCCTTCGAGGCCTTCCGCAAGGGCGACATTGATTACTTCGGCCTGAGCCTGGCCGAATACTGGTACGACAAGCTGCCCGACAGCGCGCCCGAGGTGCAGGCCGGCTACATCCACAAGATCAAATTCTTTAACGACATTCCCCACCCGACCTACGGCCTGTGGATGAACGAGACCCGGCCCCTGCTCGACAACCGCGACATCCGGGTGGGCATCCAGTACGCCCTGAACTGGGATCTCGTCATCCGGAAATTCTCGCGCGGCGACTGGACGCGCATGCAGACCTCGGCGGACGGATTTGGCGAGTTCACCGCCCCGGACATTCACGCGCGCAGTTTTTCGGTGGATCAAGCCCTGGCCAGCTTCGCCAAGGCCGGCTTCACCAAACGCGGACCCGACGGCATCCTCGTCAACGAGGCGGGCACCCGCCTCTCGGTCCAAGTCACCACCGGCTACGAGAACCTGAAGGATGTCCTGACCATCCTGCAGGAGGACGCGATCAAGGCCGGCCTCGAACTGCGCGTCGAAGTCCTCGACAACACCGCGGCCTTCAAGAAGGCGCAGGAAAAAAAACACGACATCGAATTTTCCGCCTGGAACGTCTCGCCGGAGATGTTCCCCCGCTATTGGGAGACCCACCACTCGGCCAACGCCTATGACAACGCCTTCCGGCCGGACGGGTCCGTCAATCCCAGCCGCACGATCAAGACCCAGACGAACAACCTGCAGGAAATAGCCTATCCCGAGCTCGACCGGATGATCGAGACGTACGACAAGTCCGACAACATCGCGGAGATGAAGCAGCTGGCCTTCAAGATCGAGCAGTTTATCTACGACGACGCCTCGTTCTCGCCGGGTTTTGACATCAACTATCTCCGCACCGGAATCTGGCGCTGGGTGGGCATTCCGAAGGCGGGCAACGTGAAGTTGGCCACCACCTTCAACGAATACTCGCTCTACTGGATCGACGAGGACGCGAAGCAGGAGACCAAGGCGGCCATCCAGGCCGGCCGGACCTTCGCCCCGGTGATCCAGATCTTGGACCAATACCAGCAGCGCTGACCGCCCTTACCCGTGCCCTCCGCTGACGCCCCCCTCTCTGCCATCGACCCGGTGCTGGAAGTGCGTGACTTGGTCACGAGCTTTGACACCGACTCCGGCCGGCTGAAGGCGGTCGATGGGGTCGGCTTCTCGGTCCGGCGCGGGCGCACGCTCGGCATCGTCGGGGAATCCGGCTGCGGCAAGAGCGTCACGGCTTTTTCCATCATGCAGCTGCTGCCCCGGCCGATGGGGCACATCGACGGCGGCCAGGTGCTGTTCGAGGGCCGGGACCTCACCCAGCTGCCGCCGGAAGAGATGCTCAAGATCCGTGGCAACCGGATCGGCATGATCTTCCAGGAGCCGATGACCGCGCTGAATCCCCTGCACACCATCGGCCGGCAACTGAGCGAGGTCTTTCTCCTGCACAAGACCACTGACCGGCGCGCCGCCCTGGCCATGTCCGTCGAGATCCTCGCCAAGGTGGGCATTCCCTCCCCCGAGGTGCGCGTCGGCGAGTACCCGCACCAGCTGTCCGGCGGCATGCGTCAGCGCGTCGTCATCGCCATGGCCCTCGCCTGCAAGCCGTCGCTGGTCATCGCCGACGAACCCACCACCGCCCTTGATGTCACCATCCAGGCCCAGATCCTTGAGCTGATGCAGGCGCTGCAGGATGAGATGGGCATGGCGATCATCCTCATCACCCACGACCTCGGCGTGATCGCGGAGATGTGCGATGACGTGGTCGTGATGTATGCCGGGCGGGTGGCCGAGGTGGGCCCGGTGGACCGGATTTTCGCCGCGCCGAGCCATCCCTACACCCGCGGCCTGCTGGCCTCCATTCCCCGACTCGAGCGCCCGCGCAAGACCCGGCTCAAGGTCATCGAGGGCCTGGTGCCCCCCCTCAACCAGATGCCTGCCGGCTGCCGCTTTCAGAACCGTTGCCCTTTCCGCACCGACATCTGCGCGCAGCCGCCCCCGGCCGACTTCGTCACCCCGGATCACCAGGTCGCCTGTCACCGCTGGCGCGAACTGCCGGCCTTCCAGCCATGAAGCCCGCCGACCGCCCCGCCCCCCTACTCGAGATCCGCGACCTGGCCATGCACTTTCCCGTGCGCGAGGGCGTCTTCCTCCGCGCCAACAACAGCTGCCGCGCCGTGGACGGCGTCAACCTCACCGTCGCCCCCGGTGAAACCCTGGGCCTCGTCGGCGAGTCGGGTTGCGGCAAGTCGACCTTGGGCAAGTGCGTGGTGCGGCTGCACCGGCCCACCGCCGGGCAGATCATCTTTCAGGGGCAGGATCTGGCGCACGCCAAGGGCGCCGCGCTCAAGGCCCAGCGGCGGCAGCTGCAGATGATCTTCCAGGATCCGGTGGAGTCCCTGAATTCCCGCCACACCGTCGGCGACATCGTGGCCGAGCCCCTCGTCATCCACGAGATCGGCAACGCCGCCTCCCGCAAGGCCCGGGTGCGCGACCTGCTCGCCAAGGTCGGCCTGCCCGCGGATGCCGGGGATCGCTTTCCCTTCGAATTTTCCGGCGGCCAGCGCCAGCGCATCGGGATCGCGCGCGCCATCGCCCTCGAGCCCAAACTCATCGTGTGCGACGAGCCGGTCAGCGCCCTCGACGTCTCCATCCAGAGCCAGGTGCTCAACCTGATGCTCGACCTGCAGCGCGAGATGCACCTGAGCTACGTGTTCATCGCGCACAACCTCGCGGTCGTGAAGCACGTCTCCGACCGCATCGCCATCATGTACCTCGGCCGCATCGTCGAACTCGCCGACGCCGAGACGATTTACCGCGCGCCCCGGCATCCCTACACCCGCGCCCTCATCTCCGCCATTCCCGTCCCGGACCCGGCTCGCCGCCAGCAACGCATCGTCCTGCAGGGCGATGTGCCCTCGCCCATCCACCCGCCCCCGGGCTGCCCGTTTCATCC
>QQNC01000132.1 GCA_003402695.1 Verrucomicrobiota bacterium | reverse complement strand
GGTGAGCGGACGGTTCAGCGCGGAGGCGTTCGAACGCATCACCCCGGCCTGGGCTGGGCCATTTGCATCACTCAACACCCCAGACGTGGTAATAAATCGCATGGATTAGGAAGTAGAATGGAATAAAAGAAATGGGTAAAACACCCTATTATATTATTTCTTCCATAAAGTTGCCGAAAATTCGTATTTGTATGTTTAACAGAAATATAATGCCAAGGTGAGTCGGCTAGATGTCACGATTCTAGGTAATAACACGCATGGGGGAGTGATAATTAAAAATAGGTATATTGCCCTATCGAATTGGAATAAATGGCATATCAAGTTCAACCATTAATCGGTAATCTGGGCATTATGCCTGCTTCTTCGAAACTCGACCCGAGGTCACCCACGAGTGTCTGTCGGATTCTTATCGTCGATGATCATCATTCCATCGCCCAGCTGCTGGCCGACTTTGTCGCCCAGCAACCGGGCTATGAGGTCGCGGGCGTCGCCCACGATGCCGCGAGCGCGCGTGAAGCCTGCGCGACCACCCGCCCGAATCTGATCCTCCTGGACATCGGCTTGCCGGAAAAGAGCGTGGGTTACGCGCTGCTGGCCGAGGTGAGGAAGGACTATCCGGACATCAATGTCCTGGTGTTCACCGCTTCCTGCACCATGCAGGTGGTCCGGGAGGTCATCAGCCTCGGCGCCCACGGGTTCCTGGAGAAGTCCGCCCGGTTTTCGGAGTTGGTCGATGCCGTGAGCCGCGTGCGGCAGGGCCACACCTATCTTGGCGCGCAGGCCAGTGCCTTGCTCCGGGAAGCCGTCCGGGGCGGAGTGAAGCAGACGATGGCGAAGCAGGAGCTGGCGATTCTGAAGGGCCTGGCCCGGGGCGCGGTGGTGAAGGAAATCGCCACCGAACTCGATCTCAGCGTCTCCATGATCTATAAGCTGCTGATGAAGCTCCGGGCGAAGTTCTCGGCGCGGACCAATGAGGACTTGGTTGTCCTCGCGGTGGCCCAGGGTTGGTTGGAAATCGAGGCGCAGCCGGTGATGATCAACACTGTCCCCCGGGGGAGTGAAATTTGAAGACCGGGCCGCGCTTGTCCGGGGCCGGGGTCCTGCGGTTTTGCCGCCTGGGGTCCGTGGTTCAAGGCACGGTCGTGGCAGGCTCGCTTGGATCCGACTGGCTCGTGGCGGCCAACCCCGGCGCCCGGGTCGCCCGACAACTCGCGGAGCAGCACTCCGCTCTGGCGGGACACTGGATTTTTGGGGGCTCCGCGCAGCCTGACGGCCAGACGAAACTGTCGCTCGAGGGTGCCGGAGTCGCCACGCTCCAGATTTTCAATCCCGGTCCCGATGAGGCGATCGTGACCTTCACGCCCAGTGAAGAGAGCCTGCCCGGCTTTGTCGCCACCGCCTTGGGCCAATCGGTCCTGCGGACACTGGAGCTGGCGGGCACGATGTTTTATGCGCTGAAGGCCGATGACCTCAGCCCCGTGTTTGTCGCGGACGAACTGCTCGCCCTTTGTGGATCCGATCTGGATCGGATGCGGGCGTCGCCCAACGCGTGGCACGCCTGCCTGCTCACCGAATCACAACTTGCGGCCCAGGCGGCCACCGCGTTGGTGAGAAAACAGGGTTTTTGCACCCAGACCTACCGCCTGCGCGACCCTGCCGGGCGGATTCACACCTTGAAGGATCAGACCGTTCTCCTGCGCTCGCATGTTCCACCCCTGATCGTCGGGTGCGTGGTGGACTATACGCCGTTCACGGCGGTGGATGATCACTCGAAGAAGCTGCTGCACGGGATCGAGAAGTTCCGCGCGGGCTTTGCCCTGACCGACGCCACCGGCTGCTTCACCTATGTGAACCCGGAACATCTGCGCATGTTCGGCTTCAAGGACCCGACGGAGTTGTTGGGCCAGTCGTGGGAGGGCCTCTATTCACCGGAAAGCGTGGCGCGCATCCAGACGGAGGTATTTCCCGTGCTCCAATCCCATGGCCATTGGCACGGCGTGATTCCGGCACGCCGGAAGGACGGAGTCATCTTTAGCGAGGATCTGACCCTCTCGATCCTGCCGGACGGCGGAATCGCGTGCAACTGCCGCGACTGCAGCAGCGAGGTGGAGTTGCACGAGCGGTTGGCGGCCAGCGAAGCACTGTTTCGCAGTTTTGTGGATAATGTGCCGGCCGCGGTCACGATCAAGCAGGCGAACGGGCGGTGCATCTTTTTCAATCGTTATGGATCCGACATGCTGGGAATTGCCCAGGAAGTTATGATCGGGCACAACGCCAAAGAAGTGGTCCCGATTCATGCCAATCAAATTGAGCAATTGGACTCCGAGGTCTTGCGCACGGGCAAGGCCGTGAACCTGCCGGGTGTGTTTCATCGGCCGGAGGGTGACATTGAGCTGGAGATGGTGAAATTCCCGATCCGCGACCCCGCCGGACAGGTGCAGCAGATTGGCGGGATCTATCTCGATGTCACCCAACGGCGGCGGCTGGAGCGGAAGGCGGTCGAAGTCGCGGACCGCCAGAGCGAACTGCTCAACATGCAGCGCGAATTCGTAGCCATGATCTCGCACGAGTTCCGCACCCCGCTCACCGCGATCCAGGGGGCCCATTATCTGCTGCGGAAACGGATCGACCAGACGGCCGATGAGAAGGTGACCCGGTACCTCGACCTACAGGGGGAGGCGATCCAGGTGCTGAAGGAGTTGGTGGATCAGGTGCTGTTCCTGAACCGGCTGGAGTACAGCATGGAGGAACTGGAACTGAAGCCGCTGCCGATTGCGGACCTGATTACCTCGATCGTCGCCCGCTTCAACGACACGACCCTCACGGCGGATTCCCGGCTGCTGCTGACCTGCACCGTGGCTGCGGACCTCACCCTGAACGCGGACAAAAGCCTGTTGAGTGCCGCGTTCGAAAACCTGATTTCAAACGCGATCAAGTATTCGCCCTCCTCGACGAAGGTTTCCATCCACGTTGCGACCGTCGATGGTCAGCTGGCCTTCCGCATCAGCGACAAGGGCCGGGGCATCCCCCAGAAGCAGCAGGCCAAGGTATTTTCCGCGTTCTTCCGGGCCTCCAACGTCGGGGTGGCGCCGGGCACCGGCCTCGGGCTGACGATCGTGAAACGGGCGGTGGACCGCCACTTCGGGCGCATCGAGTTCAACAGCGCCGAGGGCGCCGGCACCACGTTCCAACTGTATTTCCCCCTGAACCAGCCGGCCGCCGCCAGCCCTGCCAGCCCATGAAACCCAAACCCCTGCTGCTGATTGCGGAGGATGATCCGCTCATCATCGCCACCATGGAGATGCTCCTCGTGGCCGAGGGCTACGAGGTGCTGACGGCCACGGACGGCCAGGTGGCGCTGGACCTGTTACTGGCGGGAGCCAAGCCCGCCCTGATCCTTAGCGATATCCGCATGCCGAATAAAAACGGCTACGAACTGTTGCGGAGCGTGCGCAGCCTGCCGGCGTTCGACGACGTGCCGTTCATCTTCCTTTCCGCCAAGGCCGCGGTCGATGACGTGCGCACCGGCCTGGCGATGGGCGCGGACGATTATATCCCCAAGCCGTTTGAGCCGACAGACGCCCTGGCTAGCATCCGCGTCCGCCTGGAGCGCGCCGAACGGATTCGCCTCACCCGCGAGGAACAGACGCGCTACCTGCTGCGTTACCTGCCGCACGAAATCCGGACGCCGCTGACCGGGCTGATGGGCTATGCGGACCTCATGCAGGAGACCGCCCTCGAGGGCCGCGGGCTCACGCTGGAAGAGACCAGGGAGTATGCCACGAATCTCAAGGCGAGCGGCAACCGGCTCATGGCGATGATGGACACGTTTACGCTGTGGCTGGAGCTGGACGCGCGGGTGCGGGATTCAAGTCCGCGCCACCCGGCCTGCAATTCGGGCTGGCGGGAGCAGGTGCTGGCCTCGGCCGCCCGGACCGCAGAGCGGTATGGCCGCGAGCGCGACCTCTCGCTGAATGTGGCGGCGGCCACACTCAATATTCCCGAGGGCTTCATGCCCCGGGTGGTGGCACAGCTGGTGGACAACGCCTGCAAGTTTACCCTGCCGCGCACGCCCCTCCACTTGTTTGGCCAGATGACACCGACCGGTTACCAATTGACCATGGTGGACCACGGCCCCGGCATTGCCGAAGGGTTCATCCCCCAGGTCGGCGCCTTCCGCCAGTCGGACCGCGGGCGCGCGGAGCAGCAGGGCATCGGCCTGGGCCTGACGGTCTGCACCCTGTTCGCCCAGATGGTGGATTGCGCGTTTTTCATCCGGAACCACGAGGGCCGGGGCGTCGAAGCCGGGTTCACTTTCCATGCGACCCAATAGGCCGGCTTATCGCAGTATTCCCCTCGTGGCCGTGGTCGCGGCGGGGTATTTCGTGCTGGCCCGGGCCGGCGTCCATTACGGATTTTATCACCAGCAGATCTCCTCCTTCTGGCCCGCCGCGGGCCTGGCCACGGTGGCGGCGATCAAGGGTGGGCGGCGGACCCTGCTGGGCACGCTGCTTGGGGCCTTTTTCAGCGCTGTGTGCGAGCATCCCGTGTTGGGCGCCGTAGGCATTGCCGTCGGGGCGACCACTTCGGCCTGGCTGGGCGCCGAAATTTTTCGCTGGGTCCAAGCCCGCGGCGATTGGCTGAATCGCCTGCGGGAAACGGCCGCATTTCTGTTCACCGCCGCGGTGGCCCCGCTGATCACGCTGCTGATTAGCGGCAGCGTCCTTCTCGAGCTGGGTTTCCTTCCGGCCGCCGATGCGCCCGCCATGGCGCAGACGTGGTGGCTGGGTGAAGCGCTGGGTATCCTGGCGGTCGGTCCGGCGTGCCTGACGATCAGCAACTGGACCGTGAGCCGGGGGCGCATTGCGTGGAGAAAGCTCGCGTCGGGGGCGCTCTTGGCCGGGCTGTTGGCCGCTGCGCTCTGGGGCGTGATCACGACCCCCGCGGGCTGGACCCTGGTTTTCATGCTGATGCTCTTGCCCGCGCTGGCCCATCTCCTGCTCGGGGAGGAAGCGGTTGTGCTCACGCCCGTCGCCGTTGTCTCGGCGCTGGTCCTGGCTGAGCGATTCCGCGGTTGGTCCGTCATCCCAGGCCGGGCGGACGAAAATTTTATGCTCCTCGGGGCCTTTCTGGTCCTGTTCTGCCTGGTCAGCCTCTTGATCGCTTCATTTGACCGTCGCCAGCTGTTCGGTTGGTCGGGGCTGATCCTCGTGGCTGGGTTCTGCCTGAGTACCCGGTTATTTTCCAAGATGGAGGAGGAGCGGAAAATCGTGGACGATCAGCACGTGGCCGTCCTGGTGGATGACGCCCAGCATAAGCTGCAGGACAGGATGCAGGCCTTCCGCGCCGCCCTGCGGGGTGGGGGCAGCCTGCTCAGTCTCACGGCCACACCCTTGAGCCAGTTGCAATGGCACCGCTACGTTTCCAGTCTGCGCTTGTTCGACGAATATGCCGGGGTCCATGGCGCCGGCGTGTTTTACCCGGTGGCCACAGCAGATCTCGCCGCGTTTAAGGCGCGCTGGGCCGGAGACGGGCGGCCCGCCCTGTGGATCCACCCGCTCGCCCAAGACCATGGTCGGCCAGCCGATGGGGAGCACTATGTGGTCAGCCTGATTGATCCTCTCGAGACCAACATGCAGGCCTTGGGATTGGATCTGGCCTCCGAGAGCATCCGGCGGGAAGCCGCGGATTTGTCCCGGGACACGGGGACACCCCAGATCACGCGCCCCATCCGGCTCGCGCTCGACCAACAAAAACGGCTAGGTTTTCTGCTCATAGTTCCGGTCTATTCGGCCGGAAGTGAAATCGCCACCGTCGCGCAGCGTCGCGCCGCCTTCCAATGCTGGGTCTACTCCCCGTTTGTCTATGAGGAATTCATTTATGGCGCGCTGGGACTGGCGCGGCGGGAGTTTTCCTGCCGCGTGTATGAAGGCGACTCCCTGACCCCTTCCACCCTGCTCTTCAAGGACGCGTCGGCATCCGGCCCGTTCGACCGGATCGTGCCACTGCAACTGGCGCAGCAGCGTCTGACGCTGGTGTTGGGCCTCCATTCTGGGCCGGCCAATCTCCGGCAGTTTGCGGCCTTTTGGGCGGGCGGCGAGCTGGCGCTGGTGACCGTGCTGCTTACCGGACTGATCATAAACCTGCAGAGCTTCGCCCGGCGGGCGAATCAGATCGCCGAGTTGCGCACCCACGACCTCAATCTGGCCAACCAACAGTTGGTGGTTTACAAAGAATCCGCCCTCGCGGCGAATCGGCGCATTTACGACCAGGATTTGGAAGGGCGCCGACTGATGCTGGTGGCAACTTTCACCAAAAATTCGGTGATGCTCACCGACACCGTCGGGAAGATCGTGTGGGTCAACCCGGGATTCACCCGCACGAACGGCTACACGCAGGCGGAAGCGCTCGGCCGCACACCCGGCTCCTTGCTGCAAAGGCCGGAAAGCAATCAGGAGGGCACCCGGCAGTTCCGCGAAGGCCTGGTCACCCAGCGCGAATTCGCGGTCGTGATGCAAAACTACACCAAGGCTGGGGCCGAAATCTGGGTCAGTGTCCAGGTGCATCCGATCTTCGACGAGGACGGCCGTCTCGTGAATTACCTGGGCATGAGTACGGACGTCACGGCACTGCAGCTGAATGCCTTGGCGTTGGAGCAGGCGAAGCAGCGGGCCGAGGTGGCAAACCAGACGAAAAGCGTGTTTCTGGCCAATATCAGCCACGAACTGCGGACCCCGCTGAATGTGATCTTGGGTAACCTCCATTTGCTCGTGCAAAGCCGCTTTGGCGAGGTGAACAACCGTCAGCGGCTCTCCCTGTTGCGGGTCCAGGAAAATGGCATCCACTTGCTCTCTCTGATCAATGATCTGCTCGATGTCACCAAGTTCGAGTCTGGGAAAATCATCTTGAAGATGGCCTCCGTGGATGTGGCGGCACTGTGTGACGTCGCTTTCGAGATGTTCGAGAGCCAGGCGGAATTCAAGTCGATCCAGCTGCAGAAGGACTTCACCCATGTCACGCCTTTGATCGAGGCCGATCCGCTGCGCCTAAAGCAAATCCTGCTTAACCTTTTGGGTAATGCGCTGAAGTTCACCCCCGAGCAGGGGGTCATCACCCTGCGGACGCGGGAAACGGTCAATCCACCGGAACTCATCGTCACCGTGTCCGATACCGGGGCGGGGATCGCCCCGGCTGATCGCACCCGGATTTTCGAGGAATTCGAGCAGGGTGCCTCCGTCGAGTCGGCCCAGATGGCGATCAGTGGCACGGGCTTGGGTTTGTCCATCGCCCGACGCCTGGCGGAACTGCACGGCGGAACCCTGGCGCTCAGCAGCGAGTCGGGATATACCAGCGAGTTTATCCTGCGTCTGCCGATCCGGAAGCCGGTTCGCGCCGT
>QQNC01000131.1 GCA_003402695.1 Verrucomicrobiota bacterium | reverse complement strand
GTTCGGAGTTCGGAGCTCGCAGATCGGAGTTCGGGGCAACCCGGCTGGAATTCGGCGGCGACGTGCAATCCGTGAGGCGTGGGCTCCGCCGGCAATTCCCGACCCGATCTCCGAACTGCGATCTCCGACTGAAACGGCGCGCCGTTTCAGTCCGGCTGGCGCAGGGAGTGGATGAGGTACAGCAGCACACCGACGCAAATGGCGGAGTCGGCGATGTTGAACGTCGGGTAGATGTAGCTGCCGAAGTGGAAATCCAGAAAGTCGATCACATGGCCGTAGCTCAGGCGGTCGGTGAGGTTGCCCATGATGCCGCCGCAGAGAAGGCCGAAACTGACCTGGGCGGTCCGGTCCTGCAGGCCAAGCGCGCGGCGCCAGAAGAAGATCCCCAGCAGGGTGGCGGCGGCGAGGGAAGCGAGGAGGACGCTGCGGCCGGTGAGCAGGCTCCACGCCGCGCCGGTGTTGCCGACGTGGACGATGTAGAGGAAGCCCTTGATGACGGTGATGCGAAAGGGCGGGCCGTAGGTGCCGAGCGGCACGTGGGCGTTGATCCAGGCCTTGCTGGCCTGGTCAAGCGCCACCACGGCCAGGAAAAGCGCCAGCAGCACGCGGTAGGCGAACCAACGGCGGTGGAAGGGAGCCGCGGTGACCGCGGGTGGGGTCTCAGGAGTGGGCGCGGCGGGCGGCACAGGAGGGCAGGGGCGGCTTACTCCTCCCCGCTGCTGCCGTTGTCATCGGAGATCTTGCCGCCCTCTTCGCCGAGTTCGCCGAAGAGGCCGCCGGCCGTGCGGGCCCGGTAGCGGTTGCGCTCAAGACCCTTCTGGGCCTCGGCCGAGTGCCGCGTGAACGGCACGGCGAGCAGGCGGTCCTTGGAGATGGGCTTCTGCGTGATTTCGCAGATGCCGTAGGTGCCGGCGTGGATGCGCTTAATGGCGGCATCGATCTCGGAAAGCGCTTCCTGCTCGCTCGAGACGAGGCTCAGGGCGAAGTCGCGGTCGAAGGTGTCGGTGCCGGCGTCGGCCATGTGCTGGCCATAGCTCGAAAGGTCGCCGCTGTCGTCCTTGTTGGAACGCTTCAGCGTTTCCTCGGAATGGAGGGTGATGCCGGCCGTGAGGTGGTTGCGGAGGTCCAGGAGCAGTTTGTAGAAGCGCTTGAACTTCTCGGGCACATCCTTGCCTTCGTCGGGGATGGGGGCCTTGGCGCGCTTCGGGTTGAAGCCGAGGATATCGGAGAGGGAGGCGGCCTTGATGTGGTGCGGCTTGGTCTTGGGCAGTTCGAGCGCCTTCACCGGGGTCTTGACGGGCGCCTTGGCGCCCTTGGCCAGCGGCGCGGCGGCCTTGCTGGTGACGGTTTTCGCGATGGCGCGGACCTCGTCGAGGCTGAAGGCGATGGGCTTCGCGGGGGCTTTTTGCTTCGACTTGAGGATGTTATCGCGCAGGGCGGTTTTCTTGGACGGTTTTTCCATGGAGGGGGTGGTCGCCTTGCTGGCCGCCGGCGCCGGTGCCGGTTTCGACTTCGACTTCGGGGCAGGTTTCCGCGTGGGAGTCGGGGTCTTCTTGGGCGCGGGCTTGGCGGATTTCGCGGCGGACTTTTTCGCGGGCGGTTTCGATTTGTGTTTAGCCATGGGGAGAATGGGGGAAGGCAAGAAAGCTCAGTTCTTCAGGGCGTCAATGCAGCGGGGGCAAACGTCGCCGAAGGTGGGATTGGTTTCGAGGGCTGGAACCCAGCGCCAGCAGCGGGGACAGCGCCCGTGGCCAAGCTCGCTGCAGGAGCGGACCTGGACCCCGAGTGCCGTTCCGGCGGAGGGTGCTAGAGTGACATGGGAGACAATAAAAAGTTCTGGTAGAAAGTCGCGGTGTTTTTCCAGCAGGCGGAAATTTTCGTCTTGTGGTGCGCCGGTCAGTGTGACCTCGGCGTCGAGGGATTTCCCGAGCTTGCCGGCGGCGCGATGGGGCTCGATGGCTTCGTTGACCTGCGCGCGGACCTTGAGCAGCGCGGCGACCTCGGATTCCAGCGCGGGGTTGGTCCACTCGGCCGGAACGACGGGCCAGTCCTGGAGGTGGATGGAGTCGGCGGAGTATTCCTGGCCGGTCGTGGCGAAGGACCAGGCCTCGTCCGCGGTGAAGGTCAGGATGGGCGCGAGGAGTTTCACCAGCGCACGGAAGATGTGGTGGAGCGCGGTCTGCGAGGAGCGCCGGAGCGGGGCGTGGGTGCCAAGCGTGTAGAGCCGGTCCTTCAGGATGTCGTGATACGTCGCGGACAGCGTGACCGAGCAGAACTGGTTGCAGAGTTGGTAAACCCGGTGGAACTCGTAGGTGTCGTAGGCCGCGGTGCACTCGCGCACCAGCACGGCGGTCTGGTGCAGGGCCCAGCGGTCGAGGGTGTCGAGCTGCGCGACGGGCACGGCGTCGCGGGCCGCGTCGAAGTCGAACAGGTTCGAGATCTGGTAGCGGAAAGTATTGCGGATAAGCCGGTAGGTTTCCCCGACGTGCCCGAGGATCTCCTTCGAGATCGGGATGTCGTCGCGGAAATCCTGTGAGGAGATCCAGAGGCGGATGACGTCGGCGCCATATTCGCCGATGTAGGCATCGCTGGTCTGGGGCTTTTCGTAGGAGCTGCTCTTGGAGATCTTGTTGCGCTCGTGGTCGACGATGAAGCCGTGGGTGAGGACGGCCTTGTACGGCGCGGCGCCATAGGCGATCACGCTGGTCCAGAGCGAGGACTGGAACCAGCCGCGGTGCTGGTCACTGCCCTCGAGGTAGAGATCGGCGGGCCAGGACGTGCCGCCCTGGCCGCGCTTCAACACGGCGGCGTGCGAGGAACCGGAGTCGATCCACACGTCGAGGGTGTCGCGTCCGCAGGTGAGCTCGGCGGCCGCCGGCCAGCCGGCGGGGAGCGGCACGCCTTCGAGGATTTGCGCGGGGGTGGCATCGTACCAGAAGTTGGAGCCGAGTTTTTCGAGCTTGTCCGCGACGGCGCGGGCCACGCCGGCGTCGAGGAAGGCGGTTTTCTGCGCGTCGAAGAACGCGGGGATGGGCACGCCCCATGAACGCTGGCGGCTGATGCACCAGTCGGGGCGCGACTCGACGGCGCCGCGGATACGGGCCTCGCCCCACGCGGGGATCCAGCCCTGGTGCGCGGCGATCTTGGCGATCTCGGCCAGGGCGGTGGGGCGGGTGTGGTTTTTGTCGAGGGCGACGAACCACTGGTCCACCGCGCGGAAGATGATCGGGGTCTTGGAGCGCCAGCAGTGCGGGTAGCTGTGCGCATACTTGGCCTTGGCCAGCAGGGCGTTGGCGGCGGCGAGTTTTTTCAGGACCGCAAGGTTGGCGGGCGCGGGTTTCTTGGCGGCGAGGTCCTCGACGGTCTCGAGGGTGGTGAGGCCGACCAGGTCGGCGGGGACACGCCCGTCGTCGAGGTATTTGCCGTCGTCACCGACCGGGCAGTAGATCTCGAGCTTGTATTTCAGGCCGGTGAGATAGTCGTCCGCGCCGTGGCCAGGCGCGGTGTGCACGGCGCCGGTGCCGCTGTCGGTCGTGACATAGTCGGCAAGCACGACGGGCGAGGCGCGGTCGATGAAGGGGTGGCGGGCGGCGAGATGTTCGAGCTCGGCGCCCTTGCGCGTGGCGACGATGACCGGGGCCGTTTCGATCTTGGCGGCGGCCAGCACGGAGCCGAGCAGGGCCTCGGCGACAATCAGGCGCTCGGCGCCGAAATCCGCGACCACGTAGTCCACGGTCGGGTGCAGCGCGATCGCGAGGTTCGCCGGGATCGTCCAAGGCGTGGTCGTCCAGATGACGATGGAGAGCGGCTTATCCGTGGGCAGGCCGAACTTCGCCGCCGCGTCGGTGGGCACGAGGAACTTCACCCAGATGGCGATGGAGGTGTGGTCCTTGTACTCGATTTCGGCCTCGGCGAGGGCGGTCTCGAAGGGGATGGACCAGTACACCGGCTTCTTGGCCCGGTAGGTCAGGCCGGTTTCGACGAACGCGGCGAAGGTGCGGAGGATATCCGCCTCGAAGGCCGGCGCCTTGGTCTTGTACTCGTGCGGCCAGTCACCCAGGACGCCGAGGCGCTTGAACTGGGCGGTTTGTTTGGCGATCCAGGATTCGGAAAAAGCGTCGCACAGCGCGCGCAGCTGGGCGGTCGTGACAGTCTCGTTCTTGGCCCGGAGCTCGCTGGTGACCTTCTGCTCGATCGGCAGGCCGTGGCAGTCCCAACCGGGGACGTAGGGCGTGCGGAAGCCGCGCATGGACTTGTAGCGGTTGAGCAGGTCCTTGAGGGTCTTGTTCAGCGCGGTGCCGATATGGACGTCGCCGTTGGTGAAGGGCGGGCCGTCGTGCAGCACGAAGGTGGGGGCCCCGGCGCGATTCTGCTGAATCGCCTCGTAGAGGCCCATTTTCTCCCAGTGCGCGACGCGACCGGGCTCGCGCTGGGCCAAGCCGGCCCGCATGGGAAAGTCCGTTTTAGGGAGCTGCAGCGTGTCTTTAAGTTCGTGCGCCATGCCAAAGAAAACGCGCGAGGCTAGGCCCCGCGCAGAGTGAGTCAAGGGGAGACCCTTCAGGCCGGCACCGCACGCGCCGCTAGGGCCTCCCCGGCTGCGACACAGGCGGGCAGGGCGATGCCGTCGCGGGCCTGGCCGCCGATGTACAGGCCCGGATTCGCGCGTTCGCAGGCCGCCATCGCGCCGAGGTGGTGCTCATAGCCCAGATTATACTGGGGAATAGCCCGCGGCCAAAGCGTGTGGCGCGAGAAGACCGGCTCGCCGGTGACCCCGAGCAGTTCGGTGAGGTCGGGACGGATGCGGGCGAGCAATCGTTCGGGAGGGAGCGAGGCAACTTCCGGGTCCCGCGCGCCACCCACCATGACAGTGAGCGCGACATGTCCGTCCGGGGCGCGTCCGGCAAACAGCGATGAGGAAAACAGCACGCCGAGAATCGAGCGGTGCTCGACCGCTGGCACCAGCAGGCCAAAGCCGTCCAGCGGGTGGGCCACCTGTTCCCGGCGGAAGCCTAGGAAAAGGGAGGCGACGGGCGGATGGTCGATGGCGTCGAGGCCGGCGAGGGGCCGCTCGGCGAGCGGGCCGAGGCGGAGGGCGGCGAGGGCCGGGGCGGGCAGGGCGGTGATCACGGCGTCGAACGTCTCGGTCTGGGCCGCGTGACCGTCATGCCAGATGAGATTCCACTGGGCGCCGGGCACGAGGCCCTCGATCCGGGCGTTGAGTGTGAGCACACCGGCCGGAAGGCGGGCCGCCAGCGTCAGCGGAAGCGTCTCCAGACCTTGGGCGAACGAGATGATTCCCGGCCGGGGCTCGTCGCGGGCGCGGCGCGCCTTCGCCGTGGCGAGCAGGCCGCGCAGGAGTGAACCGTGGGCTTTCTCGAGTTCCCAGAGCTTGGGAAAGGAGTAGCGGGCGGATAATTTTTGCGGGTTGCCGGCGTAGATCCCGCTCACAAACGGGTTGAGGGCGTAGTTGACGATCTCCTGGCCGAAATGGGAACGAATGAACTCCTCGAGGCTGAGATCTGCGGTCCGCACCCGGCGGCCGGACCCCAGTTCGGCGAGCAGCCGGATCTTGGCGCTCGGGGAAAGCAGGGCGGAACCCAGGAAGGTCGCCAGTGAGTGCGGGGCGGCGACCGGACGTCCGCGGCGGACGATATAGCGGTGCTTGGCCGCGGGACTGGCGGCCACGCAGGCGCCGGTGAGGCCGATTTCGGCGAGCAGGGCGGTCAGGGCGGGTTCGCCGGTGACGATCGTGTTGGGACCCGCCTCGATGAGCCAGCCGCCGGTGTTTTCGCTGCGGATGGCGCCGCCGACGCGGCTGGATTGCTCGAAGAGGCGGACCCGGTGCCCGCGCTGGGTGAGCCGGTGGGCGGCGGTCAGGCCGGTGATGCCGGCACCGAGGATCGCGATGGTTTTTGAATCCGAGTTAGCCACGAAGAGGCACAAAAAGGCGCAAGAAAGGGAAGGCGATCAGCCTGGGATTGAGGAGAGGAGCGAGGGAGCGCAGGGACGTTTTGGGCTGCCCGATTTTTGTGCCTTCTCGTGCCTGCTTGTGGCCATCACTTCCACGCAGTGACGGTGGAGACGAGGGCCTCGACGCACTCGATCTTGGCCTGCGGGAGGATGCCGTGGCCGAGGTTGAAGATGTGCCCGGTGGTGCCGCGCATCGATTCCAGCAGCTTGGCGGTCTCGCGCGTGACGATGGCGGGCGTGGTGTTGAGGAGCACGGGGTCGAGATTGCCCTGCACGGCGACATTCGCCGGCAACGTGCGGCGGACAATCGCGAGATCGTTGGTCCAGTCCACGCTCAGCACCCGTACGCCGGTGAACGCCTGGTCGGAGATGTGCGGGGCCGTGCCCTTGGCGTAGAGAATGACCGGGAAATCCTTGGGCAGCGCGGCGACGATCTGGCGGATCCACTTGAGTGAGGCACCTTCGTAGTCAGGGCCGGCGATGATGCCGCCCCAGGAATCGAAAATCTGGATGGCGTCCGCCCCCGCGCGGATCTGCATCTGGAAATACGCGATCAGCGCGGCGGTCAATTTTTCCAGCAGGGCGTCGAAGGTGGCCCGGTCGGTGTAAAACAGCAGCTTGATGCGCTCAAACTCGTCGGAGCTGCCGCCCTCAACCATGTAGGTCGCGAGCGTCCACGGGGAGCCGCCGAAGCCGAGCAGCGCCTTTTGGCCGGCGAGTTCCTTTTTCAGGAGGACCAAGGCGTCGGCGACATAGCGGAGCTTTTCGGGGACGGCGGCGGCGGGGGCCAGGGCGTCGATCTGGGTGCGGGTATCGAGGCGGTAGTCCATCCCGATGCCACCTTCATCGCGGAAACGGTAACCCTGACCGAGGGCCTCGGGAATGACGAGGATGTCGGAGAAGAGGATGGCGGCGTCGAGGCCGGGGAACCGCTGGAGCGGCTGGAGCGTGACCTCCGCGGCGAGCGCAGGGGTGCGGACCATCTCCAGGAAGGAGGACTTGGCCTTCAACGCGCGGTATTCCGGGAGGTAACGGCCGGCCTGGCGCATGATCCAGAGCGGGGGACGCTCGAGAGGCGTGCAGGCGCAGGCGGCGAGGAAACGGGTTCTGGAATTCATTTTTTACACGAAGAACGCAAAGGGAGCAAAGAAAGGCATGGTGAACTTGGCGAGCTTTGCGACCTTGGGGTGAAACTCAGGTTTGGTTCGCCCAATCACGCGGTTTTAGAAAAACGTCGTAGAGTCGGGCCTCGGCACTGCCGGGCTCGGGCTTCCAGTCGTAGTCCCAGCGGACGAGCGGCGGCAGCGACATGAGGATGGATTCGGTGCGCCCGCCGCTTTGGAGGCCAAAATGGGTGCCGCGGTCCCAGACGAGGTTGAACTCCACGTAACGGCCGCGGCGGTAGAGCTGGAACTGGCGCTCGCGCTCGCCGAAGGGCGCGGCCTTGCGCCGGGCGACAATGGGCTGGTAGGCGGGAAGGTAGGCATCCCCGACGGCCTGCATCAGGGCAAAGCTGCGCGCAAAGCCGAGCTCGTTGAAGTCGTCGAAAAACACCCCGCCGAGGCCGCGCGGCTCG
>QQNC01000130.1 GCA_003402695.1 Verrucomicrobiota bacterium | reverse complement strand
TCATCACCAGCATCGGCAACGACGCGCCCCGGGTCACCCAGAGCCTGCGCGAACTCCGCCATGGCTTCGAACTCTACCCGCCCTTTCAAAAGCCGGAGATCCCGGTCAAGGTCGCCGCGCCCATCCGGGATTTTTTCACTGATTCGACCGATTGTGAGGACTGGACCTTCCCGGCGCGTTACAGCATCAAGCGCGAGGTGCTCCGGGGCATGGCGCCGCACGGCGTTTACGCCTGGTGCGCGATGCAGCAGGCGGTTGAGGACGCGAAACTGAGCGAGGCCGACGTCTCCAATGCCCAGACCGGCCTGTACGCCGCCTCCGCCGGCTCGCCGCACCTGATGGGCCACATGTTACAGCGCATGCACACGCTGGGGGTGATGCGCTGCTCGCCCCTCGGCATCGTGGCCTCCATTTCCGGCACGGTGCAGTTCAACCTCGTGGCGCATTTCAAGATCAAGGGCTCGTCCTGCGGCTTCGCGTCCGCCTGCGCGTCCTCCTCGCATGCCCTGGGCTTCGCCTACGACGACCTCGTGCTGGGCCGGCAGAAACGCATGTTTGTCGTCGGCGCCGAGGATGGCAACATGGACGCCATCCTGCCGTTTGCCGGGATGCGCGCGCTGTCGCTCCAGACCGACCCAAACCTCGCCTCGCGGCCGTTCGATGTTGCGCGCGACGGCTTTGTCGGCACCGGCGGCGGTGTCGTGCTGGTGCTGGAGACCGAGGACGAGGTGGCGCGGCGCGGCGTGAAACCGTACTGTGAAGTCCTCGGCTGGGGCCAGGCGTCCGACGGCCACAACGTCGCCATTTCCCATCCCGATGGCACGGGCCTGCGGGCGGCGATGGAGAACGCGCTCCGCGCCACGGGCACGGCGGCCGAGGAAGTTGACTACGTGAACGCCCACGCCACCTCGACGCCGATCGGCGATGTGTCCGAGGCCAAGGCCCTGAAGGCGGTTTTCAAGACCCCGGACGCCCGTCCGGCGATCAGCAGCACCAAGTCGCTCACGGGTCACGGGCTCTCCCTGGCCGGGGCGATGGAGAGCGGCTTCTGTGCGCTGGCGATCCGGGACGGCTTCATGCCCGGCTCCGCCCACATCTCGAAGCTCGATCCGGAGTGCGAGGGCCTGAACATCATTCGCTCCACCCTGGCTGCGCAGCCCCGCATCGCGCTCAACAACGTCAGCGGCTTTGGCGGTGCCAACGTCTCGCTCGTGTTCAAGCAAACCAGCTAACCGTGACCGCCGCGCGCGTTTCCGACCTTCACCGCACCGCCTTCGTCACTGGCGCGAGCACGGGGCTGGGCCGCGCCTTCGCCGTGATGCTGCTGGCCGACGGGGTGCGCGTCTGGGGCACGGCCCGTGAGTCCGCGCGGCTCGCCACGCTCGCGGGGCATCCCGGCTTTACCGCCGTGGTGCTGGATCTGCGCGACGGCGCGAAAGCCGAGGCGGTGTTTCACGAGGCGGAGCAAGCCGCGGGCGGGTTCGACCTGGTGGTCAATAATGCCGGCTACGGTGTATTCGGCGGGTTCGCCGCCACGGATTTTTCCGTCTGGCAGGAGCAGCTCGAGGTCATGCTCGTGAGCACCGCCCGGCTCGCGCACGCGGCGTTGCGCGGCATGGCCGGGCGCGGGCGCGGTGCGCTCGTAAATATTTCGTCGCTGGCGGCGGAGTTTCCCCTGCCGTTTCAGGCGGCCTATAACATCACGAAATCCGGCCTGTCCGCCCTGAACGAGAGCCTGATGCTCGAATACGCCGGTTCCGGCATCATCATCCTCGATGTCCGCCCGGGCGACTACCGCACGGATTTCGAGGGCTCGGTCCGCCGACCGCCCGGGGCCGTGACGCCGCCGATGCAGCGGGCCTGGGCTGCGTTTGAGCGCCTGATGAAGTCGGGGCCCGAGCCGGCGCACGCCGCCGCGGCGCTCCGCCGCGCGCTGCTGCGGAACCGCAGCGGCACGGTGCGGACCGGGCGGTTTTTCCAGGCGGTGCTGGCGCCGTTGCTGGCGCGGTTCGGTTCCCTTTCACTCCGGCGCCGCATCCAGGCGCGGTACTTCGACGTTTCCTGACGCATGTCCAAAGTCCGCATCCTCGTCCTCACATCCAGCACCGGCGGCGGCCATGACGCCCGCGCGGAGGCCTTTGCGGAATGGTGTTTCCAGCTGTACCGGCACGACGTGGACGTGCGCATTGAGCAGATGCTCGAGCAGTCCTCCGTCGTGAACCGGGTGGGCGTGAAATTCTACAACCGCATCCAGCAGGCGGCGCCGTGGGTGCACATCTGGTTTTACACGGTGGTGGAAGTGCTGAGCTACCTCAACCGCCGGCGGGTGACCTTCGGCGCGCGCTACTACACCGAGGTCCTGCGCGAGTACCGGCCGCACCTCGTCTTCAGCGTGCACGACTGCCTGAATCGGGGCTACTTCCAGCTGGCGCGCCAGATCCTTGGGGCCGACCGCGTGCGCTGCGCGACGTATTGCGGGGAGTTTTCCGGCGGCTGGGGCTACTCGCGCAACTGGATTGAGCCGACAGTGGACCTGTACATTTCCCGCACGCCGACGGCGCGTGACTTCGCGGTCAAGAAGGGCATCCCGGCGGAAAAGACGCTGGTCCGGGGCAACCTGATGCTGCCGACCGCCTATCTCGAACCGATCCCCGCGGGCCAGCGCGGCACGTTCCGGGAGCACCGGCTCGGCCTGCGGCCCGACCTGTTCACGGTGTTTCTCGCCACCGGGGGCAACGGCGCGAACAACCATGCCAACCTGCTGCCGGCGCTGGTGAAGCACGCGGACCGCGTGCAGGCGATCGTGATCTGCGGCAAGAACAAGCAGGCCTACCACGATCTCGTCCACTGGCGGGCCAACCACCCCGAGTTCAACTGCTACATCGAGGGTTATTCCGAGATCGTGCACCTGCTCATCCAGGCGAGCGATGTCATCGTCACCCGGGGCGGCACCACCACCTGCGCCAAGGCGCTGCATTTCGAGTGCCCGATCATCTTCAACGCCTTTGGCGGCATCATGCCGCAGGAGGAGCTCACCTGGAAATTCTTCCGCAACGGGGCGGGGTGCGAGAAGATCGAGCATGCGGCCGACTTTGAAGCGATCCTCGACCAATGGATGGCCGACTCCGCCATCTACGGCAAAGTGCGCGACGAGTTCCTGAAGCTGCGCTACGTGGATGATCCGACCGTCGTGATCGACGAGCTGGTGGCGCTGGCCAACCAGCCGGCGCACGCCCGGCTCAAGCGCCGGCCCTTTCCGCCGCTCTGAGGCACTGGGGCGGGCGCCGCATCCCCCACGCTCAAGCCGTCCAGCCGGCTTAGCGCGGCTTGGTGATCTCGACGAAGCTGGTGACGACCGCCAACTTGCCGCCGTAGCACCAGTTCACCGGGGAAAAATCGGGGTGATTGCGCGGCGACGTGACCGGGTAGGGGGCGAAGAGCCGGTCGAGTTCCGCCTCGCTGAAGTACCGGACGCCCGCGTTGAACGGGACCGGTTCGCGCGAGCAATCGGTGGTGATCAGCAGGCGGCCGCCCGGGGCGAGCACGCGGTACATCTCGGCGAGGGCCTGCTCGATGGCGGGGATGTGCTCGATGACCGAAAGCGAGATGATGCAGTCGAAGGACGCGTCGGGCAGGTTGATCCGCGTGAGGTCGATGTTGCGCACGGCGAGGCCGTGTTTCCGCATGGTACGGTGCCAGGTGAGGTAACCGACCTCGGTGGACTTGGCCGGGGCGAGGCCGAGGCGGCGCAGGGCGCTTTTCCCGGCCCGGGCCCAGAGCAGATCCGAGACTGTGACCGCGGGGGAGGTGCGGCCGAGATGGAGACCCAGATAGGTGTTGAAGGCGCCGGTATCGAGAATGCGGGCCCCGGGTTTCAGGCCGGCGGTGGCGGCGAGCACGCGCCGCAATTCCCAGTCGCGCATGCGCACCGGGAAGCGGAAGCCGGGGCCGAGCAAAGCGAGGATTTCCTGGTCATAGGCCGCGAGGAGGCGCTCATCGTCGGGGGTGAAGTCGCTGCGGCGGTAGAAATTCATTCAGGAAAGCAAAGGTCAGGTTCCATGGCCGGCGGGGGCTCCGCGAGCGAAAAATTGGGACGCAAAGGGCTTCCCGTGCGCCCCCGGCGTGCTTTACGTTGAGGCCTTGGAACCGCCCAAGCCCACCGTCGCCTACCTTTACACCACGTTTCCCAAAGCCACGGAGACGTTCATGCAACGCGAGATCATCGCCATGCGGGCCCATGGCGTGTCGCTGAGGATTTATTCGCTCTGGGGCGGCGGCGGCTCGTTTCGCGGACTGCCGGTCGCGCGGTTCAACAAGTGGAAGCTCCTCACGCTGCTCTGGATGATCCCGTACGAATCCTGGCGGCGCCCCGCGGTGCTGCGGCAGGTGCTGCGCGGGCTGGTCACGCGCCGCCCGCCGTCCTGGATCAATTTCTGGGAGAACATGCTGGGCGCGGGCTTTGCGTGCCTCTGGGCCCGCGAATTCCGGAAAAATCCGCCCACCCTCGTCCACGCGACCTGGGGTGGGGCGCCCGCCACCGCCGCGTGGCTGCTGTGGCGGTTCGACGGCCACCGCTACAGTGCGGCGGCGCACGCCTACGACCTCTACGAGCACGGCGGCGACTGGTGGCTGCGCGACAAGCTGGAGCACGCGGCCTTCATTCACACCTCGACCGAGATGGGCCGACGGGCGCTGGTCGAGCGCGGCCTGGCGGCTGAGAGTATCTTTTGCATCCGCCGCGGACTCGACCGGCTGGCGGCGCTCAAGCCGCTGCGCGCCTCGCGGGCGCCCCTGCACCTGTTGTGCGTGGCGCGCCTCGTGGAAAAGAAGGGCCTTGATCACCAGCTTCGCATCTACGCCGCCCTGCAGGCCGCGGGAGTGGAATTTGAGGCGCATATCGTCGGCGAGGGCCCGCTGCGGCCCGAGCTGGAAAAACTCGCCGGTCATCTCGGCGTCGCCGCGCAGGTCGCCTTTACGGGTCACCTGCCCCAGCACGAGGTCTGGACCCAGCTTGCGTGGGCCGATGTGCTGCTCCACACGGGCGTCATCGCGCCGAGCGGCGACCGCGACGGCCTGCCCAATGTCATCCCCGAGGCGATGTCGCTCGGGACGCTGGTGGTGACCTCGCCCATTGCGGCGACGACCGAGGCCATCACCGACATGGCCACGGGCCTGGTGGCCCCGGCGACGTCACCCGGCGCGTGGGTTGACGCGCTGCGCCGCCTCTCCACGGATGATGCACTCGCGGAAAGGCTCCGGGCGGCGGCGCACCGGTGGGTGGCGGAGAATTTCGACGCGCATAAAAACGCCGAGCGGCTGCTCCGGCAGTTTGAACGCGTCATCGCCGAGGGCGGGGAGAGCGACAAGCCATGATTTACTTCGACGTCACCAAAGCCGCCGAATCCGGGCACCGCTCCGGCCTGCAGCGCGTGAGCGCGCGGCTAGGGGAGGTGCTCGGGAGTGCCGCGACGCCGGTGACCTGGGACGAAGGGTTGCGGGATGCGCGGAAACTGGAGCGGGTGCAGCCTGCGCCCGGCGACTGGTTTTTGACCGCGGAAGTTTTCGCCGCGGACGAACGGCCGGGCTTCGGAGAATTCATCCGGTCGGGCCGCGTGCGCACGGCGGCGATCTTTCATGACGCCATCCCGCTGAAATTCCCGCACATCACCTGGCCGCAGAGCGTGGCGCGGCATCCGAGTTACCTGAAGTTTCTCTCGGCGTTTGACCGCGTGTGGGCGGTGTCGGAGGCGAGCCGGGCGGAACTCACCGGCTTCTGGCACTGGCAGGGGCTGGAGAAAACCCCGCCGGTGGGGGTGCTGGCGCTCGGGGCAGATTTCGATGGCGCGGCGCGGGTGACCCGGCGGGACGTGCCCGCGGGAACCAGGCCGAAGCTGCTGGGCGTCGGCATTCTTGAACCGCGCAAGAACCAGGCGCTGCTGCTCGACGTGGGCGAGGAACTCTGGACCGCGGGCCTGAAGTTCGAACTGCACCTCGTCGGGCGCGTCAACCCACACTATGGGGCCCCGTTGGTCGCGCGGATCAAAGCGCTGCAGGAGAAATTTCCCGGGTTGCGTTACCATGCCGCGGCCAGTGATGACGAGGTGACCCAGCTTTACGCGAGTGCCCGGGCCAGCGTGTTTCCCACCCTGGCCGAGGGCTGCGGTTTGCCGCTGCTGGAGTCGCTCTGGCAGGGCGTGCCGTGTGTCTGCAGCGACCTGCCGGTTTTGCGCGAAAATGCCGGCGGCGGCGGGTGCCTGCCGGTGGCGGTCAACGACCGTGCGGCGTGGCAGGATGCGCTGCGCCGGGTGCTGACGGATGAAACGCTGTACCGCCGGTTGTCGAGTGAGGCGGCGGGGCGCGCGTTGCCAACGTGGGCGAACGCGGCGGCGATGCTGCGGGCGGAGCTGGGCTGAACCCGGCTCAGAGCTTCTTCACCGCGTAGGCCATGGCCTCCGCGATTTTCTCGAGCTGTTCCTCGGTGTGCATCGCCGAGATGGCGGTGCGGATCAGGTCCTTGCCGGCGGGTACGGCGGGCGCGATGGACATGACGGTGAAGACGCCCTTGTCGAGGAGCGCCTTCCAGAACGGGTAAACGCGTTCCTTCGAGCCGAGCACGATCGGCACGGCGGGCGTCTCGCTGTCCCAGATGTCGAGGCCCAGGCCCTTGAGCATGGCTTTGTACTTCTTCGTGTTGGCCCACAGCCGCTCGAGGTGCTGCGGCTCGGTCTGCATGATCTCGAGTGCGGCCATGGCGGCGGCGGTCTGGCCGGCGCTGATGGCGGCGGAAAAAATCGTCTGCTTCGAGTTGGTGCGCAGGTACTCGATCACCTCGCGCGAGCCGGCCACGTAGCCGCCGGTGCTGGCGAGGGACTTGGA
The DNA here is from genome assembly GCA_003402695.1 of Verrucomicrobiota bacterium. Lineage (GTDB taxonomy): Bacteria > Verrucomicrobiota > Verrucomicrobiia > Opitutales > Opitutaceae > Opi-474. The sequence continues at coordinate 714 of QQNC01000130.1, read as the reverse complement.
CATGCTGCCGCAGATCAAATCCACCCTGTCGCCGAGGCCGAAGTGCTCGGTCGTGCCGCGGCCCTGCCGGCCGAGGACGCCGAAGCCGTGGGCGTCGTCGAGGATCGTGAAGCAGCCGTACTCCTCGCCGATCTCGGTGAGTTCCGGCAGCCGGGCGATGTGCCCCTCCATGGAGTAGACGCCCTCGACCACGAGGAGCTTGGCGGCGTCGAGATTGCTGGTGCTGAGCACCTCGCGCAGGTCATCCGGGCTGTTGTGCGAAAAACGTTCGACCGTGGCGTGGGAGAGTCGGATGCCGTCCCAGAGGCAGGAGTGGAGGTTCTTGTCGCCGAGGATGACGTCGCCCTTCTGCGCAAAGGTCGCGACGGTGGTCATCACGGACATGTAGCCGGCCACATGGATGTGGCAGGCCTCCTTGCCGAGGAAGGTCGCGAGTTTGTCCTCGAGCTCGACGTGGAAGGAGCGCGAGCCGTTGGAGGAGCGGGCGCCGTTGGTGCTCGTGCCCCACTGGCGGGTGGCGGCATTGGCCGCCTCGATGACCTTGGGATGGAAGGACAACCCGAGATAATCGTTGCTCGAAAGCATGATCATGTCGCGCCCGTCGAGCCGGACGGTCGTGTCCTTCTGCGACTCCATCGCGAGGTAATAGGGTGCGTATTTCAGCCGCATCTTCGTCGCGTAATCATCGCGGCAGCGGTTGAGAATCGCCTTTTT
>QQNC01000129.1 GCA_003402695.1 Verrucomicrobiota bacterium | reverse complement strand
TGACGTCCCAGGAAACCGCGGCGATGAAGACCAGCACGAGCGGGTAAATCGGCGCGAAGGACGAAATCACCAGCACCGGGAAGGAGGTGACGTGGATGAGGGCGTTGATGAGCAGACAGGCGACGCCGGCGCCCCAGGCGGCGGCGGCCACGGTAAGGGGGAAACTCCCGCGTCGGCGCCAGAGCAATTCCACGACCCGCACGAGAGCAAGGATCTGGGCGGTCCAGAACAGCCCGAGCAGCACCGGGCGCAACGCCCGGCCGATGCGTTGGAGTCTTTCGGTTTTCTCGATGTCACCGGCCGAGGGCGCCGGCTGGGCGGTGGTGCCCGGTCCCGGGGAGAGTTTTTCACGGGTCAAGCGCTGGAACAGTTCCAGGTCCTCCGCGGTGCCGACGGAGGGCGGGGCATACGCGCTGAAGCCCCGGAAGCTCACGGTAAAGTCCGCGAACTCCACGAAGGTCTGGGCGACCTCGGCCGTCTCGCCCGCCTGCCACGGTGGCAGGAAACCGCGGCGCGGCGGACCCGCGGGCAGGCGGCCGTCGTCGCAGGCCCGGTTGATCTCGTCGGCCATCTGGCGGTAAAACTTGAGGGCGCGCTTGGCATTTTGACCGTGACCCGCGGCGGCCACCGAGTCGCGCAGGGCCCACATCATCCAGCCGTTGCCGATCTGGCGTTCATGGGGCGACAGGTGCGTGAGAAACTCCGATGACTCCGCCCAGTCGCGTCCGATGCCGCCGTCGAGGTGCGGGCGCAACTCGGCAAAGGCGGGGCTCACCGCGTACATGGTCGCCCGGGCCTCGCGCGTGACGGAGACAAACGGCAGCGTGGGGCCGGCCTTGACGCGCAGCATGGCGCCGTAGGCGTCCTCGAAGGCCGCGGTGCGGGTTTCCACCGTGCCGAACCAGCGGTAATGCGAATAGTTCAGCCCGCTCACGGCGAGCAGCGGCAGCGCCCCGCAGAGCCCGGCGAACCCGAAGGCGCGGGCCAGGCGCAGGAAATCTTCGTGGGAGGAGCGCCACGCGCTGACCAGCGAGGTTCCGGCCAGCAGCAGGAGGCTGGGCACGATCCAAATGCTCTCCTCGCGGGTGAGCCAGAAGCCCGCGAAGGCAAGACCCAGCAGGGCCGCCCACGGCAGCAGCCGGCGGAGCGGTTGTGCGCGGCGCAGGTAAAACGCGATCAGCGCGGCGAACAGCATCACCGCCAGCGGCCCGTAAACCTGCTGCCGCAGCACGCGGCCCATGCTCGATGCGTCGAAGCTCATCGGGTTGCACAGCAGCAGCGCGTACATCGCAAACCGCGCGGCGCCCGAGGCGATGGCCGGCCGGCATGCCCGGACGAAGAGCGCGCCCGCGCCGGCATACAGCAGGTGCTGCGCGAAAAACAGCGGCAGCCCGAGCACATAGACGAACGCGATCCAGCAGGAGTAAAACGGACCCTTGGCAAGTGTCAGCTGGTTGTAGGGACCCAGCCAGTCACCGTGGATGAGGTGCTCGGCCAGTTGCAGGAACAGCCGGTCGTCATGATCGGCCGGGCCGATGGCGTAGATCGCCTGGCCGCGCACAAGCCAGAGCTTCGCCAAGGTCAGCAACACTCCCGCCCAGAACCACCGGCGGACGGGCGGATGCTGCTCACCGTTCATGCCTGGTCACCGCGCGTGTCGAGTCGCAGCACGCCGAGGAAAAAGCTGGTGAGGATCATCTGGCAGCCGAGGGCGAGACAGAGCGTGCCCGGGATCACCCAGCGCAGGGTTTGCGCCGGCTGCAACGTGCCGAAGCCGTGTCCGCGCCAGAACCAGAGGGCGCTGGCCCAGAGCAGGACACCCGCGAGCAGCAGCGCGCCGCCGACGATGACGCCGCCTTCCAGGCTGACCTTGCCGAGCCAGAATTGCGCCTCCGGCGGCCGGAGGCCCGCGCGGATCGTGAAATATTTGCTGAGGGCGGCGAACGACACGGCCTGAAACCCGATCAGGATGCTGCCGGCGGCAAACAGCAGCGTATGCACATCGAGGTAAACATTTCCGATCCGCAGCGCTCCGGGTAGCAAGGCCGCGCCGAGCACGGCACCGCCGACCATCAGCACCAAGCCGGGATAGAAAAACAGCCAGCGCGGGCTGAAGAGCAGCATGAAACGCAGGTGACGCCAGCCGTCGCGCCACGGGCGCAGGTGCGGGGCGCGGTCGCGCGTGTCCGGACGCAGCGTGGTGGGCACCTCGGTGACTTTCAGGCCGAGCACGACGGACTTGATGACCATCTCGGAGGCGAACTCCATGCCCGTAGTGCGCAGGTTCATCCGGCGGTAGGCGTCGGCGGAAAAGCCGCGCAGCCCGCAGTGGAAATCACGCAGTTCGGTCGAGAAAAACAGACGGCCGATGAAGGACAGCACCGGGTTGCCGATATACCGGTTTTTCCAGGGCATGGCGCCGGGCTGGATGCCGCCGAGGAACCGGTTGCCCATGACGAGATCGTAGCCGGCGCGGAGTTTTTCGAGGAAACGGGGCAGGTGGGAGAAATCGTAACTACCGTCGGCGTCGCCCATCACGAGGAAGCGGCCCCGGGCCGCGGCGAAGCCGCCGCGGAGGGCGTTGCCGTAACCCTTTTCGGTGACGGGCACGACGCGGGCGCCCAGCGACGTGGCGAGGGCCTGCGAGCCGTCGGTGCTGCCGTTGTCGGCGATCAGGACTTCCCCGGCGATCCCCGCTTCCTTCATCACCGCGAACGCCTCGCGAATACAGCCGGGGAGCGAGCGTGCCTCATTCAGGCAGGGCATCACCAGCGTGAGCTCCGGGGGGGTGGGGGCGTCGGGCATTGGGTCAAAGCTCAAACGGGGGCTGGCAGCGCGGCAACCAGCAAAACGGCTCAGGCCCGCCGCGGGCGGGAAGTGAGGGCGGTCCCGACGCAGAGAAGCAGGGTGACAAGCGCGATCACGCCGAGTGAAGCCTGGCCGAAGCGTGTGGGTTCGGACGAACGGTCATGGCGGAACGTCGCGGCGCGTTCCGGGCCCTGGGCGGCCTGCGGAAGCGCGGCGGCGACCCAGCCCTCGGCGTCGTTGCGCCCGTCGTAAAACACCAGGCGCGCCGAGCGGCCGGCATAGTGGCGCACATCGGCGGCCCAGAAATCGATTTCGTTGAAGTGGGGATTGGGTCCGGGACAGGCGAGCTCGGTGAGGGTCGCACCGGACGCATCCTCGATGCGCAGGTGGAGCCCGTTGCCTTCGCTGGCGGGAAAGCCGGCGAACGGAATGATGAGCCAGGGCGAAGTGATCGGGAACGCGGAGCTCTGCGCTTCGCCGATGAAACCCGGCCCGTCAATATGCGTCCCGTAAAACAGATTGCGAAAATCCCCCGGGACAAGGTTCGCGCCGCCGGTGAGGTTGTCCGGGGGAAAGGTGGTTTTGGTGGTGATATGAAACGTCAGCTCAGCGACCGTGCCCGGTGGGGCCAGCAGGGCCAGCCAGCGCTTTTCCGCGCTGAATTCCAACGGCTTGGGCCAGAGAAAAACGAGTCCGCCGGCTGTGACCGCAAGCAGGCCCAGGAGCGGCCAGCGCCAGGGATCGAAGGCCAGCGTGAGTGCCGGTACGGTCGCCGCCGGAGCGGGCCACGTCAGCCAAGCGGCGAGCAACAGGAGGATGAGACCCGCGGCGGCGAATGCGGCCCACAGCGTGCGCACCCGGGTGGCGACGGCGCTGATGAAATCGCCGCGGACGCGCGTGGCGTTCGGCCGCAGGCTGACCGGCAGCAAGTCCGCCAAGCCGGGCTGATCGAGGACTTCGGCAACCCGGGCTGGATTGGGGTAAAGCACACTGCGGACCTCCGGGGCGGAGAGATGCGCGAGATCCCGGTCGGCGAGGTACTGCCGCACGGCGTCGCGGCGAAGGCGGGACCACTCGGCGCTGTATTGGTGGAAATATTCCGTATGGGCGCGGGTGCTGATGTAGTGCAGGCCCGGGGCGAGCGTCGCGAGCCAGGCGATTGCCAAACCAGCAGCGCCCCACGTCCGCCATGAGTAGGCGGCCGACCCCAGCCGCCACAGGGCGATGGCGTTGGCGGCGACGCCGAGGGCGAGCAGGTCGCCATAGCGGGAGGTGAAACCGAGGTAGCTGCCGCCGCGGGCAAAGGCGAAGGCGGCGGCCTGGGCCACGGCCCATACTGCGAGGGCGACGACGACCCGGTCGAAATTTTCGGCCCGCGCCGCGCGCCGCAACTGCAGGGCCAGCAGGAACGCCGGCAGGCAGAGCACGGCGGCAGCGCCCGGCCACGCGGCGGGCCAGCCGAGCTGGAGCAGCCCGGCGGCGAGAAATTCCCGCGGTGTGTGCGCCGTCAGTGATTGCGTCGCGAGGGGCGACTGGAGACCACGTGCGTAGAGCATGAGGCCGAGACCTCCCGCGGCGATCGCGGCGGCGGCGAGCCAGCGCCGCCGGTCGGGGGCGCCGGTCCAGAGGGCGGTCGCCAGGACGGCGGCGGGCGCCGCCCACATGCTGCCGTAGGTGAAAAGCGCCGCGACACCCGCCGCCTGCGCGAGCCACCAGCCCGCGGAACCGGGAGCGCGTTCGAACGAGCCGCGGATATGCAGGAAGACGAAAAGCAGGGCCAGCGGCGTGTGGGCTTGGAAGCCCCACGTGCTGTTTTCCCAGCTGAACGGCAGACCGGCGAGGAGGATGATCAGCAGCGTGAGCCCGGCGGCCGGCCAGAGGGCGAGACGGCGCTGCAGCCAACCGGCGAAGACACCGGCGAACAGGCCGTGCAGTGCGGCGTTGAACGTGGCCTGCAACTGCGGATCCCAGCGGCCGAGCCAGGCGGCCTGCAACCACGCGAGCAGCCGCGTCCAGACGGGCACATGCTCATTGTGCGGGGCCAGGAAGTCCGTCCACGCCAGCTTGCCCTGCAGCCAGGGCACGAGGATGACGCGGGCTTCGGCGTCCCATTGGTCGAGGGCCGGGGTGGGGCCGGAGTGGAGGTGGACCTCACGGAGCCGGGCGGCAAAGACCACCCCGGCCACGCCGAGCACCCAAAGCCAGCGGCCCGCTGCTGCGCCCTGCTCAGAAGATGCGGCCGGGGCCCGGTTCATCGTGGATGCGGTCAGGAACCCGGGGCTGGCTACTTGATCTCGATGTCGGTCCAGCAGGTCCAGTCCCAAGAGAAGTCATTGTACGGGCCGGGCTTGATCTGCAGGTAGATGCGGCCGCCGGTGAGGCCCTTGAGGTCGGCCGTGAACGACTGCAGGCCGCGATCGGCCGCGATTTCCACGGGATTAAGGAAGCGGTTGTGCAGCACGACATGCTCCCCGCCGTTGGACCAGTAGACGATAAACTCCGCGCCATTCGTCCGGCCGCCGTTGGAATAGGCCCCGGGCATGAAGCCGTATTTACCCCGGACCTTTTTCGCGTCCTTGACCATGTCGAACGTGACCAAGCTCGGCGCATGCAAGATGGCGACGTCGCGGTCATCGATCTTTATCTCCGAGACCGGGTTCAGCGCATCGTAGCTGAGCGGGTAGGTTTTGAACATGTGAAACAGCTGCCCGTACACGTTCGTGAAATATTTATCACCGGAAGCCGGGGCGGGCAGCGCGGAAAGCTCACAGGCAAATGAATCTGAGAAATATTTCCGGTCGGCCGCATCGACCTCGATCGTCACGCTGTTGATCCGGCGCTTGGACCGGCTGGCGGCGAACTCCATGAAGCTGGAGGGATCGTCAATGAACGGGTTGACGATGAAACCGGTCCGGCCCATCGGCAGGGGCATGAGGAAACTGCGGTTGTTGCCGTTGATGTCCTGCAGGGTGAGCCGCACCTGCGGCGGCTTGTAGAGAAAGCTGCGCACGGTGCCCAACAGGGAAGGCCTCAGGTCAATCTTCAGCCAGAGCGGCTGGCTGTTCCAGGCCTTGAGGGAAAGGGCCTGGCCTACGCCGATGGTTTCAGCCTGCAGGAACTTGGGCTCGAACTGGGCGGGATCAAAGGGGCCGGGCTTCTTCTTCCAGGTCAGGAAGCCCTTTTCCGAGCGCAGGTAATCGTAACGGTAGACCAAAGCCCGCAGGGCGAGGGAGTCGTCCATCGTGGGCAGGCGCTCGTCGATGGTCTGGATCTTCGCCAGGACGTAGTCCGGGGCCCGGTCCGACACGTAAAAATCATAGTTCAACTGCGCCAGCAGGGGCATGAACGTCGAGTAGCTCTGGATCACGGGGCGCGGCAGATAATTGAGCTTGTTCAACAGCGCCACGTTCTGCTCCTCGCCGAGCACGTCGACGGTTGCCCGGCCGACCAGCTCGCGGGTTTGGTAAAGATCCGCCTCCCGGCGCTCGACGGACAGCGCATCGCGGTAACGTTGGCGGGTCGCGCCCCAGTCGATGACCCACTCGATGTTGCTCCAGACCTTGGACTGCATGATGCCCAGGGCGCCCCGGGAGACGCCCCAGAGGGTGTTTTCGACGGCCCAGATGCTGAGCACGATCGCCACGACAAAAGCCCAGCGGTGCAGGAAGCGGAAGCGATCGGGATCGTTGAGCAGGACGGGGTACGCCGTCATGGGGAGCATAGCGCAGTAGAAAAACCCGATCATGTGCCCGTCAGCCCGGACAAAGCCGTGTTTCCAATTGAGATAGATGAAGGCCATCAACAGCAGGGCGTTGGCGACGGCCCGGGGCTTGTCGGGATTGAGCCTCAGATGGGTCGCGGCATAGGCGATCATCATGATGAGCACGACAATGCCCTTCCAGAGTGGCGTGATTGGGGAAGGGAAGCCCATGGCCCACTGGTAGCCCTGGCTGATGGCCCAGGAGGCTTGGAAGTAATCGGGCAGGTTCCCCAGCTTCTGGCCGCACAGCAGCCAGATCGCCAGATAAGCCGCGAGATAGCTGAACAGGAGGAGGGCGCATTCGCGGCCGCGCTTCAGCCACAGGCTGTAGCCGCAGGAGAGCAGCACGACAAACGTGGCCAGCATGAAATCCGTGAACTTGATCTGGGAGTAAAACGCCAGCACGGCGGCGATGAGCACCGGCAGGAACTTCCGGCCTTCGCCACTGATGCGCAGCAGCTCAAAGCCCAGGATCGCAATCATCAGCATGTGCAGCGCGTCCTCGTAATGGACGCCGAAGAGCAGGAAAAAGCCGAAATAGATGAAGCGGGAACTTCCCTCCAGCCGGCTGCCCTGGCGGATGATCACCGTGGCCGAAATGATGGCCAGGGTGAGCTGGCCCGCGATCAGGCTCCAGAATTGGATGCCCGAAAACGTCTTGGCCATGACGAATCCCAGCGGTCCGTAGGTGAAAACTACGTCACGACCGAACTGCATCCCGTGCTCAAAGAGGTAGCCCAGCGCCATGCGCCAAGACGGGTCGAGCCCCGAGCCCGGCATCAGGGGAAAGTTAAAGACATCCGCGACCAGCACCAGATACAACGCGCTCCAGCCCAAGGACTGGCGAAGCCAGGCGGGCATCAGGGACGGAAGTTTAACGGAGGCCATAAATGGATGGTTGGGCGAAAGATATGTACTCGTCTAGCGAGAATTTACAGACGGAATAATTATTCGCTAAATCCTTTTTTATCGGGACTTTCCGTGACCTTAGCGGACGCAAACAGGGGCAGGGAGGGGAGTGTTGTCCACATCCTCCTCCAGCGTAAGACAATTCTCGC
>QQNC01000128.1 GCA_003402695.1 Verrucomicrobiota bacterium | reverse complement strand
GCAGATTCGCACCGGCATCCGCCGCGCCGCGAATCGTGCGCGACGAGCAGTCCACCGCCGCCGCGATCTTCACGACAGGTCCTGTGTGCTCGACCTGAACGCCATTCAGTGCCGGACGATAGTCGGGCGTTGCCGGAATGCGCAGCAGCACATCGAGGTGCGCCGCCACCGTCGACAACGTCGGGGCGCTCACTTCGCGGCCCCGACCGTGAACGTGCCGGCGCGCATCAGCGCCTGCAGTGAATCGAGCCGATGCGTCGCCGCGGCAGGGAATGTTGCGACGAGTGTTGGGTTCGGGACCCAGCGAACGACATCCGACTTCGTATCGAGTCGAATCACGCGCGATGTGAAGGTTCCTGCTTTGACCTCGCGCGCCACCACCATGAGTGCGTGCGGCACGTCGATGACGACACTCCCGAGCGTGATGGCCGGTGCGATCGCGTTCTGGTCGGCATTCGAGCCGACGATGAAGACACCTTTCGTTTCTTTTGCGGCCTGAAAAATTCCGAGCCCAGCCGCGTCGGCGTTCTGATAAATGACATCGACACCGCGACCGATCTGCGCCAGCGCCTGTTCCTTCCCCGCTCCCGCGTCGTCCCAATTTCCGATGTACGACGTCAGCACCTTTGCGTCCGGACGCACCGCACGTACGCCCGCGGCGAATGCGGCGAAGCCCGACTTGACCGGCGGAAGTTCCGTGCCGCCAATGCATCCGACCGTCCCCGACTTCGACATCGACGCAGCGAGGACGCCCGCGAGATAACTGGGCTCATCAAACGAGAAGCTCATCGCCGCCTGATTGGGCCCGACGGCGGTTCCGCCGGTAGTGACATAGATGGTTTTTGGAAACTCCGGCGCCACACGTGATGCGGCATCCTGAAATTCAAAGCCGTGGCCGAACACCAGCGCATAACCGCTCGAGCCATACTGCCGAAAATTCTCCTCGAACTCGGCGGGCGTTTTCGTCTGGATATGACTGACCTGGGCACCCAGGCTGTCTTTGACGCGCATCAAGCCGGCGTACGCGCTGCCGTTCCATCCCTGATCGGAGATGGGACCGGGTGTCATCAGGGCGACCTTGAACGTCGCATCAGCGGCCGGCGTGGCCGGAGCGCTGTCGCGACCACGACCGCCACAGGCCGATAGGATTGCAATAATTATGTTGAAAAACGCCAATTTTCTAACTATACTTGGCATTCTAGTATCCTGTAAAATGATATCAATTATATACTTACGGCGTATTTAAAAACATTAGTTCACACAATAGACGTTTTGTGGATTACCGCAAACGTTTGTTGAAATAATGTCCCACTACTCTCACTGCTCCTAGTTGATTGCCGCGATTCGAAGCGGTTCCATCTGGGTTGATGATCCCTGGCCGGCCACGAGATCCGTCATCCGTACCGCGCCGTCAATCCGCGCGCCTTCGGTGACGACAATCGACCTCGTCTCAATGTCTCCGACCACCGCTGCGGTTCCTTGGAGTTCGAGGCGTTCGCGAACCACGAGCGTTCCGCGAACTGAACCGCCAATGACCACCTCGTCCGCGAACACATTGCCGTTGATCACACCGCCGCGCCCGAGCAACACCTGACGGGCGCCGGTCACTGAGCCGTCCACGCGTCCGTCGATCTTGATCGTGCCTGCGCTTTCAATGTCGCCGATGATCGTCATGCCGCTCGCGATGATCGAGAGCATCGCCTCGCTGCCGACCGCTCCGCGCGAGTCATCACGCACTGATCCGTCCTTTCCAAAAATCGCCACAACGTCTCCGGCTTACGGGTTTTTCGGCGCACTCATCGGTGCGGCCGACGGCCGTGCCGAGGGCGCACTCGATGGCGTGCTCAGCATCTTCTGCACCTGATCATATCGAACCTGCAGCTCCTTCAGTCGCCGTTGCAGCGTGTCCAGCCGCAGGGCGTCCTGTTCGAGCACGGTCACGCGGTGGTGAAGAAACGGAAGCCGCGCGGCTTGCACTGCGAAGTATCCCCAACTCAGCACTCCGACTGCCAGGATCGCGACAAACCACTTTGACGCGACCACGCGGAGGATCTGCACCTGCCACGGCCGAAGCGTCATCGTATGATGGGCGAGGCCGCTTTCGCGCTGCACGTGGATCAGCATCGAACCAGAATCACGGGAGAATAAATTTCCGTGCCGGTTCGAGGGTCGCTCACGCCGCGTTCGTCGGGTCGTCACAGCGCGTTCCGGTGCACTCCCAGCATGACGTCCAGCACACGCTCGAGATCGTCGGCCGAGTAGAACGGGATGCGTAGCTCACCGCTTTCCTTTCCGGTCAGGTGCACCTTCGCATCAGCGCCGAGTCGTCGACGCAACTCTTCCTCGATACGCGCCACCTCGGCGGGCTTCTTCGCCGCGGGCTTCGGCACAGCCTTTCCACGTTCGGCGGCGCTCTTTGTTCCCGCATCGCGGACACGGCGCTCTACCTCGCGGACATTCCACCCTTCCGCAACAATCGCCTTCGCAAATTCGATCATGCGGTGATCGTCGCCGAGTGCGAGCAGTGCGCGGGCGTGACCGATGGTGAGCTCGCTCTCGCGTACCATGCGCCGGACGACGGACGGCAGAGCGAGCAGGCGCAGCGTATTCGCGACCGTTGATCGATCCTTGCCTACGACATCGGCGACTTCCTGCTGCGTGAGCGAGAACTGGGAAATGAGTTGCTGATAGCCCTCGGCTTCTTCGATCGGATTGAGATCGGCGCGCTGCAGATTCTCGACCATCGCGAGCGTGAGCAGCGCTTTGTCGTCGATGTCGCGAATGATCGCCGGCACTTCCGTCCAGCCAATGCGTTGCATCGCCCGAAACCGGCGCTCGCCGGCAATGAGCTCGAACCCGGCGCCGGCAGGGCGCACAGTGATCGGTTGCAACAAGCCATTGGCGCGGATGCTCGCTTCAAGCTCAGCGAGCTGGGCGGGAGCAAACTCCTTTCGCGGTTGCAGCGGATTCGGACGGATCTGTATCACCGGGATCTGCCGCATTCCGCTTCGAGCCTGCGCGTCTTCGCGGGTGGCCGGTTGGTTCTCACCACCAATCGGACGGGCACCCAAGAGCGCATCAAGTCCGCGACCTAGCCTGCGAGGTTTTTCAGTTGACATAATACCCGTAAACATTTGTGTAAACGATTGTCATATATATACTTACGATCTTGCGATCGCGTGACTTTTCTCGATGAGTTCTCGCGCCACGCCCATGTACGCCTGGGCGCCAACCGAGGCCAGATCATACAGAATGATCGGTTTCCCAAAACTCGGCGCCTCGGCGAGCCGGACGTTCCGCGGGACGACATTCTGAAAGACCTTCGCACCGAAATACTCCCGGGCGTCGGCCGCGACCTGGCGCGACAGATTTAGCCGAGCGTCATACATCGTGAGCAACACGCCGTCGATGGCAAGCGAGGGATTCACTCCCTGCTGGACCAAATGCACGGTATTGAGCAACTGAGAAAGCCCCTCGAGCGCGTAGTACTCGCACTGCAAGGGAATCAGCAGTGCGTCGGCCGCCGCAAGCATATTGATCGTGATAAGCCCCAGTGACGGCGGGCAATCGATCAGGACGAAATCGTATTCCTCCCGCACGAGCTCGAGCGCCCGACGCATTGAGAGCTCTCGGTCCTTCCGAGAGACGAGCTCAACTTCGGCGCCGGCAAGATCTGGTGTCGCCGGGACCACGTCGAGATGCTTGAACTGCACCTCGCGTACCGTGGCTGCCCGAATCGTCGACGGGTCGAGAAGCACGTCATAGACCGTCGTTTCGAATGTTTCCTTCTGCAGACCGATCCCGCTGGTAGCATTCCCCTGAGGGTCGCCGTCTACAAGAAGAACGCGCTGCTCGGCGGCCGCGAGGCTCGCGGCGAGGTTGACGGCGGTTGTGGTCTTACCCACCCCGCCCTTCTGATTAGCAATTGCGATAACTCTGGCCACGACGGTCTTTTTTTAAAGAAGAAGGGGAGACGGTATCAAGATACCGGCTCCCCCTCCAACTCGGCAAGCGTAAGTGTTTCACGTGGAACAATCTACCGCTGCGCGTACCCCCAGCGACCGGTGACGGTCGCCGACACCGTCAGCTGGCCCGGGCTGATTGGCACGTCGCCACCACGGGAGGCAGACATCGCCCTCAGCGCCATTGGTTGGGCCATTGGCGGCTGATAGGAAGGCTGAGCAGAGAGCTCGATCAGCCCACCAAGTGCTCCTCCGGCCGCCCTCGCCATCGCTTCGGCTTCCGATTTGGCTTTCAGCACAGCGAGTTCGATCGCCTGACGGCGTGCGTCGTCGGTCTTCGACGAAGCGAAGGTGAGGGAGCCAACTCCCGTTGATTCCTTCGCCAGTCCAGCGTCAATCAGGGCGCCGGCCTGCTCCAAACGTAGAATTTCGACGCGAACCGAGTTGCGCGCCACGTAGCCCGAGACGCGCGGCGGCTGGTTCTGGCCAGGATACACGTATTCTGGGTTGATCTCGACGCTCGCCGTCGTGAGCTGATCGGCTGCAACGCCGAGTGCCCGCAGGGTGTCGATGACAGCCCGAGCTTTGCGGGCGGTCTCGTTGCTGGCCTTCGCCGCCGTTGCCCCGCGCGACTCCACGGTGAAGATCAGCGTCGCCCGATCGGGCTTGAGTTCGACGTCGGACGTCGCCGTCGTGAAAATCTGCGGTGCGCCGGTGGTCGGGACGCTGGCCTGGGCAGAGAGCGCCATCGGCATCATCACGGCGAGGAGAAGGGAGCTCAGTCGCATGAAATTCTCCATGTTAAGTATCAAACTGCTAATAAATAAATATTACCATCATGATACTAAATAGAAATAGGCGGCAGGCGTGGGGGACTCCCCCGCGGACACGAGGCGCCGCCCGCCCGGAAACTTGCACGGGTCGTCAACCACACACCGGCACGTTCACGGAGCTCCCGATCGCCACACGGTCATCAGGGAGTCGCGGCGCAGCGGCCGCCACACGAACGGTGCGTCGACGTCAGCCCCCTTCCGTATCAACTGATACACCGGACGGTCCGGATGTTCTGCAAGGAGGAGCGAATCGCGGCCCTGCAGATCACGCGCGTACACGTTGCCGCTGCCGTGCTCCAGCAAAAGCGGCACCATCAGCGCGAACCCTTCCCGATCGTCATTGATCCGCGCCACACACACGGCGTCATAGCGTGCGCCGGGAAGCTGCTTCTCGGTCGGATCCGTCGACAGCGTGCTCTTCACCAGCCGCGCCGAATCGGCCATCAGCGGAGCGAGGCGCGCCTCGGCCGCCGCGCCGAAGACGCCGTCGCGTTCGATCGACCGCAGTTCCCGGTCGAGTGCGCAGGCGTCGGTCTTTCTATAGAAAGTCTCCGTCGCGTTGCGCGAAACGCCCTGCGCCCACATCCGCGCGATGATTTCTGCGCCCCAGCTCTCACGAACGAAGACGAGTGCGTTCTGAACGCCGGCCGCCTTCGCCATTAGGGTATAATCGAGTCGCATCGACTGCAGTCCCCCGCGATACTGCGCGGTCCGTACGGGGAGCGAAAACACAATCGCCATCACGGCACCGGCGACCAATGCCGCGTTCGTCCCGAGCGCAATGCGCCCGGCGCCGAAGCGTCCCCGTACTAAGCTCGGCATGCGGGCTGAAAAAAGTACGAGCACCGGCAACCATGGCAGAACAAAGCGCGGTCCGAGATAGAAACCGTCGTGCCAGTAGGCAAAGTAAAAACCGCCAAGCAGCACAGCGCTGACGATGAGATAGCGATCGAGCGAGGACAGTCGCTTAGTGAGCCCGAACGCCGCGATCGCCGGCAGTAGCGAAGGGAATGGCGTCTCGAACAAATACGTCTGCAACCGGGTGACATAGATCGAGAGCAGCTCAACGCCGCGCGCCGGCGTATGCGCGACGCCCCACGGTGAGGTGTGAAAGCCGAGGCCGTGACCCTTGCCCCACAGCATCTCGTAGCCAAATAGCAGCGGGGACCCGGTGGTCTGCGCGTTGATCCACAACATCGTCGCGAACGGCACCGCGACGCCAATGCCCGACGCGAGGACATGAATCCACGTCGCCGGTCTCCGATAGACGCGATACAGCAGCCAGACCGCGGCGGGGAGCGCAAATGCGAAGGCGTCGAGCGGACGAATCGTCGCCGCCATGCCGAGACCGAGACCGTTCGCGAGCGCCCACCCGACCGTTTCGCGCGGCGCCTGATCAGCCGGCGCCCGAACGACCATGGCCACGCCAAGCACCGACAGGAGCAGCCACATCAGCCCGGGTCCGTGGTTCATGAACGATCCGAACATGTACGCCCCGAACGGTGCGACCACGAAGAGCACGGCGGTGCCGCGATGCAACGCGCGCGAGCCTTCGGGGTGGGCCAGTCGTACGACGCGCGCGAAGAAGAACGCCGCCGCGGCACCGCACAGCGGACCGATGATCCACGTCGCGTGCAGCCACTCACCGAGTGCGAGGAGCGCCGGACCACCCGGCGGAAACTGCGAATAACGCTTGTCGGCGAGATCGACGACGTGAAGCACCGAAAAGAATTCACGGTGCTTTGCGACGGGGATCCACAGCTTTCCGGCGGCAAAAATCTTTGCCTGAAGTGCCTGGACCACTTCATCGATCATCAACGGCCGGCCCGAGAACACCACCAGCGCAACCGTCGAGTACAGCGCGAGTGCCCCCGCGACCAGCGTCAGTTCAAAGACGGGGTCGGATGTCGGTCCCGGCGTGGCTGAGGCCGACGGACGAACGCGCTTGCCAAGCAAGACCACGGCGACGACAGCGACGCCAAGCACGATACCGGTACCGATGCCCCACTCGGCAAACCGTTGTGCGTAGAACGGATCTGCCTCGCCTCCGGGAAGCCAATTTGCCCACGGCAAGAGCCCGAGGGCGGCGAGAACGACCGCGATGCCGATCGATTCCGCCCGATCCATCCGGGCACTTGACTGCCCTCTCAATGCGCCGCCGCACGAACGCCGCGCAGCTTTTCGATCTCGAGGTTGAGATTTTGCAGATCCGCCGGGCTCACCCCGGGAACGCTGGCGGCCTGCGCGAGCGTCGCCGGTTTCCGGAGTGCGAGCTTCTGTCGCGACTCGACGGAGAGCGTCTTGAACAACTCGTACGGCGCGTCATCGGGAAGCGCGAAGTCACCCATCCGCTTCAAGCGATCGGCGGCGATGCGCTCACGCTTGAAGTAGCCCTCGTATTTGATTTCAAGTTCGACGGTCGTCAGCGCTTCGAACGGAATATCACGGCCGACGCCGGTGGCGTCGAACAGCGCGCGGAGTTCGACGCCCTGTCGCTTGGCGAGTTCAACCACGCGCACCGCGTGTGCGAGCGGAAAGGTTCCGGCGTCGACGAGCAGTTGATCGACCTGATCGCCGCGCACGCTCGTTTCACGCGCGAGCGTCATCGTACGCTCCTCGGCCGAGAAGCGCGCGTCGATCGCCTGACGTTCCACGTCACTGTAAATGCCGAGCTCAAGCCCGGTCGTCGCCAGTCGCCGCAGCGCATTGTCCTGGCGAACTGTGAGTCGGAACTCCGACCGGGAGGTGAAGAGGCGATACGGCTCGTCGACACCGCGTGTCACCAGGTCATCAACGAGGACACCGATATACGAAGTCTCTCGTCCAAAGGTGACCGCGGGGCGGCCGAGCGCGGCGAGTCCGGCATT
>QQNC01000127.1 GCA_003402695.1 Verrucomicrobiota bacterium | reverse complement strand
CTCGACAACCTCCGCGCCGCGCGCGACGCCGGTGTGCCGCTCGGCGAGACGATCGTGGACATCGGCGAGGAACCCGGTTCGCAAAACACGATCCGCGATCACGAACTCACCGAGAAGCAGGTGAACGCCTTCGTTTCCATCCAGCAGGGCTGCAACATGGACTGCGCGTTCTGCATCGTGCCCAAGACCCGCGGCGACGAACGCTCGCGGCCGATGGACGAGATTCTCGCCGAGTGCCGCCTGCTGGCGGAAAAGGGCGTGAAGGAAATCACCTTGCTCGGCCAGATCGTCACCAGTTATGGCCGGCGGGATTACGCGCATACCGGCGGCGTGACACCCTTCGTGCAGCTGCTCGACCGCGTGCACGCCGTCGAGGGAATCGAGCGCATCCGCTTCACCTCGCCGCATCCGCGTGGTTTCAAGCAGGACCTCGTCGAGGCCTATGGCCGTTTGCCCAAGCTCTGCGGCTATGTGCACCTGCCCATGCAATCGGGCAGCAACCGCATCCTCAAGGCGATGAACCGGCCCTACACGCGTGAACGCTACAAGGAGATCGTCGATGCGCTGCGGGCGGTGCGGTCCGACATGTATTTTTCGACGGACGTGATCGTGGGCTTTCCGGGCGAGACCGACGAGGATTTTGCGGAGACGCGCGAGCTGTTCCAGGTCTGCAACTACGACATGGCGTACATCTTCAAATATTCCATCCGTACCGGCACGCCGGCTGCGACAATGGCAGGACAGGTGTCGGAGGAAACAAAGGAAGCCCGCAACCAGGCCCTGCTGGCGGTGCTGAGCGCCAATTCCGAGCGTCGTAACGCCACGCTGGTGGGCACCGTCGAGGAAGTGTTGGTGGAAGGCCCGGACAAGACCGGCCGGAAATTCACCGGGCGCACGCGCGGCAACCGCGTGTGCATCTTCGACGCCGATCCCCGCCTCATCGGCACGCTGGTGCCGCTGCACATCACCCGGGCGAGCGTGAGCACGCTGTACGGCGAGTTGGTGCTCGCCGGAGTAGCAAGCGGGACGCTGAAGCCCTGACCTGGCAGATTTTACTCGTCACCCGGCACTGGCCACTCGTCACTCATCCCATGTCCCTTTTTCTCGCCACCCTTCTTCCCGGCCTCGTTCTGGCCGGGCTCGGGGGGGCGCTGCTGACAAACCGCCCGGCGGTGGTGGCGGCGCTGCAGGGTTTCCCGCGTTCCCCCACGGCGGCCTTCTGGTTCTTTGGCGGTGGCGCGGGGTGGTTTCTCTGGCAGGTCTGGCACCTGTCGACGGCGGATTTTGGCGATTACCACGTGCTGCTGACCATCGGTTTTGCAGCGGTGGCCGGACTGGCATTTAAGTACCTGCCCGATTTTCTAGCGGTGCGCGGCTTGGGTGTGCTGGTGCTCTTGTCCGCCTCGCCGCTGCTCAGCGCCGCATACATGGAATACGACAAGCCGCAGCGCCTGTTGCTGGTTACCCTGGTTTATTTTCTGATTGCCGCGTCCATCTGGCTCGGCGTGCAACCCTACCGGCTGCGCGATTTTTTTGCCTGGCTCTTCCTCCGGCCGGGCCGGGCCCGCGGACTCGGCGGTGCGTTGCTGGTTTACGGGCTGTTGCTGGCCGGCGTGGCGTTCACTTACTGATCCAGCCCCTGTGACAACCGAAACACCCGTCCTGCTGGTTGTTGCTGGTCCCGCGGGATCCGGCAAAAGCACCCTCTGCGACCGCTTGGTAAAGGAAGTCCCCGGATTTGCCCGCGTCGTCACCACCACCACGCGCACCCCGCGGCCGGGCGAAGTGGATGGCGTGCATTATCATTTCCTCTCCCCGGAACAATTTGACGCCAAGCTCACGGAAAACGCCTTCCTTGAGTGGGCTTGGGTGCATGGCAAGCGGCGCTACGGCACGCTGGCCCAGAGCGTGCTCCAACCGCTGGCGGCCGGTCAGAGTCTCGTCATCAGCGTGGATGTGCAGGGCGTGGAAAGCTTCCGCCAGGCCGCCGCAGCCTATCCGCTGATTGGCCAGCGGATGACGACGGTTTTTATCCTCGTGGATCACGACCGGCTCGTCGCCCGCATGCGGGCCCGCGCGCAGGACGACGAGGCGGAGATTGCCGGCCGGATAAAAACGGCGGAACGCGAGCTACGGGAAGCACACAAATTCGACTTCACCATCGATAGTCGCACGCGCGACGAGGATTTCGCCACGCTGCTGGCCATCCTGGAGAAGGCCCGCGCCCGCGCTTCAAAAGCTTGAGGTGGCGCGCGTTGTTCCCAACACGCTTCTGGTGCTCATTCCCGCTGTCGGTCGGGGTTTATCCCCGACAGGTTTTCCGGGATGTCGGGCATAAAGCCCGACCTACGGCTAACCAACGCGTTCTGCCTTGCGCTTAGCTCGCGCTCTGCGGGCGCTTCGGATCAGGCCAGTCCAAATGGAAGAACTTCCCGCGGGGCTGGTCCGTGCGCTCATAGGTGTGGGCGCCAAAGTAGTCGCGCTGGGCCTGGAGCAGGTTCGCCGGGAGCCGGGCGGAGCGGTAGCCGTCGTAGTAGGAGAGGGCGGAGCTGAACGTCGGCACGGCGACGCCACACTCGGCCGCGAGGGACACGACCTTGCGCCAGTTGACCTGCGCCTTCTTGACGGTGGAGTTGAAATACGGGTCAAGCAGCAGGTTCGCGAGATCGGGTTTCCGCGCGTAGGCCTCGGTGATCTTCTGGAGGAACGCCGCCCGGATGATACAGCCACCGCGCCAGATCTGGGCAATTTCGCCGAAGTTCAGCGCCCAGTTAAATTCTGTCTGCGCCGTGCGCATCAGCTGGAAGCCCTGCGCATAGGAGCAGATCTTCGAGCAGTAGAGTGCGTCGTGTATCGCCTCGAGCAGCGCCTTCTTGGAGCCGCGGTATTTCTTGCCCGGGCCCTTGAGGATCTTGGACGCCGCCACCCGCTCTTCCTTGATCGCGGAAATACAGCGGGCGAACACCGCCTCGGCCACGGTCGGGGCCGGCACCCCCATGTCGAGGGCGTTGGTGGAGGTCCATTTGCCGGTGCCCTTCTGGCCGGCGGTGTCGAGCACGATGTCCACGAACGGTTTTTTCGAAACCGGATCCTTCTGCTGCAGGATGTCGGCGGTGATCTCGATCAGGAAGCTGTCGAGCTTGCCGGTGTTCCAGCCGGTAAAAATCTCACTCATCTCGGCCGGCTTGAGTCCGAGCAGGTTCTTCATCAGCGCGTAAGCCTCACAGATCATCTGCATGTCGCCATACTCGATGCCATTGTGGACCATCTTCACGTAATGGCCCGCGCCGTTGGCGCCGATGTAGGTCGTGCAAGGCACGCCGCCCACCACGGGCTTGCCGGGCGCCGCGCCGGGCATCGGCTTGCCGGTCTTGGCGTCCACCTTGGCCGCAATGGCCTCCCAGATGGGCTTGAGCTCAAGCCAGGCCGCCATGTCGCCGCCAGGCATCAGGGAAGGACCGAATCGGGCACCCTCCTCGCCGCCAGACACCCCGGAACCGATGAAGCGGATATTCTTTTCCCGCAGCGCCTTTTCGCGGCGGATGGTGTCGGTCCAGAGGGCGTTCCCGCCGTCGATGACGATGTCGCCCGGCGCCAGCAGCGGCACGAGTCCGTCGATGACGGCGTCGGTGGCCTTGCCGGCCTGCACGAGGATGACCATCTTGCGCGGCTGCTCGAGCGACGCGACGAATTCCTGGAGGGTCTTCGTGCCCACCACGCCGCCGGGGGTGGCGGGGTTTTCCGCGACAAACTTGTCGGTCTTTTCCGTGGTGCGGTTGTAGACGGAAATCTGAAAGCCGTGGTCGGCGATGTTCAGCGCGAGGTTTTGACCCATCACGGCGAGTCCGATGAGTCCAATGTCAGAGCGTGCTTTGGGCATAGAAGAGTGGCTTTCTATGGCTTCACCCGCGCAAAAACCACCCTGTTTTTATCCGCCCTGTCATAAACCGGCGACGTGGATCTCCCGCGCGGGCAGACCGGTTGCGGCCTACTTCTTTTTGTTCTGCAGCTGATCGGGCGTCTGCTGCTGCTTGGCCCCGTAGCTGCCCTTGCTGGGCAGGAAGGGCGCGAGCTTTTCGACGATCGGCGTCATGAACGCCGGCTCGTTGCGCTCGTAGATCCAATTGACCCCCACCACCGAGAAAATGATCAGGCAGATGATCGCCAGCACAACTTTGTTCATGGCGGCCACCTTCTGCAGGATAATGGCGATGACCACGATACACAGGACTGCCGCGCCCAGTTTCCACCAGAAAGCAGGAGGGACGGCCTTGAGTTTATCCAGACCCGTCGTGGCGGCGAGAAACAGCATGGCGAAAAAATAAGGACTGCCGGCGGCGAGACGAGCTGAAACCGACTGCTGGGTTGTTTAGCTGCTTTTTGCCAAACGCCGGCCGTCTCCAGCTTAAACCCACGCCCAAAAAGGCGCGACATACCCGGCGGGAAATTCCGCTTGCGCCGCCGGCAGCTCGACAAATCCCGCGGTGCCCACCAATCCGGCGAAATCCCCCGAGGTATTGCTCGGATCCGGGGTGGCCAGCAGTTCCCCGTGCACCCCGCTGGTGATTCGGACGGGCAGCAGATACGCGAGCGGAGGCTTGAAGATCACCGGTGCCGTCAGGGCCGCCAGCCGCGGGGCGGCCGGCTTCAGGCCACTCGCGTGGGCCAGGGCGGGCAGGACGTAGCGGTGCAGGCAGGTGTAGGCGGATACCGGGTTGCCGGGCAGGGCAAAGACGGGCTTTTGCTCCGGGTTGAGCCCAAACCAGAGCGGTTTTCCGGGTCGCTGCGCGACGCCGTGAAAAACCTTCTTTACGCCCTGCGCGTCCAGTTCCGCCGGCAGAAAATCAAACTTCCCCTTCGAAACTCCGCCCGAGATGAGCACCACGTCGAACTCCGCGATGATGTGCCAGAGCATGTGCTCAATCTCATGCCGCATGTCATGGAGGTGAAACCTCTCCACCCAAGGATATCCCGCCAAGCTGAGCGCTGCGCGCAGCGCATGGTCATTACTCCGCCGGATCTGGTGGGGCGCCACCGCATCACCCACCTCCACCAACTCATCGCCGGTGGCCACAACCGCGATGGTGGGCAGCCGCGTGACAGTCAGTGTGGCGGCCCCGATCGCGGCCGCCACGGCGATCTCCCGGCCGGAGATGCGGCTGCCCGCCGGAACAATTACCTCCCCGGACCGGTGGTCGCTGCCGCGGCGGTGTACCGCGCGGCCCGGTGACCCAATCGCGGCCGGCAGGAGATTCATTCTGCCAGCACTGCTTTCCGTCTCCTCGTACGGCACCACGCAATCGGCTCCTTCCGGTAAAACGGCCCCGGTCATGACCTCGACACAGGCGTCGTCCCCCTGGCCCAGCTTGAACGGGCGCATGCCCGCGGCCTGCGTGGCCTCGATGCGGAACGTCCCTTTTCCCGTGGCGATCATGGAACTGCGCAGGGCGAATCCGTCCATTGTCACCCGGTCAAACGGCGGCAGGTCGCGGTCCGCACACAGGTCTGCACGCAGCACCCGGCCATGCGCCGCGGACAGCGGACATTCCTCGGCTGGAAACGGCGCGAGGGACGCGCGAATGCGATCCTCAGCCTCGGTGGGTGTAATCATGGCGGGTACCGTAAAGCTGGCCGGATGCCGCCAGGCTAGGAGTAGAGCACGACGTTGATGACCGAGTTGGCGATGCCGGTAAGCGCCCAGCCCGAAATCAGGCCCGCGCAAATCGGCTCACAGCCCTCGACCCAAAAATCATGACCCTTGGTGCCCGGGGTGGCATGGCTGCGCCCCTGCCACCAGAAGATCGCGGCGCCGATCCACATCGCGAAGACGTACTCCGGTGGCAACACCACGCCGAGGCCGATGGAAACCGCGCTCAGCGGGAAGCGGCCTTTGGTCACGATCTTGGCCGTCTCGATTGCCGCCGCGCACACCGCCGCGACAATCATCGCGGCCACCGCCGTGGCGGGAAGCGACTTCAGGCCGTGGGCAATGAGCTCGGCCACGCCGCGCCATTGCACGGCGGCGGGCATCGCAAACTGGTCGGATACGATCGTCGCAGCCGAGCGCGTGCCGTCCGCGGCCGGCGGCAGGAACAGCAGATAAAACAGCGGCACGGCGGCGAGCGCGCCGGCAAAGATACCAATGACATGGCCGATCGCCTGCTGCCGCGGCTTGGCGCCGAGCATGTAGCCGGGCTTGATGTCGGAAAGCAGGTTCGCGGCGTTGGCGGAAACCTCCGCGGTCATGCCGCCCGGGATGAGGTTGCTCGCCGGATTGGTCCGATCGAACGCCGCCATCGTGAACTGCGTGATCTTGGCGAGTGAGCCGGTCGGCGTCCACGACGTGAGCGCCATGGAGTTCGTGCAGATGATGGTAAGGACGAAAATCAGCGGGAAGGAGATGAAGGCGAGGAACCACGGCACCCCGAAGAACTCATGCGACACCATCGCGCCCAGCACGGTCAGGATCGGCACGGCCACGGCGGACATCCACAGCGGCAGCTCGATGTTTTTCAGAACGTCCGGCTCCCCGGTTCCCACGACCTTGGCCTTGCGCTTGAAAATGCCGCGGAAAATCTCGGGTTTGCCAAGCAGGCTCACCAGCGAGCCGACGACCATCATTGAGACGGCCCACCAGAGGGACCACTGGTTGACGATTTCGGCGCGGGAAATCGGGATGACCTTACCCGCCGCCGTGACCCGCGTGACGATGTCGCCGTGTTGAATCATGATGGGCGCAAGAATCGCAAAATTAATGAACGCCCCGAGCAGGCAGCTCGTCGCGACGCGGATGCCCATCAGGCCGCCGACCCCGAACATGGACAAATCCAGTGTCAGCCGGAGCCCGAGGGTACGAAAGTCGGTGCCGAGGATGGACGGCGTCCAAAGGTGAAACTTCGTCGCGAAGTCATAATAATACGTGTCGATCCGTTCCGGCCAAATCCACGGCTCCTTCATTCCCAGCCAGGAATTCAGGCGCAGGATGGAAAATTGAAACAGGCGCATCCAGCCGTCACCCGCGATGAAGTTGATAAACGCCGCAAGCGCCGCGGTCCAGCCGAGCAGCCGGGCCTTGAACAGGCCCTGCTCCGCCGCCCCATGATAGAGCGCGTCGAGCACCACGCCGGCGGCGCGGCCCTCGGGAAACGGCAGCTGGTCCTCGTTGATGAAGCGGCGCTTCATCGGGAACGCCAGAAACACGCCCAGCACCGCCACGACGAGCATCCACGCCAGCATGTGCCACCAGGGGATGATTTTTCCGGTGACGATCATGTACGCGGCCAGCGCGGAGATAAGCGGCGAGGTCATGTAGCCGGCCGCGGTGGCGATGGACTGCGTACAGTTGTTCTCCAAAATGGTGAAATCCTTGGCGAAGCCGGCCTTGGCGAAGGCCCGGTAGAGCGCAAAGGCGAGGATCACCGAGGTCAGGCCCACACCGGTGGTGATGCCGGTCTTGCCGCCGATGTAGAGATTGGTCGCCGCCAGAATGCCGCCGAGCAAGAATCCGGTGAAAGCGGAGCGGAGCGTGAGCTGCGCCATGTCGCCGCGATAGACATTCTTGAACCACCACTGGTCCTTTTGGCTGCGAGACCAGGTCCGGATCTGTTCGTCGGTCAATTGGGGTAGAGCCATGGGGTAATTTTGGCGCGAGCGTGCCTCAGCTGGAATAAAAGACGAGGCTTTCTCAGGGGGTTGATACCTCAACCCAAGAAAATCTT
>QQNC01000126.1 GCA_003402695.1 Verrucomicrobiota bacterium | reverse complement strand
GCGGAGCACGCCCCGGAGGGCAAACGCGGGCTGTTCACGAGCTGGATCCAGCTCACGGCCACGCTGGGTTTCTTTCTCTCCCTGGCGGTGATCTACCTGACGCGTCATGCGATGACGGCGGAGAGTTTCGGCGCCTGGGGCTGGCGGGTGCCGTTCCTCGTGTCGGTGCTGCTGCTGGCGATCTCGATCTACATCCGGCTCAAGCTTGAGGAATCGCCGGTGTTCGCCGAGATGAAGGCCCAGGGCAAGACCTCGAAAGCGCCGCTGACCGAGAGTTTCGCGCGCTGGGGCAATGCGAAGCTGGTGCTGATGGCGCTGTTCGGAGCGACGGCGGGACAGGGCGTCGTGTGGTACACCGGCCAGTTTTACGCCCTCTATTTTCTCACGACGACGCTGCGGCTCGACTACGAGAACACCTACCTGCTGATCGGCGCGGCACTGCTGCTCGGGGCGCCGCTGCTCATTTTCTTCGGCTGGCTCTCCGACCGCATCGGACGCAAATTCATCATGCTCGCCGGCTGCCTGCTCGCGGTGCTGACCTACCAGCCGATTTTTCACGGGCTCACGCTGGCCGCCAACCCGGCGCTGGCCGAGGCGATGACGCGGACGCCGGTCCAGCTGCACACGGGTGAATTCCATGGTGCGTTGGATGTGACGCTGGATGCCGCGTCGGACGCCGCGCGCAAGATTATCGGCATGAAGCACGTGTACTCGGAGACGGACCTGGCCCGGAATTTCCTGAACAACCACGGCATCCCGTTCGAACTGGTGCCGGCTACGTCCGGCGCGCCGCTGACCCTGACGGTGGGCGGAAGCAGCGTGGAGGGCTTCCAGGCCAAGGCCTACGAAGCCGCGCTGGCCCCGGCGGGTTACCCGAGGTCGGCCGACCTGGCCCGCGTCGACCGGCTGAAGGTGATCGGTCTGCTGTTCGTGCTCATGAGCTACGTGGCCATGGTTTACGGGCCGATCGCGGCGTTCCTCGTCGAGCTATTCCCCACGAATATCCGCTACACCTCGATGTCGCTGCCGTATCACATCGGTAACGGCTGGTTCGGCGGCTTCCTGCCGCTGATTGCGGCCAGCATCGTCATTTACACCGGCAACATCTACGCCGGCCTCTGGTATCCCATCGGCATCGCGGCGATGTCGGTGCTGGTGAGCCTGGTGTGGGTGGCGGAGACGAAGGATAAAAGTCTCAACGACTAGTTTTCCCCCAAGCCGGGCTTGCTTGCGGCAGAGCCACCCGGCGTAATGTCCCTTTCCCGGGAATTTTCCCACGTTTTCGCCCCTCTTTATCCCATGACCCTGTTCGGACTGCACTGGATCGATTCGCTCATCCTCATCGCCTACGTCATCGCGATTTTGTTCATCGGCAAGGCCCACTCCGGCGCGGTCCAGGGCGAGAGCGACTTCTTCCTCGGCGGGCGCTCGCTGGGCAAGTGGTTCCAGTTCTTCCTGAGCTTCGGCAACATGACCGACCCGGGTCAGGCCACCACCACGGCGAGCTCGGTGTACCGGCAGGGCGCCGGCGGCGCGTGGCTCGCGCTCATCACGCTGTTCCTGACGCCGTATTTTTGGTTCACGAACGTCTGGTTCCGGCGCGTGCGGCTGACGACGATGGCGGACCTGTTCGAGGACCGGTTTGGCCGGCGCTTCCTCGCCACGCTCTACGCGATCACGACCATCCTCATGGCCATCGTGGGCATCGCCGGCGGCAACGTCGTTGCGCTGAAAACCCTGCAGCCACTGATGACCAAGCCGGTCTCGGCTTACACGGTGACGGAACAGCAGATGGTGACGGATTATCGCGAGTTTTCCATGCTGCGGAAGGACCACCTCGCGTCGCCGCTGGCGCCGAGTTCGCCCCGCTACGAAGAGCTCAAGGGTTATTATGACCGCGGCGAACTCCAGCCGTACGTTTCCTATCTCCAGCCCGTTACGTTCTACGTCGTGTCCTCACTGCTGGTGGCAGTCTTCGTCGTGCTCGGCGGGTTGAAGGCCTCGGCGGTGGTGGACGCCGTGCAGGTCGTGCTCGTGATTACGATTTCACTGATCCTGATCCCGTTTGGCCTCGTCAAGATTGGCGGGGTGGCGGGGCTGCACGCGAAGCTGCCCGCGGCGGCGTTCAACGTCTTCGGCGGCGACCATGCCAGCGAATACACCTGGTATTCCATTGGGGCGCTGCTGCTGGTGCAGTTTGTCGGCATTGTGGGTTCGCAGGCGAGCATGACCATCGCGGGTTCCGCCAAGAATGAATACGCGGCGCGCATCGGCGCGGTGACGGGCGGCTTCAGCAAGCGCTTTGTCACGATCGCGTGGTGCTTCTGCGGACTCATCGCCATCGCGCTCTTCGGCCCGAACCTGTCCGACCCCGACCAGACCTGGGGCCTGCTCACGCAGGCGCTGCTCCCGGTGGGCCTCATCGGCGTGATGATCGTCGGCATCCTCGGCGGCAAACTCGCCCTGCTGGGTGCGGGCTCGGTCGTGCTGTCCGGCCTGGTTGTGAAGAATCTCTACGAGCCGCTGTTCCCGGGAAAGTCCGAGAAACACTACATGTTCGTCGCCCGGCTGACCGTGCCGCTGATCCTCGTCCTCGGCATCGGCGTCGCGCTCTACCTGCACAGCGTGATCGCACTGCTGAAATTCGCGATTGTGCTGCTGGTGATCTGGGGCGTGCCGATCACACTGATGTTCCTCTGGCGCCGGCTGACGGAAACGGCCGTCCGCATCCAGGTCATCGCCACACTCATCTTTGTCGCGGTCCTCCCTTGGGGGGTGCCGGCGATTCCGGCGCTGGCCCGCTCGGCCAGGCTGACCGCCATGACGCGGGAACGGGTCGTGACCTTCGAGACCAAAACCAGCGCTGCGGACGTGGCCCAAGGCCGGGCGGCGACGGAGGGCGGGCTCATCACCAAGACCCAGCGGATCGAGCCCGTTTCGTTGTATTTCGAGGAGGGAGTAGTCCACGTAAACCCGAAGGATCTCAGCTCGCCCAAGACGGGCCGGGGGCTTTTCCGGGTCGAGGTTTACCTGCTGTCACAGTTCGGCGTGGACGTGGCGAACTTCACGCCCGCGGGTCTGCTGACCACGCGCTATGTCGTGGATGCCCTGTTTCCGGTCGTGATCCTGGTTGTGGTCAGCCTGCTGACGGCGCCGACGGATCCCAAGCGCGTGGCCCGGTTTTACGTGCGGCTGAAAACCCCGGTGGCGCCGACCCTTGAGGAGGACGCGGTCGCGGTTGAAGCCGGCTATGCCGAGCCCACGCGGCTCGACCACACGAAGCTTTTCCCAAAATCCAACTGGGAGTTTACCAAGTGGGACCGGACGGACGCGCTGGGTTTTTTCGGCTGCTGCGCGTTCGTCGGCGTGATCCTGCTCTTCTTCAAGGCCGTGCTGGCGATCGGGGGGTAAGCTTCCCGGACCGCGGCGATTATCCACTGCACGCCGCAAACCGGGGCCGGGCGGCGGCGTGGCGGCCGTGGACGTCGAGGTAGACCTCGTCGCAGAGCCGGTCCACCGCGGCGCCTTGGGGAAATTGGGCGCTGAAGCCGGGTTTGATCGGGTCGAGGGCGAGTCGCGCGGTCGCCAGGAAGCCGGCGATGAGCTCGCGCGGTTCCTCGTCGCCGATGGAGAGGCGGATGGTGGTGGGCGAGATGCCGGCGGCGCGAAGGGCCTCGGGGCCCAGTTCGCTATGGGAGGTAAGCGCGGGACAAAGGATCACGGTGTTGCTCTGGCCGAGTGACACCATGTGGCCGAACATCGGGGAGAGGCTGTCAAAAAACCGCTCGAAGGTCAGGCGGTCGAGGCCGGCCGATTCGAAGTGGAGGGTGAACAGGGGGGCGGGCAGGCCGAGGTAGGACAGGCGGTCGCAGATCTCGCGGTTGGGGTCGGACGGACTGACGGGTCCGCTGACGTGGACGAGGGGATGGGCGGCGAGCCAGCGGGCGAGGATGAGGGTGTTGATGCATTTTTTCAGCACGCGCATCTCGAGCGTCTTCATGCCGGAGAGCACCTCGTAGGCCTTGTCGGAGTCGAGGAACGCGCCCTTCACGTAGTACACGTTCCAGAACAGCGTTTGATCCCAGCCGGGCTCGCCCTTGGGCATGAACATCTCGGCGTTACGGCCGATGACGACGCCGGCGGTGGTGTTGCCGTTGCCGGTGAGATCCTTGGTGTAGCTGTGGATCACGTAGTCCGGCCGCGCGTCGGGGTCGGCTTGCTGGAGCGGGCGGACGAGGAATGGCGTGCCGACGGTGGCGTCGAGCATCACGGTCAGCCCGGCGGCATGCGCGGAGTGGCACATGGCGGGCACGTCGAGGAAGACCCCGTGTGGATTGCAGGGGCTTTCCAGAAATACATAGATCTCCCGTCCGGCGGCGAGGCGGCCGGCATATTTTTCCCGGGCGGTGGCGAGCGCGCGGTTGAAGTCGGCCGCGGTGGCGCCGTCGAAGAACTCCACGCCGACGTTCAGGTTGGATTTCTTGGCGAACCAGTCGTGCAGCAACTGGTACGTGCCTCCGTAGACATTGCGCGAGGCGAGCACGACGTCCTCGTAGCCGACGAGGTGGGAGAGGATGCCGTCGATCGCCGCCATGCCGCTGTTGAAATTCCACGCCATGTACTCGCCGGACATGGCGCCGGCCTCGATGTCCACGATGTGGTTGGCGAGGGAGATCGAGGTGGGGTTGAGCAGGCGCGAGTAGATCTCGTGGAGAAACTCCCGGCCTTGGAACGCATCATCAATCCACTCGGTGCACGCATAGATGTACGTCGCGGTGCGGGTGATGACGGGATTGGCGGAGAAGATGGCGGCAACGTTGTCAAACGTCGGGTACGGGCCCTTCGCGAGGGACGTCGCCATGGAATGACCGAGGCCCTGGTGCACGGCGCGCGTCGGGTTTTGGAGCGTGTCGAGCAGCTTCGCCAGCTGGAAGGCGAGGAACTTCTTGGCGTTGAACAGCGCGACCCGGTCGGTGCGCGGGAGGCGCGGCAGTTCGCGGGTCGTGGCGTCCCAAAGCTCGGTCAGGTCGCCGTGGGCGCCGTAGAGTTTCTCGGCGAGCCGCAGGAGTGGGGCGCCGGCGGGAGAGGCGGGGTCGATGTGAAAGTGGGCGAGCTGTTCCTCGGCGAGTCCGCGGAGGGAGCGGGCCTGGGTGGTTTTGCGGCGGGGTGAAAGCTGTTTCGCTGCGGGCGCAGACGATGGGGTAGTTTGCATGTGTCCAGTCTGCCGGACTCCATCGCTGGGCGCAAAACCTAACGGTGAGCAACGGGCGGGTTGCGGGCTTGGCGCGGCCACTCTTGCGGCTCAAGCTCCCCGGATGATTTCGACCGGGCTGGTTTCCATCACCTTTCGCCAACTCACCCCGGCGGAAATCGTCGCGCTGGTGAGCCAGGCCGGGCTGCGCGGCATCGAGTGGGGCGGCGACATTCATGTGCCGCATGGCAACGTGGCCTGCGCGCGCGAGGTGCGGGCGCTGACCCAGGAGGCGGGCCTCGCGGTCGCAGCCTATGGCAGTTACTACCGCGCCGGGGCGAGTGAGGCCGCGGGCCTGTCGTTTGCGAGTGTTCTCGACACGGCGGTCGAACTCGGCGCCCCCCTCATCCGCGTCTGGGCCGGCCCAGCCGGCTCGGCCTCGGCCAGTCCCGGGCTGCGGGCGCAGGTGGTGACGGATTTGCGCCGGATTGCGGCGCTGGCAGGTGCGGCGCGCGTGGGCGTGTCCCTGGAGTTTCACAACGGCACGCTGACGGACACGGCCCCCTCGACCGTCCAGCTACTGGCCGAGGTGGACCATCCCAACCTTTCGACCTACTGGCAGCCGACCCTGGACCAGGACCCAGCCGCGGGCCTGCGCGATCTCCGGAGCCTGCTGCCGCAGTTGACACATGTGCACGTGTTCCATTGGCGGGCGGGCACGACGGACCGGCTGCCGCTGGCGGACGGGGCCGCGCGGTGGCGGAGTTTCCTCGATCTGGCGGTGACGGCGCCGGGCGACCGGTATGCGATGCTCGAGTTTGTCGAGGGTGATGCGCCGGTGAACTTCCTGCGCGACGCCGCGACGCTGAAAAGCTGGCTCAACCCTTGAGGGCGCGGGAGAAGTGGTACGAGGCGATCCGCATCCGTTCGCGGAAATAGAAGCGGTGGGCGTCGAAACGCTGCACCCCCGAGTCGAGCTCAAGGAGATCGCAATCGCGCGCCCGGGCCTGTTCCGCCAGCCACGCGAGCAGCCGCGCGCCGTGCCCCTGAGAGCGGCGCGTGGTGTCGCTCACGAGGTCGTCCACGTAGAGGGTGCGGCCCGAAAAGAGTTTTTCATGGAACCGGTACCCAGCGACGGCCCGCACGGTGCCCTCCTCCTCGAGGCGGGCGAGGCGGAACCCTTCGCTCTGCATGCGGCGTACGCGGGCGACAAACTCCGCCTCCACAAGATGCGGACGCAGCTGGGCCATGACGGGGAAACAACGCAGGATATCGGCGTCGGACTCGGCGGGGGTGATGTGGATGGAGTTCATGGGAAAAATTGGGCGGCGGCGCGCTCGAGTTGGAAGAGTGTGCCGAGGGAAAAGGGATGAATGCTTTCCGGCAACTCGGCGGCGAGGGCGCCGGCCATGCTGGCACCGGGGCTCGCCGGGACCACCCAGAAGGCGGTGAAACGGGAGGGCTCGCCGGCCGGATCCTGGATCGAAGCGGTCGGCTCCCAGGTCCACGGCACCGGCTGGTTCTCCGCCTGGCCGGCGAGTGCGAGGGCGCGCGGGATCGCGCGATGGGCGGTCACATCCGGGGAAAGATCGCCGATGAGGGCAATCGCGGCTGGCATGTCAGGCCTTTTTCAGGGCGGCCTTGGTCCGTTGCGTGGTGATGAGGACGACGGCGGTGATGATGATCACCGAGGCGACGAGGGTGCGTCCGGTCACGGGCTCGCTGAGGATGAGCCAGCCCAGAAAGACGGCGACCACGGGGTTGACGTAGGCGTAGGTGGAGACGCGGGCGGGGGTGGTGTGTTTGATCAGGTAGGCGTAGCAAGGATAGGCGATCAGCGATCCTGCCACCACAAGGTAACCCCACGCGGCGAGGGAGCGGCCGGTCAGGTCCGCCGCATGTAAATCCGTCCACTCGTGACGGAGAAGCGCCACGATCAGCAGCAGCGCGCCGCCCAGCAGCATTTGAATGGTCGCCGCGATCATGGGTTCGGCGGGATTTCGCAGGTATCGCGAGTAGAGTGAACCGCCGCTCCAGGTGAAGCAGGAGAACAGCAGGCCGGCGCACCGCCAAGAGTCGAGCGCCGGTCCCCCCGGCAGATCACTCCCGACGAGCAACATGAGCCCGCCAATGCCGAGGGCCAGGCCAAGGAACGTGATCCACGTCGGACGCAGGCCTTTGGGCAGCATCCAGTCGATCAACACAATGATCACGGGGCTGACCGAAAGCAGCAGCGTGGTGATGCCGGAGGGAATCTTTTGCTCGGCCCACACCACCATGCCGTTGCCCCCGACGAGGAGCAGGCCGCCGATGATGAGGTTGTCGCGCCATTGCCGCGGCGTGGCCTGCGCCCGGCCCTTGTAGGCGAGCCACGCGTAAAGCAATCCCCCGGCCAGGAGAAACCGGGCTGCGGCCAGCAGGAACGGCGGCAAGGTCTCCACCGCCACGCGGATGGCGAGGTAGGTGCTGCCCCAGATAAGGTAGATGGCGGCGAACGAAATCAGCAGCGCGGTGCGGGAAGTGGCAGGGGCGGAGGTCACAGCGGGCGCAGAATGCGGGGTCAGCGGTCGGGCGCAAATTTGATCGGCGGGCGGCGGAATCCG
>QQNC01000125.1 GCA_003402695.1 Verrucomicrobiota bacterium | reverse complement strand
TTGGCATTTTTGTCGCCGGCCTCCTCGTGGGTGGCCTTGGGACCCTGCGCTGGGGCAAGAATTTCACGTCACGGCAGCCGATGGGCGAGCAGTTCGGCCCGCAGCTGATGCAGCGGCTGGTCACCCAGCTCGAACTCACGCCGGAACAGCAGGAAAAGGTAAAGCCCATCATCGACTCGGCGGCCGAGGAGCTGAAGCAGTTGCGCCGGACCACGCAGCGGGCCTCCGCCGCGGTGCTGGTACGCATGCAGGGGGACATCGGCGCGGTGCTGACACCCGAGCAAAGGGTCAAGTTTGACGCCCAGGTCGGCCAGGCCCGCGAGCGGATCCGCCACTTCATGGAAGAGCGCTCCCGCCGGCAGAAGGAACGCCAGGCGCCGCCGTCGTGACGGCTGAGGGCGTTTGAGGTTGGGGTGGCCTGATGGAGGCCGGGCTTTACGCCCGATAATCGGCGCCCGGATATCGGGGATAAACCCCGACCAGCGAAGGCGCTCTGCGCCCTCTGGAAATTGATGTTGCGCGAGGTCCGAAGCGGGGCATGGTCCGCCTCGGCCAGGTGCCATGCATGGGCAGGCGCGTGAACTCCGCCAGGGCCGGAAGGCAGCAACGGCAACGACGTCCTACCAGTGCCGTGGAGTGCCTGGCCACCTTACTTTATTTTCGAATCTCGAATGGCGATTTTCGATTGCAACCCCGGCCAGGGCGGAGCGCGTTGCCCGTGATGCGCCAGATTGGGTCGCCGCCAAGCCAACGCGTGAGGGCCAACGCGTTCCACCGCCGAAGCGCTGGCCGACGTTTTTATTTGCGCTTTGGGATTTCGGATTTGGTCTTGGCGCAGTGTCCAACGGTTACCAAGTCATCGCGCGCAAGTGGCGGTCGCAGACCTTCGACGATGTCGTGGGGCAGGACCATGTGGTGCGCACGCTGAAAAACGCGATCACCCGCAACCGGATCGCCCACGCGTACCTCTTCGTCGGCCCGCGCGGCACCGGCAAGACCTCGCTGGCCCGGCTGTTCGCCAAGGCACTCAACTGCACTGGCGGGCCGAAGGCCGATTTTGAGGTCAACGACCCGGCGTGCATCGCCATTGCCGAGGGTTCGCATCTGGACGTGATCGAGATCGACGGCGCGTCGAACAACGGCGTGGACCAGGTCCGCGACCTGCGCGACACCGTCCGCTACGCGCCGGCGCAGGGGAAGTTCAAGGTCTACATCATTGACGAGGTGCACATGCTGTCCGTGCAGGCGTTCAACGCGCTGCTGAAGACCCTCGAGGAGCCACCGGAGCATGTGAAGTTCGTTTTCGCCACGACGGAGCCGCAGAAGGTGCTGCCGACGATCGTGTCGCGCTGCCAGCGCTTCGACCTGCGCCCGATCCCGCCCGCCCTGATCGTCGAGCGCCTGGCCCGGATCGCCAAGGCGGAGAAGATCAAGATCACGCCCGAGGCCCTGGCCTGTATCGCCCGGCTCGCCGACGGCGGCATGCGTGACGCGCAGTCGATTCTCGACCAGATGATCTCGTTCTGCGGCGGGGAAATCTCCGAGCCGGACATCCTGGACGTGTACGGACTCGTGGCCGCCGAGAAAATCACCGCGCTGGCCGCGGCGCTGGCCGCCGGCGATCACAAGAAAATTGTGGCGATTGTGGATGAGTGCGACGCCGACGGCCGCGACCTTGTGCGGCTGCTGACCGATTTGCAGGTGCTGGTGCGCGCGGCGCTGCTCGATGCGATCGCGCAGGGCGGGAAGAGCAGTCTCCTGGGCGGAGAATCGATGACGACGGAGCAGGTCACCCGGATGCTCGACGGCCTGCGCGAGGGCGAGGGTGCGGTGAAACTCGGCTTGGCGGAGAAGATCAATTTTGAGGTGACGCTGCTGAAAGCCGTCGAGGCGAGCCGCGCCCGGGCCATCGACAGCCTGATCCGGGAGCTCGCGTCCCTCGCTGACGAATCCCCGGCCACCGCCGCCGCCGACAGCGAAAAAAAAAAGGACTGATTGACCGGCTGGAAGCGCGGCTGAGCGCGGTGCTGCAAGCGGGCGGCCCGCCTACGCCTGACTTCGGCGCGGCCAGTGGGGCGGCCAAACCGTCGGCGGACGAAGCTGCGGACGAAGGGTTGATGGAGATGGCCGGAGAAACCGGCGCCAGTAACTGGCCCGACGAGTCGGCGGAAACAGCTTTTCAGGCGGAGTCCCGCGCGCGCAGCGAGCCGGAGTTGCCCGCGGGCCTGATGGTCGAGGCGAGCGAGGAAACCAGCCCGAAGGGATTGCCCGCGCTCGAAGACCTCGTGAAACGCATCCCCCCTGAGGCCCGCGAATTGCTCGACGAACTTTTCCGCGCCAAGTTTACCGGAGTGCGACGCGTGCCGGAGCAGGCGCTGAAGCGCTGAGCGCTTGCATCAAGGCATGGCTGGCGAGAAGAGCGTATTTTCCGGAGCAAGGATCGGTCCGGCCTGCAATGATGGTTGCGGGAGCCGGATTTCAATCGTCGTGCCGCACTGACCGGCGGGCGCGTCCGTTTCGCACACCGAGCTCAGTTGCAGGGTGCCGCCCATGGCCAAGACCGTGTCGTGCATCAGCAGCAGACCAAACCCCGTGCCCGGTTCTTTCCTGGTGCCGGGTCGGCTGGACATCGTCTTCGACTGTTCGAACTGCCGCTGCAGCTCGGCCGGGATTCCGACGCCGTAATCCCGGATGCGCAGGAGCGCCCAGCTGGGTTCCGACGCGACGGCGATCTCGAGCTTGGCGCCCTCGCGGCTGAACTTGATCGCGTTTGACAGCGCATTGCCGATGACCGTGCTGCGCAGCATGCCCGGCTCCGCCAGGACCATGACCTCGGCGGTGTCGATCTGACGCACGAGCGAGAGATTTTTGTTCTGCAGCTGCTCCTGAAATAACGCGACGGTGCTATCCACCGTCTTCACGAGGTCGGTCGGGACAACTGGGAGCTTTTTGTCACCGGCCACCCGCAGGCGCTCGGTATTCCGCACATTGCTGATGATTTCTTCGATGGCACTGGCCGCCGATGCGATCCGGAGAATTGACTTGTCGTGGTCGTGGTCGCGCTGACTGCTCCGGGCGCGCTGGCAAAGCTGCACATGGCCGACAATCACGTTCAGCGGGTTGAGGATGTCGTGGCAGAGGACCCGCAGGAAGCGCCCCTGGACCTCCAATTCCTGCTCTTGCAGCTCGGCCTGGTGGCGGTGTGCTTCCGCGCGCTTGAACCGGTAGGAGAGTGCGAAGGCGCTGATGAGCAACTCCCATAAAAATCCGGTCACGATCAACGATGAGATCATGGGCAAACGGGGCATGAGCCCGAGATTGATAAAACTGTTTACCCCTGCCGCCAGGATCAGGGGAATGGTGCCGACGAACCAGATTCGTGCCGCGTACAGCTGGAGCCGTAAGGCGATAAGGCCGACGACGGCGGCGCTCAGCACGACAACCAGCTGGGCGGCGGCTAGCTGGCGAAAGAAACCCTCAGGTGTGGTGAAGAGAGACGCTGGGATAGCCACAAGTATGAGCAGGCCAAGCCACTTCAGAGTGCGGTAGGCCAACGGAATACTTACTTCCAAATCATAACGTTTAATGCACCACCAGAGGGCGAGCAGCGCGTTAAAAGACATCGCCAACGGTAGCGCATGCCCCAAGTGGAATCCCCCCGGTAACCCCAGTGTGAGATGGTTGAGGAAACCCGCCCGGAGGAAGGCGACAGAAAGGCCTCCCATCGCAAACAGGACATAGACAAGGGTGGATCGATCGCGGGTTTGGAGCCAAATCGGAATCTGCAAGGCCGCCGTAATGATCCCTGCTCCGAGATAGAAGTAGAGGACGGCAACGCGCTGAAAATCCTGAAGTTTGAGTTTAGGCTCGGAAAGTATGACCGGGAACAGGCCGTAGGGATTGGTCGTCACACTCCGGATGTAAGCCACGCCCCGTCCGCCGGTCAGCTGCGCAAGCGGAAGCTGCAGATCTACCGGACTGTCGCTGGGTCTCACTCGGGCGAATCCAGCCTCGGCGGTCGCGATCAGTCGGCCGTCAACCAGCAGGTAGGTTTGGATCTGGCTAAGGCCTGCGGCGCGGATCCGAAGCCAAAGGGCCTCCCCTCCGTCAGTGCCGGCGCCTTCCAATACCAGCTTGTACCAGATCGGCTCGCCCAGCGGGGCTTTGGCTTCATCCATGGTGCGCACGCGCTGGAGCGCGAACGTCGCCAGCTCGGGGAGCCCCGCGGAGCCGTGTAAGACAAAATCATGGGGGGCTTGGACGACGTAGGTCTCCTCAATCGTCGCAGCTGAGGCGCTGAGAGCCCCGGAAAAAATCACGCCAGCGAGTAAAGAGAGGAAAAATTTGAGGGCCAAATCGATGGGACGCCGCATGTACTCGCTAGAGAAAAGGCATAGGGAGCCCTAGACCACCTATTCCTTGTATAATAATTACCCGTAGGGTTACTAGATTAGCTCATATAAGGTTCTGAATTTTGCTCTTAATAGAGCCGATGCTTGCCGTTCATCAGGGAAACGACCAGGGAAACGCTTCTCCCCTGAAGCCCGCGAACTGCGCGACGAGCATTTCCGGGTAAAATTTCCCGGCGTGAGGCGAGTGCCAGCTAAGACACGGAAGAGCTAGCCGGGGCGATTGCCAACGGAGGCTAGCGCTGGTGATTGCCCCAGTGCTGTCCGGGCTCGGAGTCTGAGAGCCACCGAAAACAGGAGGAAGGCCACTGCAAAACGATAACTATCACCGAACGACATGTAGCCTCCTTTCCCGTTGGGCATGGGCTGCTCGGTGACCTGGCAGCGATGAACGCTAGACCCGACGATGATGGCCGTCGCAAAAAAACAGTCAGCGGCCAAACACGGAGAAAATGAACTTTGGGCCTCCAGCTTGGTCGTCAGGGGATTCGTTGGGTCGCGGACCCAGCAGGTTTGTCGACAACCCGGATTTGGAAATCAATGCGTCCACGTCGACCCGATAGCCGGCCGGCCCTCGATGCTCCGGGCGTAGAGGTAGGTCTCGACGGGTTGGTCGGCAAAGGGCGGGAGAAGATTGATCGGAATGCGGCGATACAGGCCTTGGGCGAGGCCCTCGAGGAGGTCGAGCTGGGCGAGGCCGGCGGTGTCCACGGACCAGACTTCACCGGTGACGCCATCGCGGTCGTCCGGTTTGATGAGCATGCCGGGATATCCGTCGAGTTCGTAGAGGCGGAAGCCGGGAGGGGTGCGGGCTTCGCCGAGGAACTGCTGGCCGGCCATGTGGTGAAAATTGCGGCCCCCGCGCTTCAGCGTGCCGTAGACGAAGATCAAACTCATGGTCCCGGAATCTCGATCACCAGGGCAGTGGTGTTGTCCCGGCCGGAATTTTGCACGGACTCGTTCACGAGCCGCTGGGCGGGGGTCGAAAGGGGATCTTCCGGCGACGAGGTGCGGACGAGGCTTTCCAGCCGGTGGTCCCACAGGCCGTCAACGAGGCCGTCGGAGCAGAGAAGGAAGCGGTCACCGGGCTGGTGGCCCACGGCGCCGATGTGAGGTTCGAGGAACTGGTTGCTGGCGCCGAGGGCCTGGGTGAGCGCATTGCGGCGGGGATGCTCGCGGGCCTGGCGCTCGTTGAGCTGGCCCTGACGGCGCAGCCAGCCGACGTGGGTATGATCCTGGGTGACCTGGGTGAGTCCGCCGGCGCGGGGTAAAAAATAGATGCGGCTGTCGCCGATGTGCGCGAAATACATCCACTCCGGCGTGAACCAGCCGAGGCTGAGAGTGGCGCCCATGCCGGCGCATTCCTCGTAGGAGGAGCCGAGGTTGAGCAGGTCGGTGTGGATCGAGGTGAACAGCTCGGAAAGTACATCGGTGAACCCGCTGTTGATCCCGGCGGCCGAGAGGCGGAAGGCGCGGGGGAGCAGCTTGGTGATGCGGTCCACGGCGATGCGGCTGGCGAATTCGCCGGACTTGGCGCCGCCCATGCCGTCGCTGACGGCGAAGACGAAGTCCGTGCCGGCGAGCGAGGCCGAACCGGTTTTGCCGAGGTAGCGGACCTCGTGGCCGTCAAAGCTGAGCGCAAGGAAGGAGTCCTCGTTGTTTGGGCGGAAGCGTCCGCGGTCGGTGATCCCGGACCAGCGGAGGCTGGTGGCGGGAGCGGCGGCGGGCGGGGTGGGGGCGTCCATGGTCAGCCCGTGGGTTTCAGCGACACGGTGCCGGGTCCGCCGTCGAGCAGGGTGGCGAACTCGAAATCGATGATGCAGAAGCGCCCGTCGGCGATCCGGTACGTGATGTTGCGGAGTTCGCGGTCCTCATGGCGCACGCCGTACTGTTCCAGTTCGGCGAACACCTCGGCCTGGCGCTCCAGGCTCAGGTGATCCACCCGCGTGCCGCAATTGGTGGTGACGATCTGCAATTGGGCGGGATCCACCTCCAGCAGTCGCGGCACAAACGTGCAGCCCTTTGCCTCCAGGTGCCGGAGCACCCGCACCTCATGCGCGAAGCGCTCCTGCGCCTGATGGCCGCGGAAAGTCTTGTGCACCCGGCTGTCATAGCCGATGCGCACCAGGGCGCGGGCGGTGTCCTTCATCTCATGCATGATTAATTAGACGGAGTTTCGGGCGTGGCTTGGTGCTGGCAAGCCTGATGACTGAATGACGAAAGGTGCTGGCAATGAATTTGATGGATTAATCTGCGGCGCGCTGGTCAGTTCGGGCTGGCGCTGGCATATAAGGTGCTAGATTTAACGTGAGCTTTTGGTGCTCCCGCAGACTCAAGCCCACTCGATCAACCCCACCACGAACTCACCCCTAAACCTGTCCCTAACCTAACCGACCATGGCCAAATACAAATTGGAATATGTCTGGCTCGACGGCTACACGCCGCTGGCCAGCTTGCGCAGCAAAACCCAGATCAAAGAATTTGCCAGCTTCCCGAAGCTCGCCGAATTGCCCGCCTGGGGCTTTGACGGCAGCTCGACGCAGCAGGCCGAGGGCAAAAGCTCGGACGTTGTCCTGAAGCCCGTGGCGGTGTTCCCCGACACGACCCGCAAGAACGGCGTGCTCGTGATGTGCGAGACCTACCTGCACACCGGCGCGGCGCATCCCTCCAATTCCCGCGGCACGATCCCGGATGACCCGGACACTTGGTTCGGTTTTGAGCAGGAATATTTCCTCTGGAAAGACGGCGCGCCCCTCGGTTTTCCCAAGGACGGTTACCCCGCCCCGCAGGGTCCGTACTACACCGGAATCGGTTACAAGAACGTCGGTTGCGTCGCCCGGGAGATTGTCGAGAAGCACATCGACATCTGCCTCGATGCCGGGATCAACCTCGAGGGCATCAACGCCGAGGTCGCCAAGGGCCAGTGGGAGTTCCAGATCTTCGGCAAGGGCTCCAAGAGCGCCGCGGACCAGATGTGGGTCGCCCGCTACATCCTCGCCCGCCTGACGGAGAGCTATGGCATCGACATTGAGTGGCGCTGCAAGCCGATCCTCGCTCCGTTCCAGCAGCCGCTGGACTGGAACGGCTCCGGCATGCACGCCAACTTCTCGACCAAGCACATGCGCGAAACCGGGGGCAAAGCCTACTTCGAGAAGCTCATGGCGGCCTTCAACCAGTACGTCGGCGAGCACATCGCGGTGTACGGCCCGGAGAACCACCTCCGCCTCACCGGCCTGCATGAGACGCAGTCGATCGACAAGTTCAGCTATGGTATCGCCGACCGCGGCGCCTCGATCCGCGTGCCGCACAGCTTCGTCAATGCCGGCTACAAGGGCTACCTCGAGGATCGCCGTCCGAACTCCGCGGCCGACCCGTACCTGGTCGCCGGCCGGATTCTCAAGACGATCCAGACCGTCCCGACCACCTGAG
>QQNC01000124.1 GCA_003402695.1 Verrucomicrobiota bacterium | reverse complement strand
GCGGCGGCCTCCTCCACGTTGGAAAACCGCACGCTCACCAGCCGCAACGGCCGGCGCAGTTTCCACGCCGCCTGCAACAGGGGCGCCACCAGCGGGTAAAACGGAGCCTCCAGGTCGGTCGCGGACTCCAGGCTGCGGCCGTGCGTCTCCTGCGTGAAATCCGGGTAGCGAATTTTCACGGTCATCGTCCGCACCCGTTTTCCATCCTCGCGGATCTTGGGCAGGAGTTCGTCCACCATCCGCTTCGCCACCCGCTCGATCTCGGCAAACTCCGCGATGTCCGCCGCAAACGTCTCCTGCTGCGAATAGCTCTTGGCGTCATCGCGCTCCGTCTCCACCGGCCGGTCGTCCTCGCCCCGCGCCGTCGCCCGCATCTCCCGCCAGCCCGCGCCAAAGATCGCCTCGAGCTGGCTCTCATTCCGGGCCGTGATGTCGCGCACCAGCTTCAGCCCGTGCCGCTCCGTCAGCGCCGCCTCCGTCTTGGCCCCGATGCCCGGCAGTTTGCCGATCGGCAGCGGCGCCAGGAACTCCTCCTCCTGACCGGGCGGCACCACGACAAACCCGCGCGGCTTCCTCAGCTTCGACGCAATCTGGGCGATGAGCTTGTTCGCCGCGATGCCGAACGACACAGGAAGCTGGAGTTCGTCCCACAACCGCTGCTGCAGCGCGCGGATCCGCGTCTCGATTTCCGCAGCCGCCTGGAATCCACACGGGCCCAGGTCGAGGTAGCCTTCATCCACGGAATTGCGCTGCACCAAGGGCGTGAGCGTTGTGCAGAGGTCAAACATCTGCCGGGAAACCTTCCCGTACAGTCCCGACGTGTGGGGGAGCAAAATCAGGTCCGGGCAGACTTTCAGTGCGCGCTGGGTCGGCATTGGGGTGTAGACGCCGCAGGCCCGCGCCTCATAGCTCGCGGACGAGATGATGCCCCGCTCGCGCCCCCCCACCGCGCATTTCGTCCCGCGCAGCTCCGGCTTCAACGCCAGCTCGCACGACACAAAAAACGCGTCGGCGTCGAGGTGGACGATGGTGGGCAGCGGCATGGCGAATCAGCAGTTGGAGGCGGCGGTCAAATCTTTGCGAATGACTGGCAAATTGGATTATTTTCTGGCCAAGGGAAGCTTCCCGCTAATTGTGCACTCCGTCCGGTCCGTTGCTTACCCCACCCCCACCCCGACGGCGTCCATCACCCCATGGCTCTGATCACTCTCTTCACAGTCATCATTTTGCTGATGTCGTGGCTCTGCCACAGCAGCAATTGTGACTCCTGAAGTTTTCCCGCCCTGGCCGGTCTGCGGTGGTCTCATTTCTTCCAGCGGAGCAGCGCCTGCCCGGTTAGCGACGGCGCACACGCCTCGATCCCCGCGCGCGACCCCGCGTAGATCAGTTCGCCGCCGTGCCGCCCGCCCCCGGGACCGAGATCGATGATCCAGTCTGCGAGGTGGATGACATCCAGGTTGTGCTCGATCACGATCACAGTGTTGCCCTGGTCGCGCAGCTTGAAGAGCAGGTCCATGAGTTTCTGGATATCCACCCAGTGCAGCCCCGTGGTTGGCTCATCGAGGATGTAGAGAGTGCTACCTTGGGTGCGCTTGCTCAGCTCGAGTGAAAGCTTGAGCCGCTGCGCCTCACCGCCCGAGAGGGTCGTCGCAGACTGACCCAGCTTCAGGTAGCCCAGCCCGACCGCGTCCAGGGTCGCCAGCTTATCGATCACCCGCGGGATATTCCGGAACAGCGTGATCGCCTCGCGCACCGTGAGATTGAGCACGTCCGCGATGGACTTGCCGTGAAACAGGATCTCGAGTGTCTCGCGGTTGTAGCGCTTCCCCTCGCAGCTCGGGCACGGCGCGTAGGCGTCGGCCATGAACTGCATGTCGAGCTTGATGGCACCGTCACCCTGGCAGCGCTCGCAGCGTCCGCCGCGGACATTGAAGGAAAACCGGCTGGCCTTGTAGCCGCGCACCTTCGCCAGCGGCACCGCGGCGTACAGGTCACGCAGCAGGGTCATCAGGTCGACAAACGTCGCGGGATTCGACCGCGGACTGCGTCCGATCGGCTCCTGGTCCACCTGCACCAGCTTTTCGAAGAAATCCAGGTTCTCGATCGCCCGGTGTTTGCCCGGAAGCGTCTTGGCGCCGTTCAGCTTCCGTCCCGCGGCCGCGGCCAGCACGTCGTTCACGAGCGTGCTCTTGCCCGAGCCGCTGACCCCAGTGACCACGGTCAGCAGGCCGACGGGGAACTTGGCGTCGATCCCGCGCAGGTTGTTCGCCCGGGCCTCGCGCACGGTCAGCCAGGCGCCGTCCGGGGCCTTGGTCGTGGCGTCTTTCATC
The DNA here is from genome assembly GCA_003402695.1 of Verrucomicrobiota bacterium. Taxonomy (GTDB): domain Bacteria; phylum Verrucomicrobiota; class Verrucomicrobiia; order Opitutales; family Opitutaceae; genus Opi-474. The sequence continues at coordinate 5,540 of QQNC01000124.1, read as the reverse complement.
ACGCTCATGGTCCCGGCGAGATAGGGACCGGTGCGGGAAATCTTCGCGGGCAGCAGCGCACACTGGGCCGGCGTGCCCTGGAACAGGAGCTGGCCGCCCTCGACGCCGGCCTCGGGCCCGAGTTCGATGAGTTCGTCGGCCAGTCGCATCGTGTCCTCGTCATGCTCCACCACCAGCACGGTGTTCCCGCGGTCCCGGAGGCCGACGAGCGTGTCGAGCAACTTCTGGTTGTCATGCGGGTGCAGGCCGATGCTCGGCTCGTCGAGCACGTAGATGACTCCCATCAGGCCCATGCCGAGCTGCGTCGCCAGCCGCACGCGCTGCGCCTCGCCGCCGGACAGGGTCGCATAGTCGCGCTCGAGCGCCAGGTACCCCAGCCCGGTCTCGAGCAGGAAATACATCCGCTGTTCGATACCAGTCACCACATCGCGAACCGCATCGTTGCCGGCGAAAGCCGTGACGAGTTCGCGCGCAAACCCGTGGGCCGTCTCCACGTCCAGCTGCATGAACTGCGGAAAGGTTTTCCCCGCGAGCAGCACCGCCCCGCTGCGGGCGTTCAGCCGCGTGCCGTGACACTCCGGGCACTCACCGGCCACCATGAAGGTGATGAGGCGGGCCTGGAAGCCCTCGCTACCGGTGTGACGGAAGCTCTCCTCCAGATCGGCGATGACCCCCGTGAACGGCATCGCCTTCGGCTCGCGCATGCGGCGCAGTTTGAAGGCAAACAACCGCTCCCCCGCGCCATGCAGGATTGTGTGCCGCGTCGCCTCCGGCAGTTTGTTCCACGGCACATCGGCATCAAAGGGCAGCTGTTCGGCCAGCTGCTTCAGCAGGGCGTTATGCTTGATGATGAGATTCTTTCCCCCGATGCGCCAGGGCTTGAGCGCGCCTTCGCGCACGGATTTCTCGGGATCGGCCACAATCAACTCAGGGACAAAGCGCAGCTTGCGGCCCAGGCCGTCGCAGGTCGGGCAGGCTCCTTCCCGGTGGCTAAAGGAGAAATGGCGCGGCGTGAGCTTCTCGAAACTGTCACCGCAGCTCTCGCACGACAGCGACTGGCTGAGCGCCAGTTCGTGCCACGGCGACTCGGTGTTTTTCTGCGCCAGCACCACGACCCGGTCCTTGCCCTCGCGGAACGCCAGCTCGAGCGAGTCCGCCAGCCGCGACCGCTGGTCGGCGTTCGCCACCAGCCGGTCGATGACAATCTCCACCGTGATCTCCTTCGTCCCCGCGCCGGCGGGAATCAGGTTCGTTTCGTCGAGACTCCGGACCTCGCCATTGAGCCGCACGCGCTGAAAGCCCCGCTGCCGCAGCCGGGGCAGCTCGTCACGCAGCACGCTCGGCTTGGCCCGCATGAAGGCCGCCAGCAAGAGGACGCGTTCGCCGGCACATTCCGTGAGCACGCGTTGGACGTTGTCGTCCAGGGAGCGCTGTACCACGCGGCCGCCGTCCTTCGGACAGCGTTGTTCGCCGCAGACGGCCCACAGCAGTTGGGCGTAGTCCGCGAGCTCCGTCGCGGTGGCGATCGTGCTGCGCGGACCGCCGCCCCCGGTGCGCTGTTCGATCGCGAGGACCGGCGACAGGCCGTGGATGAAATCGACCTCGGGCCGGTGCAACTGCTCGAGCACCTGCCGCGCCTGGGTCGAGAGCGACTCCATGTATTTCCGGTAGCCCTCCGCATAGATTGTGTCGAAAGCCAGCGAGGATTTGCCCGAGCCGCTCGGGCCCGTGATAACCACCAGCTTGCCGCGCGGGATGCGCAGTTCGAGGTTCTTGAGGTTGTGCTCGCGCGCGCCTTTGACGTGGATGTGGGTCGCAGCCTGCATGGTTCGAACGCGCACGTTACGCATATTTTGGCCACGTCAAAGCGCGAACCGCGATTAACCCGAATTCGGTCTTGAACCGGGTCGGGATACTTCGTTTCGTCCGCCCAACACCCCTGAGCGGTCCGACCGCCATCCTTAACCCGACAGGAAGGGTCCTCCCAGCAGGTCCTTTCCCACCCCTGAGACCTCCTATGAAAAAGTCCTCCCGTGTGTCGTTGCACCTGACACGCCCCGCCTTGGCTTTTGCCCTCGGCGCGCTGCTCCTGGTTAATCCCGCGCATGCCTTCCAGTTCACCGAGGGTGACCTGACCGGCAGCTTCGACAGCACATTCTCCTTCGGCGGGCTCTACCGCTTGGGCGCTCCCAGCCCGCAGTTCTACGGCACAACCAACTCCTTCCAAGGCCTTCCCGGCCAGCAGACCTCGGTCAACACCGACGATGGCAACCTCAACTACGGGAAGGGCTGGGTCTCGGAGCTATTCAAGGGCACCCACGAGCTCGAGCTCAAGTACCATGATTTCGGACTGTTTGCCCGGGGCTATTATTTCAAGGATCTCCTGACCGACAGCACCCTGCGCACCTCCCTCACGGGCGAGGCCAAGGCCAAGGTGACCGACGGGGGCGAGTGGCTCGATCTCTACCTGAAGGCCAAGTTCAAGCTCGGCCAGGACATGCCCGTGGAACTGCGCTTCGGCCGCCAGGTACTCAGCCTCGGTGAGAGCACCTTCCTCCCCAACGGCATCAACGTCGTGAACCCGGTGGATCTGTCCAAGCTCCGTGGCCCCGGCAACGAGCTCAGGGAAGCCTTCCTGCCGGTCACCATGCTGACCGCCTCGATCGGCCTGACCAAGAACCTCACCTTCGAGCCGTTCTGGCTGCTCGAGTACCGGGCCAACCGCCTCGAACCGGCCGGCACTTATTTCTCGACCAATGACTTCGCCAGCCCCGGCGGCTCCAAAGTTTTCCTGGGCTTCGGTACCCTGCCGGACACCGGGACGCTCGGCTCCATCCCGCGCGGCGCCACCCGCAGCGGTCAAGGCTCCAACCAATACGGCGCCGCCCTGCACCTCCTCACGCCGGCGCTGAACGATACCGAATTCGGCCTCTACTTCGCCAATTATCACAGCCGTTCGCCATTGATCAGCGCCCGGACGCCGACCACGCCGGTCGACGTCAGCTTTGTCCAGAGCTACGCGGTCAGCCTCGCGACGACCAATCTGGTGCCGGCGATGATCGCCAACGGCTACCCGCCGGCGGGTATACCCGCCGCGCTCAACACCCTGCTGGGCGCGGCCTTCACCAACGTGCCGATCGGCGCGCTGCCCGGCAGCCTCCAGCCGTTTTATCCGGCCGCCCAGAGCATTGCCGCCGGCGCGGGCAAGGTCGGCCTGCTGCAGGCCGCCGCCACCGGCCGCTTCTTCACCGAGTATCCCGAGGCCATCCACATGCTCGGAGCGAGCTTTAACACCTCTCTCGGCAGCTCCGGCATCTCCTGGCAGGGCGAGGCTTCGCTCAAGAACGATGTCCCGCTCCAGGTTGACGACGTCGAACTGCTCTTCGCCACCCTCTCATCGCTGAGCCCCGTGTTCGGCGCCAACAATCAGGTTGGCAATTATCTTGGCCAGCTGAACACCGAAGTCCCCGGTTTCCGCCGCCACCGCGTGTGGACGGCGCAGACCACCCTGACCAAGGTCTTCGGCCCCACGCTCGGCGCGCAGCAATTCACGCTCCTCGGCGAGGTCGGCGGCGTCTGGGTCAACCTCCCGAGCAAGGATGTCCTTCGCTACGACGCCCCCGGTACCTACACCAGCGGCAATGCCGCCGCCATGGTCAGCACCGGCTTCGGCACCATCCCCGCCACGCCCGCCAGCGCGTTTGCCGACTCGTTCTCCTGGGGTTACCAACTCCTCGCCAAGCTCGACTACAACAGTCTCTTTTCGGGCGTGAACGTGTCGCCGTCCGTCGCCTTTTCCCACGACGTCACCGGTAACACGCCACTCCCGCTCGGCAACTATGTCACCGGCCGCAAGAGCCTGAACTTCTCGGCCGAATTCACCTTCCAGAACGCGTGGGCGGTTGAACTCCGCTACGTCAATTTCTTCGGCGCCAGCCGCTTTAATCTGCTGGGTGACCGCGACTACGTCTCGACCACGCTGAAGTATTCCTTCTAACCCCGCTGGACCCACCGCCATGAAAAGACTCTTCCTTCCGATTCTGTTCGTCATCGCCGCCACCGCCCTGCCGGCCGCCATCAGCGATACCGCCGCCGCCCGACTCGGCGCCGACCTCACTCCGCTCGGCGGCGAAAAAGCCGGCAATGCTGACGGTTCCATCCCGGCGTGGACCGGTGGCATCACCACCCCGCCCGCCGGCTACACCGTGGGCGACCACCATGCTGATCCGTTTGCCGGTGAACAGCCCCTCTACACGGTGTCCGCCGCCAACGCCGACCATTACAAGAACCGCCTCACCGAGGGTTACCAGGCGCTCCTTCGGGCCTACCCCGACTACAAGCTCCTCGTCTACCCGACGCACCGCAGCGCCGCCAACCCCCAGCGCATCTACGACGCCACCCTGAAGAACGCCACGGTCGCCAAGCTCACCGACAGTGGCAACGGCATCACCGGCTCGGTCATCGGCATCCCCTTCCCGATTCCCACCACCGGCCTCGAGGTGATCTGGAACCACCTCACGCGCTACCGCGGCGTCGCCGCCGTGCGCCATATCGGCCAGACCGCCGTGCAGCGGAATGGCAGCTACAACCTGGTTCAGTTCGACGACGAATTCCTCTTCAACTACGTCCGCGACGGCATCACCGAGGCCGAACTCGACAACACCCTGATCTTCTTCAAGCAGGCGGTCATCGCCCCGGCCCGCCTCGCCGGCACCATTCTCCTCGTCCACGAGACCATGGACCAGGTCAAGGAGCCGCGCCGCGCCTGGGTCTACAACGCCGGCCGCCGCCGTGTCACCCGCGCCCCCAACGTCGCCTACGACAACCCCGGCACCGCCGCCGACGGCCAGCGCACCAGCGACCAGTTCGACATGTTCAACGGCGCGCCCGACCGCTTCAACTGGAACCTGGTCGGAAAAAAGGAGATGCTCGTGCCTTACAACTCCTACGCGCTGCACAGCGACAAGGTTAAGTATGCCGACATCCTCAAGCCCCTGCACATCAATCAGGACCTCGCCCGCTACGAGTTGCACCGGGTCTGGGTCGTGGATGCCACGCTCAAGCCGGGGACTTCCCACCTCTATGCGCGCCGCACGTTCTATGTGGACGAGGACAGCTGGCAGGTCCTCGCCGTGGACCAATACGACTCGCGGGGCGCCCTCTGGCGCGTCTCCGAGGCGCATTGCATCAACTACTATGACGCCCTCACGTTCTGGAGCACGCTCGAGGTGCACACCGACCTCCAGAACGGGCGCTATCTCGCCATCGGCCTCGATAACGAGAGCAAGATGTATGACTTCAGCCTCAAGCGCAGCCCGGCCGACTACGGTCCCGACTCGCTGCGACGCGATGGCGTGCGGTAATGCGCCGCTGCAGCCAATGACGAAGGCGGGCCGATGCCCGCCTTCTTTTTTGTGATGAAATTGTCCGCCAACTTCCGCCCGGTCCTGCTCGCGCTGCTCACCGCCAGCGCCGTGCAGGCCGGCCCGGTCGCTCCGCGGATGCTCCTGCTCGACGGCGCCGTCGTCGGCCGGGATCTC
>QQNC01000123.1 GCA_003402695.1 Verrucomicrobiota bacterium | reverse complement strand
TCGGTGTAGTTCACGGTCTGCGCCGGCCACTTGGCGAAAAACCACGGCGAACCTTTCAGAAAATATTCCATCCGCTCCGCCGGCGCGTTCGCCCCGACATACTCCTTCACCAGGTCGCGGTAGCCGTCGTTCCACGACGCCCAGCCGGTGTCGCGGAGCGCGCCGGCGATGTGGCCGCGGAAGCTCCACGGCTCGGCAAGGAGGATGACGTTGGGTTTCGCGCGCTTCAGCGCCGCCTCGACGTCGCGCAGCACCTCCACGCCAAGCAGCTCGGCGAGGTCGAAGCGGAAACCATCCACGCCGTACGCCTCGATCAGATGGAGGCAGCTGTCGATGATAAGCCGCTTCGCCATCGCGGAGCGGGCGCGCAGGTCGTTGCCGCAGCCGCTCCAGTTCGCGAGCTGCCCGGCGGCGTCCTGCTCAAAGTAGTAGAGCCGGTCCACCAACAGCAGGTGCGCCGGCTCGCCGACGTGATTGAACACGACGTCGAGCACCACCGCCATGCCGCGCGCATGAAACGCCTTCACCAGCGCCTGCAGCTCGCGCACCCCCGAGGCCGCTTCCGGCGCGAGCGCGTAGCTGCTCTCCGGGGCGAAGAAATTGTTCGTCATGTAGCCCCAGTGATATTCCTCGGTCGTGCGCTTGTCGGATTCCTGCACCGGCTGGAGCTCGACGCAGTTCACCCCGAGGTGGTGCAGGTAAAACTCCGGGCTTTCGACCCACTTGCGCAGGCCCGTGAAGCCGCGTCGTTCCTCCGCCGTCAGTTTGACCGGTGCATTCGCCGTGAGATCGCGCACATGGGCCTCGGCCATGACCAGGTCCTGCCAGGCGGGCGTGGAAAAACTCCGGTCCCCCTCCCCCACCCAAGCGCGGTCCAGCACAATGCCGGGACCCTCGCGGCTGGTCGCCGCCAAGGCATAGGGGTCGAGCACGCGCACCGTCGGATCGAACCGCCCCGAGCCTTCCCGCACGCCCTCCACCACGTACCAGTAAAACCAGCCGTGCAGGTTCTGGTTCCGCGTCGTCTCCCACACGCCGGCCGCCCCCTCCGCATCCGTCCGGCGCGCCAGCGGGAAAGCCTGCATCTTTTCCGGCGCCGGCTGCTGGCCGAGCATCAGCCTGATCGCCCGGGCGCGCGGCGCAAACAGCCGGAACACCGTCGCCGCGCCGCGGACCATCGCCCCCAGCGGCAGGTCGGTCTTCAGCTCGTAGAAGAAATTTCCCGGCACCAGCGGCACCGCCCGTGTGGTCCCCGGCGCCGCGGCGGCCCACGTCACGGTCCGCGGCTCCGCGAGGTCAAGTGGCGCGCCCAGCGTGAACTGCCACAGGTGCCAGCCCGTGCGTTGCGGATCGAGGAAGCGGTTGAAGTTGCCCTGGTCGTCCCGCGCCACGTTGGGCGCATCATCCGGCGGCACGAGCCACTGGTGCTCACCCGTCACAAACTTGAATCGCTGCCCGGCCACGCCCAAAAACCGCGCCGCCTCGCCCGTCCACACGAGCACCTGCTCGCCGTCGAGCTCCGCCGGGTGCAGCCGCCACTCGTCCGCTCCGATTGCCGCTTCCCAGCCATTGAAATCGCCCGCCAGGTAGACGAGGTCGCGCGTCGCGTCGACGTTGCAACCGTGCTCCAGCGGAACCACGAACGAGATCTCGCCCTTCGGATTGAGAAAATAACCGTACGTCCGGCCCGCCACGAGCCCCGGCGCGGGGGCCAGGGCCCCGGGCGCCGGGCATTGCTCGCCAAGGGTGAACCGCGGCAGCGAGCGGTCGGTCCAGTCGCGGTCCAGTTCCACCACCCCGGTTGAGAGGGATTCGAGCCAGGCGCGGACAATGTGCGGCGTGGAATCAGGCATCAGGAAGCATGAGCATCCTCCGCGCCAGCGGGCGGACAAGCTGGAAGTGGATGAAGTAGCGCAGGCGCCCCGCCTGCTCCGATCTGATGCAGGCGGGGGCGCCTGCGCTACTGCACAAACGCCGCCGTCACCGGCTTGCCGTCGAAATACAGCGGCCGCGGCAGCCCGAGCAGCCAGCACACCGTCGCACCCGTGTCCTCGGTGTTCACCTGCAACTTGGCGTCCTGCGTGAGGTCGTAGCCGGGCTTCACCCCCGGCCCCGCCACCACCCACGGAATGTGCCGGCTGCGCATATCGTCCGCGCCATGCCCTTTGCCCGTGCCGCCGTGGTCGGCCGTCAACAACACGACCGTTGAGTCCCGGATTTCTGCGCGGTCCAGAGCGGCCAACACGAGCGCAATTTGCACGTCGGTTTTCACCAGCTGGGCCAGCTGCTCGGGCGAACCCCAGCCTTTCTCGTGACCGACTGCGTCGGGGCCGGGAAAATGGATGCAGATCAGCGCGGGCTTCGCGGACTCGATGATTTTCACCGCCTCCGCGGCGACCTGCTCGTCGCTGCATTTGGCGGTGTCCGGCACAAAGACATGCGTGACGGTGCCGGGTTTGGCCAGCGCCGCGAACTTCGACTTGCCCGCCACCAGCGCCGTCACGTAGCCAGCCTCCGTGGCCATCCCCAGCACCGTCGGCACCGCGGGGTAGAGCTGGCCGGACGCGGGCTGGGAGGTGTTCCAGCTGACGCGGTGCTTGGCCGGTTTCACCGCGGTCAGCAGGCTGGTGCACGAGGGCAGCGTGACCGCCATATCCGTCGTGCGCGCCCACATCGTGTAGGCACCATCCCGAATCATCCCGTGCATCGCGGGGGTCTCGGAGAGCAGCAGCACATCCGGCCGCAGCCCGTCCACGATGAGAATCACCACGTGTTCGACTGCGGGTAGCGGACGCGCCGGCCGGGGCGCGGATTCGGCGCCCTGTCCGCACAACAAAATCACGGCGGTGAACAACAGGGCGGCCAGCAGGAGGTTTCGCATTTCGCCCGGATTTTCCCCCGCGCGCGGCGCACCGCAAGCGCACAGTCCCCGTCGCCCTGGCGAAAGCGCCGCGCCACGCGTCTGATCACCAGCCTCATCCGCCCACCGACACCCAAAAGTAACAAGGCCGAAAGCGTGGCATGGGTCGCGTAGCGCCCATTTTGGTGGCGACTCGCCCATTTTTCCCGCCATCAAAACTCTCATGCCTTCGTCCACGATCATGCCCTGCTTCCTCCGCTCTTTCCGCCTCACTTCCTCATCCCTCCGCATCCTCGTCCTCCTCAGCCTCAGTCTCTTGGCCGCCGCGCCCGCCGTGCGCGCCGCCGAGCCGGAGGGCGAACTCAAGCTGGTCATCGTGCTCGCGCGCCATGGCGTGCGTTCGCCGCTGCAGACGAACCAGATTCTGGGCAAATATGCCGCCGAGCCTTGGCCGGAATGGAGCGTGAAATCCGGCCTGCTCACCCCGCACGGCCATCAGCAAATGGTCAGGATGGGCGAATACTACCGGGCGCGCTACGTCGCCGCCGGCCTGCTGACCGGTGACCCCGCCAAGGATGCCCCGGCGGTTTTTTTCCGGGCCAACAACGAACCGCGCACGATGGAGTCCGCCATAGCCCTCGCCGCCGGCCTGTTGCCCGGGACCCCCGAGCCGAACCTGCACACACTGCCCAAGGGTCGGATCGATCCTTTGTACCAGCCGGTCAAGGCCGGGACCTCCAAGCCTGACCGCGACCTCGCCGTGGCCGCGGTGCTGGGCCGCATCGGCAACGACCCGGCCAACCTGACACTGGCCTATCGCCCGGAGTTTGACGCCCTCCAACGCGTCCTTGGGCCAGTCAGCGGCCAACCCGGCAAGACGCCTGTGATCGAGCTGCCCGGCGCGGTGGCGCGCGGCGAGTTTGACCACACCGTGGCGGTGCAGGGCCCCGTGCGCCTGGCGATGCAGATCACCGACGCGCTCCTGCTGGAATACACCGAGGGCATGCCGATGAAGGATGTCGGCTGGGGCCGGCTCGACTCCGCGACCCTCACCCAGCTGCTCAAGCTGCACTCGCTCTACTTTGATCTGACGCAGTCCACGCTCTATGCGGCCCAGGCGCAGGCCTCCAACCTCGCCGACCATGTCCTCCAGACCCTGCAGCGCACCGTCCGGGGCGGTTCGGCCGAGGGAGCTTTCGGCGAATCGGGGCAAAAATTCGTCCTGATCAGCGGCCACGACACCAACATCATCAACTTCGCCGGCCTGCTCGGCGCCCACTGGTATCTGCCTGGCACCCAGCAGGACCCCTTGCTCCCCGGCGGCGCCCTGGTGCTCGAACTCCGACAACACTCCACGGGCGGCTATTTTGTCCGCGTGTTGTACGTGAGCCAGACCCTCGACCAAATCCGCCATCTCCCCCCGCTGTCGCTCGAGCATCCCCCGGCCATCGCCCCCATCTTCATCCCCGGTTGCAGTGAAAACACCCCCGGCCTTGAAGTCCCGTTCGCCAAGTTCGAGGCCCTCCTCCACCGCACGATCGACCCGCAGTTCGTCACGCCCGGCGTGCCGTAACGCTGGACGCCGCCCGCCCCATCCAGCCCAACCTCCGGGGCGAATGTAACCCAATAGGTTACACTGGATCGAGGCGGGCCCCCGGCTGGCCGGCGCGGCGGAGGGCGGCGCGGACACGCGCGTGGACCGCTTCATGCCGCCAACCGCGTTTGGCCGGACCGCACGTGTTCGTTTGACAAACCCCGGCGCCCTCGCGTCGTTTCGTGCCGTGCCTGCTCCTGAAAAAGTCCTCGTCGCGATGTCCGGCGGCGTGGACAGCTCCGTCGCCGCGCTCCTGCTCCAGCAGTCGAGCATGCCGGTCGTCGGCGCGTACATGAAGAACTGGATCAACGAGGACAACGTCCTCGGCGACTGCCCGTGGCAGCAGGACATCCTGGACGCCCGCGCGGTCTGCGACCGACTCGGGATCGAGTTTCGCGTCGTCAACCTCATGGCGGACTACCGCCGGCTCGTGGTGGACTACCTGCTCGACGGCTACCAGCGCGGCCAGACGCCCAATCCCGACGTGATGTGCAACAGCCGGGTGAAGTTCGGCGTGTTCCGCGCCTACGCCGAGGCCGAGGGTTTCTCCGCGCTGGCCACCGGGCACTACGCCCGGCGGGTGGAGGCAGGAACATCCGATGCGGGTCGGGCCTTACGCCCGACATCCGAAATGCAGGTCGGGCGTAAGGCCCGACCCACATCGGGAACTGAGTTCGCCTTGCTCGAGGGCTTGGACAAAAACAAGGACCAGTCCTATTTCCTCGCGCTGCTCAACCAGGCCCAGCTGCGCTTCGCGCGCTTCCCCATCGGCCACCTCGAAAAACCCGAGCTGCGCGCGCTCGCCCGCGAGGCCGGCCTCACCACCGCTGGCAAAAAGGACAGCCAGGGCATCTGCTTCATCGGCGAGGTGAAGATGGCGGATTTCCTGCAAGCCTACGTCCCCGACGCGCCGGGACCAATCGTCCGCGCCAGTGATGGACGCGAACTCGGCCAGCACCGCGGACTCCACTTCTATACGATTGGCCAGCGCCGGGGCATTCGCGTGCCGTCCAACACGGACAACGAGGCGTACGTCGTCGTCGGCAAGCGCGCCTCCGACCGCGCCCTGCTTGTCGCCTTCGACCACGCCGACGCCCCCGGCCTGTTTCAATCCGAAGTCCGCGTCCATAGCCTGAGCTGGACCGGCGAGGCTCTCACCGCCCAGCAGACCCTCGAGGGCCGCGTCCGCTACCGCGACCCACGCGTCACACTGGAGTTCATCCCCACCGAAGCCGGCAGCGCCCTGATCAAGTTCACCGAGCCCCAGCGTGGCCTCGCCTCCGGCCAGATTCTCGCACTCTACGATGGCGAGCGGTTGCTGGGCGGCGGCGTGTATCTATAAGGCAAAGCCGCGGCGGGCAGCTTCGTTTCAAGGTGGGCGCCGATTTGCATGGCAGCGACTTCTCGCTGTCGACTCCACGGCGAGCTCGCGCCCAAAGCGTCGCTCGGGAAACCGCAGCCCATCCCAGAACCGACGCGCAAACATCCTCCCGCAAAACACGTGACGCCGCGAATCCTGCCAGCACACTCTCCGGCACCATGACGCAGGCGCCGCAGGCCAGCATCGACAAGCTCGCGGAGCGCGAGGCCCTCTATCCCGAACTCGGGCGGGCGCTGCGTACCACGGTGGCGTTCATGGTGCCGCTCATCCTGGGCCACTACGGCCTGTTAAAGGGGCCCGTGGTGTTCGCCGCCATCGCGGCCCAGAACGTCGCGCTGATTGATATCCGCGGTGATTACGGCGTCCGCCTCGGCCTGCTGCTGGGCAAGGCCCTCATTCTCACCGCCGCCACCTGGCTCGGCTGCATGGTCGGCGGGAGTCTCGTCGCCGCCGTGCTCGCGACGGCGCTGATCGCCGTCGGCATGGGGCTGTGGCGTCACCTGAGCGCGGACTACGGCCCGTCCGTCGCAGCCGCATCCGCCCTGCTCTTCCTGATCGCCCTCGCCACGCCCGAGCTTCCCTCGGCCCACGTCGCGCGCTACGCATTCTGCGGCGCGCTCTGGGGTGTCGCGCTGCAGGCCTCGTTCTGGCCGTTCCGGCCCCAGCACCCGCTGCGGCAATCGCTGGCAGAGACCTGGCTGGCCGTCGGCGAGCTGTTCGCGGCACTGGCACTGGAGGACGAGCGCGACGAGACCACCCGTCAGCATGACATCGCCCAAAAGGAGGCGGTGTTGCGCAGCGCGCTCGACCACACCAGCGCCCTGCTCGCGCCCGCAGGCGCGACCCCGCCCAGCCGGCTGCAGCAGCGGCTCGATGCCCTCAATCTCACCGCCGCGCGGCTGGCCACGCGCGTCGGCGCCTTCAACACCGCGTTCGAGGCGCTGCGGCCGGGCCCGGAGTTCGCCCAGCTCGCCACCGCCGTGCAGCCGGTGTTCACCTCGCTCACCAATACGGCCCGCACCGTCGCGCTCGCCGTCGTGTCCCGCCAGCCCGCCCACCTCGCCACCGCGGAGGTCCGGCTGAGCCGGCTGACCAACCTCATCGCCGTGCTGCAGGCGCGCATCACCTCCCACGCCGTCACGTCGCCGCGCTGCACCGAGCTGGTCCAACTGCTGCGCCAGGTCGCCGCCCAGGTGGCCGCGCTGCTCCCGCAACTGTCCGCCACGAGCGACCGGGCGGCGGAGAGCGGCGCGTTTTCCCTCGAGTTGTTCGATCTCGATGCGTGGACGCTGCGACCGTTCGCCGCGACGCTCAACCAGAGCCGCCGCATCGACCCGGCTCTGGTGCGTTTCACCGCCCGGCTGGCGGTTCTGCTGATGGTCGGCGTCGGCCTCTTCGAATACTGGCATCTTCCGCGCGGCTACTGGCTGCCGCTCACAATCGTCGTCGTGCTGCAACCCGACTACGGCTCCACCCGCCAGCGCGCCGCGCAACGCCTGATCGGCACGCTCATCGGCGGCATCCTTGCGAGCCTGCTGCTCTGGCTAAAACTGCCCGCCCTGGTCCTGCTGGCCGCGACCGCGGCGACGATCTTCGGCTTTGCCTACATGCTGCGGAAAAACTACGCGCTCGCGGTATTCTTCATCACGCTGATGATCGTGCTGCTGACGGAGGCCTCCAACGCCGTGACGCTCGAGTTCACGATCTCCCGTCTGGTCGCGACGGCCGCGGGCGGCGGACTGGCCATGCTGGCCGCGCTGCTGTTCTGGCCGGTGTGGGAGCGCCAGCGCTTCCCCGCCTACCTCGCGGACGCCCTGCGCGCCAACCGCGTTTATCTGCAACTCCTGCAAGCCCGGCTGACGGCCGGCGGATCCTACGACGCCCCCGCCATCGCCGCGAAACGCCGCGTCGAGACGGCCAACGGCGTCGTCTTCGCCTCGCTCCAGCGCATGGCGGCCGATCCGAAGCACCAGCAGTACGGCCTCACCCAGGCCGCGGCCATCGCCAACGGCAACCAGCGCCTCACCCGCGCGCTGACGACCATCGCCCTCCACCTCAC
>QQNC01000122.1 GCA_003402695.1 Verrucomicrobiota bacterium | reverse complement strand
CGCTCAACGCGGTGCCCGGGCCGCCCGGATGGCCTCGAGCCGGGCGAGGTTGTTGCGCGCCGGCAGGTAATCCGGCTTCAGCCGCAGGGTCGCCTCGTACTGCGCCTGCGCCTCGTCGAGCCGGCCGAGCTGCAGCAGCGTGTTGCCGAGATTATTGTGCACCTCCGCGAAGTCGGGCCGCAACCGCACCACCGCGCCATATTGCTCGGCCGCCTCGGCAAAGCGCCGCAGCGCAAAGAGCGCATTGCCGAAATTGAAGTGCGCCGGAATGGAATCGGGATCAAGCCGGGCCGCGGCCTCAAAATGGCCGGCCGCCTCCTCCACCCGCCCGAGCCGGCCCAGCGCGGCGCCCAGCGCGGTCTGCGCCTCGGCGGAATCCGGCTTGAGCTGCACCACCGCCGTATAATGCGGCACGGCCTCCGCCCAGCGCTGCTGCGCCGCCAGCACATTCCCGAAACTGGCCTGCAACCCGGGATTGCCCGGTGCCTGGCGCACGGCCTGCTCGAACTGTTCCAGCGCCTCCGGGAGTCGCCCCGCGGACGCCAGGGTTTCCGCGTACATCTGCCGCGCCTCCACATAATCCGGCCGGATCTTGAGCGTGGTCTCGAAATGCTCCAATGCCTCCGCCGGCCGATTCAGCCGGAGCAGCACGCCGGCGAGCACGAAATGCGCCTCGAAATACGGCGGACGCAGCCGCACCGCCGCCTCGAGATGTTCCAGCGCCTCCGCCGGCCGGTACGCGCGGAACAGGAAATTGCCCAGATTGTAGCGCGGCTCGGCATAGTCCGGATTGAGCCGCACCGCCTCGGCCAGATGGACCAGGGCCTCCTCATCCCGGCCCGCGAGCATCAGCGCGCAACCGAGGCTCGATTGCGCCCGCGCGTTCCCCGGCTGCGCCGTTACCGTGACGGCCCAGAGCTTAATGTTGCTCTCGTAGTCCTGGTTGCGGGCCACCGTGAGCGCACCCGCGGCCACGGCCAGTGCCAGCCCCGTCGGCAGCGTGAAACGCCCCACCCAGCGATACGCCCCGAGCACAACCAGTGAGATCACCGCCGCCAGCGGCAGGTACATCCGGTGTTCGGCCATGGTCTGCGTGATGAGCGGCACGATGCTCGAGCTCGGCGCCAGGATCGCAAAAAAGGCAAAGCCCAGGAACCCGGCGGCCTGACGGCGGCGCAGCGCGAGACCCGTGCCCACGGCGAGCAGCACCAGCAGGCCGGCTTGCAGCCAGACGTCCGCCAGGCTGCGCACCACGGTCGTGCCGTAGTCCACCACAAGCGGGCTCGGCCAGAACACGAGTCGCAGGTACATCACGATCGCGCGGCATGAGGTCAGCAGGTACTCCCACGAACTCACGCCACCGCCCAAGCTCCCGCCGCGCTGGTGCGAGCCGGCCACGAGGTACGCGAGCAGCAGCCAGGTCGCCGCCAGACCTGCATACAGTTTCCCGCGTGCCTGCCACGCCGCCCGGAACGTGCCGGACACGAACATGCGGTCATACAGCAGCACCAGAACGGGCGCCGTCACCATGACTTCCTTCGTCGCCATGCCGAGCAGGCAGACAGTCACGGTAAAGATCTCCCAGCGCCGCGGGGCCGGTGATTCCACCGCGCGGATGGAACCGTACAGCGTCAGCAGATAAAACAATCCCATCAGGGACTCCGAGCGCTGGATGACGAACGTCACCGACTCGGTCAGCAGCGGATGCACCGCCCAGAGCAGCGCCACCGTCAGGGCCAGCGGCAGCGCCGCGGCCCCGAATCTTTCCCGCAGCGCCGGCCGCAGCAGCGTGCGTCGCACCATCCCGAAAAGCACCAGCGCCGCCAGCGCGTGAAACAGGGTGTTGGCCACATGATAGCCCGTGACGTTGTAGCCCCCGAGGGCGTAATTGATCGCCAGCGAGAGGCTCACCACCGGCCGGCCCGTCGCACCCGTTGCAAACATCGGCGAGGACAGCACGTCGCCCAGCCGGCTGAGGTGCCGGATGGTCGGGTTCTGCGTGATCGCCATGAAATCATCGAAGACGAACGGCGCGGACCAGCTGTTCGCATAGACGCCCCAGACCGCGAGCGCGATGACCGTGCCGGCCAAGATAACCCCCCGGCGCGCGGTCGGCCCGGTGGGGTTGGGCGGAGTCAACGGGGACCCGGAAATCGCGCGCGGCTTGGCCATGGATGATGGGCGTTAGCGTTGGCGGACGCCCTCAGGCAGGCAAGGCACACTTAATGGCCCGCGGCCTTCGGCGGGCGGGCCGCCAACCGGTGCAGATTATCCCGGGCCTGCGCATAACCCGGCCACTGGCGCAGCGCCGTCTCGAACTCGTCCCGCGCCTCGCCGAACCGGCCCAGTTGGACCAGAGCCTCGCCGAGATCGTTGTGGGCCCGGGCGAATCTCGGCTGGAGCCGCAGGGTCGCCGCGTAGTGCTGCGCCGCTTCCGGCCAGCGCCGCAGCTGCGCGAGCGCCGTGGCGAGGTTGTAATGTCCCGGCAGCGAATCGGGATCCATCCGCACCGCCGTCTGCAATTGAGCCACCGCTTCCTCGAGCCGGTCCATCTGGGCCAGCGTGCTGCCGAGGGCAATACGGGCGTCAATCGAATCCGGCTTGAGCCGGACCGCCGCCTGGCACTGGGGCAGCGCCTCCGCCGGCCGGCCCAGCTCGAGCAGCACGTTGCCCAGGTTGCAGCGGGCGGCGTGATCGTCCGGATCGTGCGCCACCACAAATGCGAAGTGCCCGCGCGCTTCCTCCAGCCGGCGGGCATCCGCCAGCGCCGTGCCGAGATTCATGTGCACCCGTAAATTGTCGGGCTGTTGCGCCACCGTCACGCTCCAGAGTGTGATCGCGTCGCGATAATCCTGGTTGCGCGCAAACGTGAGCGCCCCCGCCCCCGCGGCCAGCGCCAGCCACACCGGCAGCGTGCGCGCTCCCAGCCAGCGATAACCCCCGAGCACCACCACGCCGGCCACCGCCGCCAGCGACAGGTACATGCGGTGCTCGGCCATGGTCTGGGACGTCAGCGGCACAAAACTGGAGCTGGGGGCCAAGATCGAAAAAAACCAGCACCCAAGGAATCCCACCACCGGTCGCCGGACCAATGCCACGCAGGTGCCCGCCACCAAGGCCAGCAACACTCCGGCCTGCGGCCAGACGTCCCCCGCGGCTTGGACGACTCCGGTGCCATAGTCGACGACCAGCGGACTCGGCCAAAACGCGAGGCGCAGATAGAGGATGATCGCCCGGCATTGCGTCAGGGCATACTCCCACGCGCTCACCCCCAGGCCGAAGCCGGCGACTCCGCCGCGCTGGCCGTTCTGCAGGCTCAGCCAGGCCAGAAGCAACCAGGTGCCCGCCAGCCAAAGATAAAACGACCGGCGTTGCTGCCAGGCGGCGCGAAACGTTCCCGCCCCAAACGTGCGGTCGTAGAGCAGCAGCATCAAAGGCGCCGAAACCATCACTTCCTTCGTCGCCATGCCGAGCAGGCACATGACGACGGCGAAGCCCTGCCAGCGTCGCGGCGCCGGCACCTCCACCGCGCGGATGAAGCCATACAGCGTGAGCAGGTAAAACAGTCCCATGAGCGACTCCGAACGCTGCACGATGCAGGTCACCGACTCCGTTTGCAGGGGATGCAGTGCCCACAGCAGCGCCACCCCGAGCGCAAGAGGCCCGGCCGCGGACCCAAACCGATCCCGCAACCTGGGTCGCAACAGCGTCCGCCGCACGATCCCGAACAGCGTCAGCGCCGCCAGCGCATGGATCAGCGTGTTCATTCCGTGATATCCGCGCCCATCGAGGCCACCGAGGGCGTAGTTGAGGGCGAGGCTGAGGTTCACGACCGGACGTCCGCCTGCCCCGGTGGCATGGTTCGGCGGTGCGAGCACGTCCGTCAGCGGCCACAGGTGGCGGATTGTCGGGTTTTGCATGACCGACTTCAGGTCATCGAACACGAACGGGGCCGAAAAACTGTTCGCGTAAGCCGCCCACACCGTGAGCACGATCACCACCGCCGGCAGCCATCCACCCCCGCGGGACAGCAGCGCGGCGAACGCGCCCTCCTGGCCGGTGACGGGCTCGGGCGCTGGGACCACTTTCGGCATAACCCTCCGGCTCAGACGGCGTGCTGCGCGATGAACCGCATGATCGTCGCCGGGTCGGCCCGCAGGCGGTGTTTGATCACCGGCCGGACCTTCAGCGCGTCCAGCGAGGGATCGGTCGGCTCGAGGCCGATCGCCGCACGAATGGTATCAGGGAATTTCGCCGGGCTCGCGGTCGCCAGCACCACGCTCACCCGGCCGGGTGAAAGCGCCTGGAACCCGCACGCCGTGTGCGGATCGACGAGGTAGCCGAGTTCGCGGTGGACCCGGCGGATGATGCCCGGGATCTCCGCGTCGGTGCAGCGCGAGGCCGTAATACCGCCCCGCTCCCACCCTTCCACCCGGCAGCGCCCCGTGGCCTTGAATTCGTCCATCAGCGCGAGCAACCGCTCCGGGTCGCGGCCCACGCGGTAGAACAGGAAACGCTCAAAGTTCGATGCGATCTGGATGTCCATCGAGGGCGCGAGGCTCGGGGCGACGGCGCCAACGCGGTATTCGCCGGTGGTGAAAAGCCGATAGAGGATGTCGTTCTGATTGGTCGCGACCTTGAAGCCGGGGATCGGCACGCCCATCTGCTGGAGCAGCCAGCCGGCGAGCACATTGCCGAAATTGCCCGTCGGCACGACAAACTCGACGCGGCTCCGTTCGCTCTCGGGCAGCCTCAGCCAAGCATAGAGATAGTACACGCACTGCGCCAGCACCCGGGCCAGATTGATGGAGTTGACCGCCGAGAGCCGGTGGCCGGTGCGAAAGGCCTGATTGGAAAAAATCACCTTCAGCGCCGCCTGCGCGTCGTCGAACGTGCCGTCCAGCGCGAGCGCGAACACGTTCGCCGCCCCCGTACAGGCCATCTGCCGCTCCTGCAGCGGCGACACGCGGCCGTCGGGATAGAGGATGAAGATCGCGGTGCCGGGCTTGCCCAGCAGCCCGTGAATCGCCGCTGCGCCCGTGTCGCCGGAGGTCGCGCCCAGGACATTGATGGTCTCCCCGCGCACCGCGCACTGGTGCTCGTAGAGGTTGCCCAGGAGCTGCAGCGCAAAGTCCTTGAATGCGAGCGTGGGCCCGTGGAACAGCTCGAGCACATACAGGTCCGGCCCGAGTTTTTTCAGGGGCGCGATCTCGGGCACCGCGAAAGTCGTGTAGGATTTCGCTACGATCGCCCGGAGCGTCGGGAGCGGGATATCCGTCGCGAACGCCCGCATGAACTCAAAGCACAGGTCGGCATAGCCCAGCTTCGCGAGCCGCGGCAGGTCGGCCGAAAAATCGGGCAGCGATACCGGCAAAAACAGCCCCCCGTCCGGCGCCAACCCCGTCGCCACGGCCTCGGAAAAGCCGAGTGCCGGCGTCTGGCCGCGGGTGGAGATAAAATTCATAGAAGCCAGGAGCAGGATTCAGAATGAGACCGGCTGACGGCTGACATCTGGTTTCTGCCCTCTGCTTTTCAGCTGGATCAGCTCTTATCCAGCTGAAAAGCCGTGTGCGCCACGCGCGCGGCCTCGTCGGCCCGCGCCTGGTCGATCACAATCGAGATCTTGATCTCCGAGGTGCTGATCAGCTCGATGTTGATGTCCACGTCGGCCAGTGCCTGGAAGAGCGTGGCGGCGACGCCGGAGTGCGTCTTCATGCCGACGCCCACGACCGAGAGCTTGGCAATGTGCTCGTGAATGGTGACCTGCCCGCCGCCGATCGCCGCGAGCACGGGCTTGAGCGCCTTGACCGCCTTGGCCGTCTCGGTCTGCGGCACGGTGAACGTCAGATTCGCCACGCCCTGCCGGCCGACGTTCTGCACGATCATGTCGACGTTGATATTGGAGTCCGACAGCGCCCGGAACACCTTCGCGGCCGAGCCCGGCTTGTCCGGGATGTTGCTGACAATGACCTTGGCCTGGTCCTTGTCCACGGCCACGCCACGGACGACGACTTTTTCCATGTAGGCGACTTCTTCTTTCACAATGGTTCCTGGGTTATGGTTGAAACTGGAGCGGACTTCGAAAACGACACCGTACTTCTTGGCGAACTCGACGGAACGCGACATCATCACCTTCGAGCCCGACGAGGCGAGTTCGAGCATCTCGTCGTAGGAAATTTCCGTCAGCTTGCGGGCCTGCTTCACCACGCGCGGATCGGCGGTATAAACCCCATCCACGTCGGTGTAGATCTCGCACTTGTCCGCCTTCAACGCGGCCGCAAGCGCGATGGCCGTGAGATCGGAGGCGCCCCGGCCGAAGGTCGTCACGTTGCCCTCCTCATTGATGCCCTGGAACCCGGCCACGATGACGACGTTGCCCTTCTTCAGGTCCTTCTCGATGGGCTTGGCGTTGATGGTCCGGATCTTCGCCTTGGTGTGCACCGTGTCGGTGAAAATGCCCGCCTGCGCGCCGGTGTAGCTCACGGCCCCGAGACCCAGCGCGTGCAGCGCCATGGCGGTGAGCGCCGACGTTTCCTGCTCGCCGATCGCGAGCAGCTGGTCGAGTTCCCGCTCGCTGGGGATCTCGGCAATGGACTTCGCCTTGGCGATCAGCTCGTTCGTCACGCCCGAGCGCGCCGAGACGACCGCGACCACCTCGTGGCCCTCATCGCACGTCGCCTTGATGCGCTTCGCGACAATCTTGATGCGGTCAATGTCACCAACGGAGGTGCCGCCATATTTTTGAACGATACGGGCCATGATGGAAATTTTTACTCGGGGAAGTCGCCGATGCGGAGGAGGAGCGGCTTCTCCAGCACGCAGCTCAGCCGTGCGAGCCGGCGCAGGGTCATGCCGATGGCGCGCTCGTCGCTCTGGTGCGTGGTCAGGACCAGCGAAGCCGCGCCGGCGGGCTCCTGGGCGCTCTGGATCACGCTGGCGATGCTCACCTGCTGCGCCGCGAGGGCGGTGGCGATCTTCGCCAGCACGCCGGGTTCGTCACTGACCGTCAGGCGCAGGTAATAACGGCCCCGGATGTGCTCCGGCGGGGCGAGGCGGCAGGCCAGTGACGGCCGGGCCGGGCCGGGGCGTTTGCGCGCCGTGATGAAGGCCCGCCGGTCGTTCTTCAGCAGGGAAACCGCGTCCACCAAATCGCTGATGACCGCGCTCGCCGTCGCGTCCTGCCCCGCGCCACGGCCGATGTAAAGCGTGGTGCCGGCGACGTCGCCCTGCACGGAGACGGCATTGAAGACGCCGCTGACCTTCGCGACGACGTGGCCCTCGGGCAGCAGCGTGGGATGCACGCGGACGCTGAGTTCGCCGGTGGTGAAATCACGGGTGATGACCGCGAGCAGCTTGATCCCGTAGCCGAGCGCGGAGGCGTTCTTGAAATCGCCGGGCGTGATGCGGTCGATACCTTCGACGATCATCTGCTCGGGCTTCACCCAGGTGCCGTGGGCGAGGAAGGTCAGCACGGCGGCCTTGTGCGCGGTGTCCCAGCCCAGCACGTCGAGCGACTCGTCGGCCTCGGCATAACCCAGCCGCTTGGCCTCGCCGAGGACCGGGGAGTACGGCGCATCCTGCTCCTCCATCTGGGTGAGGATGTAGTTACACGTGCCGTTGAGGATGCCGTAGATGAGCGGAAAGCGGTTGGCCACGAGCCCCTCGCGCAGCGCCTTGATGAGCGGGATGCCGCCGGCGACGCTCGCCTCGAAGAGGAAATGCCCGCCGTGCCGGCGCGCCGTCTCGAAGATTTCGGCGCCGTGCTTGCAGATGAGCGCCTTGTTGGCCGACACGACCACCTTGCCACACGCCAGCGCCCCGAGCGTGACGTCCCGCGCCACCGTTGTGCCGCCGATCAGCTCACAGACGATGTCGATGTTCGGGTCGGTCGCGACCGCG
Source organism: Verrucomicrobiota bacterium (assembly GCA_003402695.1). Classification (GTDB taxonomy): domain Bacteria; phylum Verrucomicrobiota; class Verrucomicrobiia; order Opitutales; family Opitutaceae; genus Opi-474. The sequence goes on along the minus strand of QQNC01000122.1, from coordinate 11 downwards.
AGGGAATCCGT